>JAEYUA010000114.1 GCA_023433755.1 Bacteroidota bacterium | reverse complement strand
TAGTCCAGTTCACCCGCATCTCATTCCCCTCCACCTCGGTAAAACTCATATTACCCGCAGCAACAGTAGGCCTGTCGGTAGTGGCCTGGCTACCTGTTGCAGGTGAGGCAGTATTGAAAACAGGAGTTGTTGAACCGTTAGATTCAAAAACGGCAAAATGATAGGTTTGATTGGTAGCCAGACCCGTTACCGTAACCGTATTGCCTGTACTGAAATGAACCACGTAATTCCCGGTGCCGATCTGCGCGCCGGTTGGAAAATTAGCCTGTGGAGAATAATAAACCAGGTCGGATGGAGTGGCATCCACAGGTGCACCCGCCTTTACCAGCACCAGTCTTTTAGAACCATTGCCATTGGTCCATGTAGCCTTGATGGAATTGCCGGTAACGTTTGAAAAGCTGATGGCTGTTGCCTGTGCTGTAGGGGCCGACACTGTGGCGCTGCTACCCGAAGCGGTCAGTGTTACCTGGTACGCAATGCTGGTGCCGGTGCCATCGTATTCGAATATTTTAAAGAAATAAGTGGTAGCAGGTGCGAACCCGGTGAACTCGAAACTGGTACCGGTGTTATCATAAATTACTTTTTGCGAAGGTGCAATCTCAGGCGCGGTAGCAAAGCTCATACTTCCTACCTGGCCTGGTATATAATCCACGCCATCCTGGGGAATGGCATCTACTTCCTGGCCGGCCCTGGCCACGATGATCCTCCTGGATCCATTACCATTGGTCCAGGCAAGCCTGATGCTGTTGCCATCCTGTTGCGAAAAGCTCAAACCGGAGGCTGCAACTGAGGGCCTGTCAAGGGTTGCCTGTCCGCCGCTCAGGGGATTTACCGTATAAAACACAGGTGTACTGGTGCCATTGGCTTCAAACACCGCGAAATGATAGGTTTTACCCGGTGATAAAGTTGTAACCGTAACAGTGTTGGCTGTTCCAAAATACACTACATAATTGCCGGAGCCTACCTGGGTACCCGAACCAAAACTTACACTGCCTGTGTAATTCACCAGGTCAGCGGGGTTGGCATTCACTGCACTGCCTTCTTTTACCAGTACCAGTCTTTTGTTGCCGTTCCCCGGCGTCCAACTGAGTTTGATGGCATTACCTGTAATGTTACTGAAAACCAGATCTGAAGCCTGCGTTGTTGGAGCACCCAGTGTAGACCTGCTGGCGGCTGTACCGGGTACCAGGTATTCGGTAGTGGCACCGGAACCATTGTACTCGTATATCCTGAAATGATAGAGGGTGTTGGGCTGCAGGTTCCTGATGTCCGCGTCATTATCATTGCCATCGTACACTACAAATTCACCCGGTGCTATTTCCTGGCCGAGTGTAAAATCATCATCATGAAAATAATCGATGCCGTTTACCGGTACGGCTGTTACCGCGTCAAGCGGTTTTGCAATCACAATGCGCCTTGCACCATTGCCATTGGTCCAACTGATATGCATGGTGCCACCATCAACAGAACTGAAGCTGACATTCGTAGCCGCTACTGTAGGTGGCGAGGCCCAGAGTTTAAAGGTGAAAAGAAATAAAAAAACAAGGATTGCGTAAATTTTCTGCTGCATAATGCTGTTTGGTTAAGTATGGATGAATGATCACAGGAACGGAAAGGCATGAGCAACCGGGAAAGCATTACTAAGCCTCTCCCCCTCTCAAAAAAGGGATTTTTAAAGGGCAGGATTATTTTCAGGGCGTAAAAAAAGAATAAATCAAATCCTTGGCATAGCAGTTATGCATTGAGTTGCGCAGAACAGGTAATGAATTGAAAGAAGAAAAGAATGAAGACTCATGCCTTGAGTCGTTCGAAGGATTTTAGATAATCCCATTGCAGGTCTTCATGCATGGTATGAATGCCTGCTTCTATTTTTTTGAGCTGACCATTGTAAAGATTCACCAGTACCGGGCTTTTTTGCCAGGCGATGCGAAGGCCTTTGAAATTGGTGAGGTAATGCATGAGGATTTCCACTTCCGCTCTTTTATCCCCGGTATAACGGATAAATTTATTGGCATGGCGCAAAATCTTACGCAAAGTTTTTTTAGCGAAATAAACATTGCTTGTGTTTATATCCGCGTAGGACTCATCAATGTATTCATTCACGCTGGCAATATAGGCCGGCAGGTCATCGGCTTCAAACAGCAGGTAAGTGAGCAGTTCCTTATTTTCTTTTTTGAAACGTGAAAGCCTGAGGCAGAGTTCAACCAGTTCTTTTTTATCTGTCTCCTTCAGTTTTTGTTTAATCTCGTTCACCGATGCGGCCTTCATGCCGCTAATGTAACTGAATCTTCTGACGGGAAATGATCACCTGCCATCATTTGACTCATCTTCCACATCCGATTCAATAATGCGGTAATGCATAGCATGATGCATAGGCCGTATAGGGTCGCCCTGGTGAAGGGACCATGTTTTAGTGAATGCCGCTCCGTAATAAAGTATCATGGCAGAATAAAATACGAACAACAGCAGCAGTACAATAGAAGCGGATGTACCATAAACCGTATTCAGGTTACTGTAGCTCAACAACCATTGCAAAACTATTTTTCCAAAGGAAAATAATATTGCCGTTACCACTCCGCCTGCGAATGAAACTTTCCATGAGGGCCGGCCATCTGTGAGATAGCGAAATACAATCGTAAACCAGAGCGTGACAACAATAATGGAAACAACATAACGCAGGATGCTGTTGAAATAGATTGAAAGCTGTGGAGAAAAATCAAAAATATAATTCCCGATAACTACCCTTACTGTTTCCGCTACAATGCCAACCATCAAGAGTACGCCGGCAACAAGAATCACAAGAATTGACTGAACCCTGGAGCGCAAACTTTTCCATACATTTCTCCTATGCACAACCCTGATCTTCCAGATCTGGTTGATGGAGCTTCTTATGATTTTGAAAAGCGTGGTGGCCACAAACAAAAGAAAAACAAACCCTCCAATGGTGATATACCAGTTTTGAGCGAGACCCCTTAAGGCTACCAGCACATCAACCACCTGCTCAACGGCTTCCTTTCCTACAATATCAGAAAGACTTTTGAACAATTCTGTCCTGATGGTTTTAGGATCTACAACAAGTCTGAATACCTGGATCAGGATCACAAGTATTGGGGGAAGTGCGAAAGTGGTAAAGAAAGCTGTGGCGCCGGCCATCCTGAGGGGATCATTTTTCAACAATTCCCTGAAGGCCTGCACAAACAGGCTGGCAAAACCAGTGATCTTTTGTGTTCTAGTTTCCTTCATCAATCCCTTATTCATAAATAATGATGTACCAGTATTACCAATCCCATGCCTGCCACACCGCCAATAATGCTGGCAACAGCATCCATCACATCATGATGGCCCATGCCCGTGACCTTGGAGAACAACTCGAACCCATAACTTACCGCAACCACACCGGCAAAAGCGATCAGGATGGATAACATGATATTGTTATTGAGCACAAAAAACATGAATGCCTGCAATACTCCACCAAGTATGATGCCTGCGTAAAAATGCCGCCATTTGTCCGGTGCTATTTTTTTCATTATGCGTAAAGATAGTTGTACCGAAAAGCCTGCCTAAAAAAGAAAGGAATAAATCCATGAGAAAAATACCGGTATAAATTGTTTTTTTAACTGCCCGGCAGGAAACATTTTCATCCTAACTTCAAATCATGCTTGAACCGCAGACCCTGAGCTTTTTAAAAAGCCTCAAAAAAAACAATAACAAAGCCTGGTTCGATGCCAACCGTTCCAAATACGAGGCTGCCAGGATCGACTTTTCCAATTTCATTCAACTGGTGATTGAGGACCTCCAGAGATTTGATACTACCATCACCGGCCTGGGTGCCAAAGACTGTCTCTTCCGGATGAACCGCGATATCCGTTTCTCGAAGGATAAAAGGCCTTACAAGGAAAATTTTGGCGCGAGCATCAAAAGAGGCGGCAAAAAATCTGTGTTCGCCGGGTATTATTTTCACCTGGAGCCCGGGCAAAGTTTTATTGGCGGCGGACTATGGATGCCGGAAGCCGCTGACCTCAAAAAGATCAGGCAGGAAATTGATTATAACTGGGATGAATTCAAAGGCATCATTGGTTCCAAAGCATTCAAAAAAGTTTATGGTGATTTATTCAGGACTGGCGAGGTGAGCCTGAGCACCATGCCCAAGGGTTATGAAAAAGACAACCCGGCTGCGGCCTACCTGAAACTTAAAAGCCTGATCGCAGAAACAACTGTTGCTGATGAGGACCTGTTGAAATCAGGACTGCATAAAAAGACCATTGAAACTTACAAGGCATTGAAACCTTTACTTGATTTTATGAACCGTGCATTGGAAAACGAATGAGATCTTTCCTGCTCATCATAACATTGCTTAGCACCTGTTTTGTACAGGGCCAGCAGCCTTCCATACAAAACCTGGTATTTGAAGGAGCCGGCATCCGCGGGCTTGCCTATTCAGGAGCCATCAGGGAACTGGAGAAAAATGATCTGCTGAAGAACGTACAAAGGGTAGGCGGTACCAGCGCGGGAGCCATTACCGCATTATTATTATCCCTTGGCTACACATCAGAAGAAATTACATCAATCATTCACAGTACCTCATTCAGAAAATTCAATGATGGGCGGTTCTTTTTCCTGGGTGGCATCAGCCGTATGCAAAAATTTTATGGATGGTACCGGAGTGGAAAGTTTGACAAATGGATTGCCGCTCTGGTGAAGAAGAAAACAGGAGATGCTGATATCAGCTTTGAGCAAATGAAGAAAAAAGGTTTCAAAGAATTATATGTAACAGGTACCTGTCTCAATAAACAGGCACTCGTGGTTTTTTCGCATCATACCTATCCCGAAATGAAGGTGAAGGATGCTGTAAGAATATCCATGAGCATTCCTTTGTATTTTGAAGCGGTCTTTATTAACGATAAAGGAAAGACCGTTAAACGCCCGAAAAATAAAAAAGGCCTTGACATTATGGTTGACGGAGGAATGGTTTCCAATTTTCCGATTCGCATTTTTGACAGCACGCGATATGTAGATCCTTCCTCTCCCAACCGTTTCCTCATCAATCCAAATACACTTGGTTTCAGGATTGATCGCGACGAACAGATCAGGAATGACGCGGAAGGCAAGGGGCTTGCACCCATGCCTGTCAATGATCTGAAAGAATATTTCAGCGCATTTTACAACCTGGTAATTGAAACCCTGAACCGCCAGGAACTGGGACCATCCGACTGGCAAAGAACCATATCCATCAGTGACGGCACCATTGCTCCCAGGATCAGGAAACTATCAATGGCAGAAATAAGTTTGCTGGAAGACAATGGCAGCAAGGCAACTAATCTTTTCCTTACCAACAGGTTATAAAGTAATTAGCCTGGAATTGGCAATTCCACAACTTTACGAATTGTTAAGACGCTATGATTTTTTGCGTTTGTTCATTAACGTTGTTGTACAATCTGCCTGCTATGAAAACAAATCTACCCCTGTTGACCCTGGCCGCGCTTACCATTTTATTTTTTGCAGCCTGTTCCAGGAAAACGTATACCTCCAGTGCATTTGAACAACAATCACTCCACCACAGGAGGATTGCCATCCTGCCAGCAGAAATGATCTATACGGGTGTGCAGCCAAAAAATCTAACCACTGAAGATATTCAGCGCATAGAAGAATCTGAAAGCAGGGCATTCCAGCACTCGCTTTTCAACGGGATTCTTAAGTACGCGAACACAAGGACCTATACAACCTATGTAACAGTACAGGATATCAGCACCACGCTGAGAAAACTGGAAGACAAAGGCATCTCGGTGAAGCAATCATGGACTTCAGATGATAAAATGCTCGCTGAACTCCTGGAAGTGGATGCTGTTGTTCGTATGCGGGTGCAAAAGAAAAGGTATATGAGCGATCTTGCCTCAATGGGTGTATCCATGGGGAGGCAGGTAATCAGGCAAATCGGGCAAACGGCCAGGATACCTGTTCCAAATGTGTCGGCTAAAACTCATGACATCCTTGTTTCCTGTAATGTGGTCAGCAATAACCAGACGCTCTGGAATAATTATTATAAAGGAACGGCTGATTATAACCGTCCTTCAGAAGAAGTGATCGATAATATCACGGATAATTTCGGGAGAAATTTTCCTTACCGGAGAAAGAGGTAAAAAGCCAATGGCCAATGGCTAATAGCTATTGGCCTTTACCGGCCGCGAAAAATCATTTTAAAAGTTTCTTCGATGCAAGATATTCCGCTATCTGCACCGCATTGGTAGCTGCGCCTTTACGAAGATTATCACTCACGATCCACATGTTCAAAGTTTTTGGCTGGGTTTCATCCCTTCGGAGTCTTCCCACAAACACTTCGTCTTTCTCATGTGCCCATAAAGGCATGGGATAAAACTGCTGCGCGGGATCGTCCTGCACCACCACACCTGGCGCATCGCTTAATAATTGTTTTACCTCTTCCAAATCAAATTCATTTTCAAATTCCACGTTCACACTTTCACTATGTCCGCCTACAACAGGTATGCGCACCGTTGTGGCTGTCACACGGATCTGCTCATCGCCCATGATCTTTTTGGTTTCGTTCACCATTTTCATTTCTTCCTTGGTATATCCATTTTCAAGGAACACATCAATCTGCGGGATTACGTTCAGGTCGATCTGGTATTTATAAGCCATGGGATATTCACCGGCAGCAGCTTTCAATGCCTTACCCCTTTCTCCATTCAACTGGTCCACCGCCTTCTTGCCGGTTCCGGTCACACTCTGGTAAGTGGATACGATCACTCTTTTGATCTTATATTTTTTATGAAGCGGCTGCAGGGCCACTACCATTTGTATGGTAGAACAATTGGGATTGGCAATGATCCTGTCGTCCTGTTTCAGCACCTCCGCATTCACTTCAGGTACTACAAGCGGTTTGGAAGGATCCATGCGCCAGGCAGATGAGTTATCGATCACTGTAATGCCTGCTTCTGCGAATTTCGGTGCCCATTCCTGTGAAGTGGAACCACCCGCCGAAAACAGCGCTACGGCCGGCCGGGCAGCTATGGCATCTTCCATGCTTACCACTTTGTATTTTTTTCCTTTATACTCCACTTCCTTACCCACTGACCTTTCAGAGGCAACGGGAATCAGTTCATCAACAGGAAAATTCCTTTCTTCCAGCACCTGCAACATCTTTGTTCCTACAAGACCGGTGGCGCCAACAACTGCAACTTTCATTGTTTCAATTTTTATTTTGTTTTAAACAGGCCAAAAAAAAGCCCTCTGATGAGGGCTTGTAATTATATGGACATACAACGTTACAAACCTCCTTTCAACCGGAAATGTTTCTTGTTACGTTTAGTATGTTTTGATTTTTGCATTGCCCGACGAATGTAGGCTGAAAAGTTTTTTTCTCCAAATTGAATGGTGTTTTTCACATGGTATTGGAAGGGGTGCATTTTAGCTTCGGAGAATGAAGCAATGGTTGAAAATCCTGTTCTTGTTTGTGCTGGCTCCCCTGCAAAGGCTGGCTGCGCAACCTGCGGTAAGATTTGATGTGCTGATTACGGAGATCATGGCTGACCCGTCTCCCGCTGTTGGATTGCCCAATGCGGAATACATTGAGATCAAAAATATTTCCTCAAAGAGCATCAGCCTTAACGGCTGGAAAATCTCGGATGCTTCCGCTACCACTACCATCAATACCAGTGTGGTTTTATTACCAGACAGTATCCTCATCATTTGTGCCAACAGCCAGGTCGCTCATTTTTCTGTTTTTGGAAGAACGGTCGGTGTGTCCTCTTTTCCTTCTCTTGATAATGAAGGTGACATCATCAGCCTGAGGTCGGCACAGGGAAAGAATATTCACGCAGTTGCCTACTCTTCCTCCTGGTACCAGAATGCTATAAAAAAAGATGGAGGATGGTCGCTCGAAATGATGGACACGAATAATCCCTGCGCAGGAATGCTGAACTGGGGAGCAAGCATTCATCCTTCCGGCGGCACACCGGGTCAGCCCAATTCAGTCAAGGATGTGGTCAAGGATGAACAACCACCGCAACTGCTTCATGCCATTTCAATGGACAGCAGCAGCGTCCTGGTATATTTTGATGAACCGCTGGACAGTCTTTCAGCTTCAGATCCTTCGCGTTTCAATCTAACTGAAGGGATACAGGTGCTCAGCTCTGCCCCACAGGATCCCCTGTTCCAGGCTGTTTTATTAGGTCTTTCCAAACCTTTGGATACCGGGAAGATCTACCGTTTGATGGTGCAGGGAGTGAAAGACTGCAGCCAGAATGTGGTGGGAGGTTTCAATGAAATAAAAACCGGGAGGCCATCAATGGTCGAAAAAAAAGATATCGTGATCAATGAAATCCTTTTCAATCCAAAGGAGAACGGGGTTGATTTTGTGGAATTGTATAATAACAGCCAGAAAGTCCTTGATGTTTCCTCTCTCTTCATTGCCAATAAAAATGCATCCGGACAGGTTGCCAATGCAGTCAAATGCAGTGAACAGCCCTTTTATATTTTCCCTGGTGAATATCTCGCGCTAACTACAAACCCGGTGATCGTGCAATCGCAATACCTGGTGCCCGAACCGCGAAGGTTGATCAAGAAAACCTCCATGCCCTCTTATCCCGATGATAAGGGAACGGTGGTGATCACCGGCAGCCAGGGAGCGGTGATTGATGAAGTGACCTATTCGGAAAAATGGCATTTTGCTTTGATCAGCAATGCAGAAGGCATTTCACTAGAAAGACTGAATGCATCATCAGGATCTGATGATCCGGGCAACTGGCATTCGGCATCCTCCACTATTGGTTATGCCACCCCGGGTTATAAAAATTCACAGCAGTCAACAGGCCAAAGCAATGGCGCAGTATTAGAAGTGATGCCGAAATTATTTTCGCCCGATAATGACGGGTATGAAGACCTGGCTTCCATTATTTACCAGGTACAGGATCCCGGTTATATAGCCAATATCACGGTCTTTGATGTACAGGCAAGGCCAGTCCGTTCATTGGTGAGAAGCGGGTTAATGGGACTAAAGGGTCACTGGAACTGGGATGGACTGGATGATAAAAAACAAAAGCTGCCTCCAGGAAACTATATCATCCATGCAGAAATTTTCAACCTGCAGGGAAAGAAAAAAGGGTATAAGATGGTGGTCGTGCTGGCGAGAAAGTTTGAATAAATCTTTGCGGCTTCTTCGCGTCATTCGTGCAGTCAGCCTAAGCTTTAGCGAAGGGTGGTCCTTTGCATCCTGCCGGTAAAATAAATAACCGCAAGAACGCGCCAGAGTGAAGTATTATTCCACTCCATAAAACTTTTAAATACCCATTCTTTAGTACTCTGACTTTGAACTATCGACTTTGAACTTCCGACTTCACTTACTCCAGTTCAATATCAAAATTCACCAGTTCCCTGAATGCAGCAAGCCTCCTGTCAATATCAGCCTTGGTGATCTCCACCATTCTTTGTGTTCCGAATTTTTCAACGCAGAAGCTGGCCATGGCAGAACCAATGATGATGGCGGTCTTCATATTCTCAAATGAAGTGTCTTTTGTTTTGGCAAGGTGACCAATGAAACCACCTGCGAAAGTATCTCCTGCACCTGTTGGGTCAAAAACATCTTCGAGTGGAAGCGCCGGTGCAAAGAACACCCTGTCATCATGGAACAGGAGGGCGCCATGTTCACCTTTTTTAATGATCAGGTAGCGCGGACCCATTGCCATGATTTTCTTGGCGGCACGCACCAGGGAGAATTCATGACTGAGTTCACGTGCTTCGCTGTCGTTCACCAGCAGGACATCGGTAAGCTTCAGCACTTCTTTAAGATCATCCAGCGCAGTTTCCATCCAGAAATTCATGGTATCAAGCACCACCAGTTTGGGTCTTTCCTTCATTTGCTCGATCACGCTTTTCTGGAGCTTTGGCATCAGGTTACCCAGCATCAGGAATTCAGCACCCTGGTAAGATTCTGGGATCTGTGGATTGAAATCAGCCAATACATTCAGGTCGGTTACCAGTGTATCACGGGTATTCATATCCATGTGGTATTTGCCGGCCCAGAAGAATGATTTTTTATCTTTTACCACTTCCACTCCTTCGGTGGACACACCTCTCTCGTTGAGCTCTTTCAGTTCCTGCCCAGGAAAATCATAACCAACAATGGACACCTGCTGCACAGGTTTTACAAAATGAGAAGCTGCATAGGCCACGTAGGTTGCAGAGCCGCCAATGATCTTATCGCTTTTACCAAAGGGCGTTTCAATAGCATCAAAGGCCATGGTGCCCACCACAATTAAAGACATATTAAATTATTAGAAGTGAAGTGCCTGGAAAAGGCGTGCAAACCTAATCAATTTTCCGGGAAGCTCATAGAGAGAGAAAGAGAAACAGAAAGAGAGCGGCCTTCGTTCTAACAGGAAAAATGGATGATGGGATACCAACAGTAATGCTATTGATGAAATCCTATTGCCGATAATAACCCATAAATAAAATGGTTGATTATTGAGACATATTTAAACAATAGTTCACTACTTACCGCCCTCCCCGCCTAAACGGCTATGCCTTCCCTTTCTTCCAAATCTTTTAATCTCAAAAATCAAGGTTCCGACAGCACCCTACCCTGCGTCAGCCGTCCGTGTGCCCTGAAGCTTTGGCGAAGGCTGGCTTAACTGCTATGCCTTTCATTTTAATTCCAACGCAGAGAAAAAAGAAAGAAGGGTAATGTCTGAAGAAAGGTGTGATGGATTTGATAAAAAGTGATAAACAAGGCACCAGTCGCGATGGCCATGCCTTTCCTTTCTTCCAAATCCATCAATCTCAAAAATCAAGGTTCCGACAATTCATCCCCCCAAAATCACAGTACATACGCTAACAACCCTGTGCCCGCTTTGATACTACGGGTTTTTCCTTACCTTCTCACCCGCAAACCAAAATCAACGATTATGAAAAAAGCGCTTCGCTATTTACTCATCTTTCTTGGAGTGATTGTAGTGCTGGCCGGCTGCTTCGCAGCTTTTATTGCCTTTAGGGGCATCCCCGATTACGAACCGCAAACCTTTGCACTAACCGTACAATCCAGCCCGGAACGTATAGAGCGTGGACGCCAGTTATCCTCCATGCTTTGTAATGACTGCCACATGGGTGCCAATACCGGCAAACTCACAGGCAGGAAAATGGATGAAGTATCAAGCTTTGGAACGCTCTATTCCAAAAACATTACACAGGACCCTGAAAATGGAATCGGTAAATGGACCGACGGTCAACTGGCCTACCTGCTCCGCACCGGTGTGACTCCACAGGGAAAATTCCTCCCGGTAATGGCCAAGCTGCAAAAAATGTCGGATGAAGATTTGAATTCCATCATTGCTTTTCTTCGTTCAGATCATGCCTGGGTGCAGGCCGACAATACCCGTCAGCCTGATCCTACCTATTCTTTCCTTACCAAATTCCTCACGAATATCAAAGTGCTCAAACCAATGCCCTTTTATCCTACGGTTGCCGAACCCGATACAACCAACCAGGTGAAGTGGGGCGAGTACGTGGCTTTGTACCGCGTGGAATGTTATACCTGCCATTCAGCGGATTTTACTACTGTGGACTTTATCAATCCGGAAAAATCGAAAGGATTTTTCGGGGGTGGCAATAAATTCGAACTCCCCGATGGTTCATCCATCCGCTCCAGAAATATCACCATGGATGAAGAAACCGGTATTGGTCGATGGTCGGAAGAAGATTTTATCAGGGCGGTTAAGACCGGAATCATGCCCGGGGGACAGGCTGCCACCAGGCCACCGATGAAACCTTATGCAGATCTTTCTGATAGCGAAGCAAAAGCTATCTTTGCTTACCTCAAAACCATACCCAAGGTGAAGAACCAGGTGGACCGAGGTATCAAATAATATTAAAAGCCCCGCTGGTGCGGGGTTTTTTTTGACCCTTGCCTGCTCATCTCCTGCTTATTCTCCGCGCATTATCTTTGGCGCTTTACGATTGCCATGATCCATTTTCATTCATTGAAGGTTAAAAAGAAGGTGCAGGAAACAGAGGATTGTGTTTCCATACAGTTTGAAGTTCCGGAAGAACTGAAACAGTTATTCGAGTTCAAACAGGGACAAAGTCTTACCATGCGTAAGATCATCAATGGTGAAGAATTACGCCGCACCTACAGTATCTGCAGCGCTCCTTCCGATAAAGTGCTGAGGGTTGCCGTTAAGAAAGTGGATGGAGGTAAATTTTCAACCTGGGTCAACCAAACCATGCAGGCAGGTGATATCATAGATGTAATGCCGCCGGTAGGAAAATTCAATACGGAACTTCATCCAACACAAAAGAAAAACTACCTGGCCTTTGCTGCAGGCAGCGGCATCACACCTGTTCTTTCCATTATCAAAACGACCCTGCTTACTGAACCATTAAGTCGCTTCACCCTGGTTTATGGCAATCGCAATAAAAACTCTATCATTTTCAAAGAGGAACTCGAAGCACTGAAAGATAAATTCATAGACCGCTTCCGTATTTATCATGTATTGAGCAGGGAGAAAACAGATTCCGAGATCAATAATGGCCGCATTGATGTGGCTAAACTGGAACTGATTGGCAGTAAGCTGGTGGATATGAACCAGGTGGATGATTTCTTTTTATGCGGACCCGAAGAAATGATCTTTTGTGTGAAGGGATATCTTGAAAGCCGCGGCATTCACAGCGATAAAATTCATTTTGAACTTTTCACCATACCCGGACAGAAACAATCTGTTGTGGAAACAGGATCCATTCCTGGAAATGATGAAGGTCCCAAAGCAAAAGTGAGTGTGAAGCTTGATGGGATCCGTTTTGATTTTGACCTGGCATTCGAAAGCGAAAGCATTCTTGATGCCGCGCTAAAACAAGGTGCTGATCTTCCTTATGCCTGCAAAGGCGGCGTTTGCACTACCTGCAAAGCAAAACTCACTGAAGGAAAAGTGAAGATGGATGTGAACTGGGGTCTTGAACCCGATGAAGTGGAACAGGGTTACATCCTCACCTGCCAGTCGCACCCGCTGACCGACAAAATCACTGTTGATTTTGATGCGAAATAATCAGCCCGGGAATTTTTGTTCCGTGTATGCATATTCCTTCATGGAAATATTAACCTTGAGACTCCCCCTTTCCCTTGTATCTGGCAGATCAATCCAGATCGTTTTGCCCGGCATAAAAACTATATCCCTGATCCTGATGAAGGTGAGAAAGGACTGGTAACGCAAGGGCACAATCATCTGCATAGACTCCATTTCCTGGTTCAGCCTGATCACGCGCAGGACAATGATCTTCTCATAACCGAAATTCTGGTTGCCATAGCTGAATACGTTATCACCGGTTGAATCTGATTCAAAGAAAGAAGAACATTTGATCATATGCTTTTCCAGGCTCTTGAAACTGATGGAGGATGTGTCTTTCCCATAAACCGTTTTTACAGCCGAAGGCTGAACCGGCATACAGAAACTGGCCACCAGCCTGAATTTTTCTCCCTCCAGATGGTCGGCATCCATCATGGCTTCAAAAGAGAGATAAGGAGATTGCGCCTGTAACCGGCCATAAAAGGCAACCAGGATAAAAAGAATCAGGCAGGCTCTTAATGTCAATTTCATTCTTACAAGATCAACCATTGTTGACCGGCTTTCAATACCGTGAAAATGGTATAAGGCTAAACGGCAAATGTGAAGGACAAGAGAAAATCCAGGATCCCGCCCTGGATCCTGGTTAGTAAAGGAAAATTTGGCAACCTGAAAGAAGAAAAAGGAAGGATGCTTTGCTAAATTTGTACCATGGCCGAACAGCAATCAGAAATAGTATTCCAGGATAAGATCGACGCAGATGTCCGTATTGAACCGAAGGACTGGATGCCGGAAAAATACAGGCAGACCCTCATCCGCCAGATCAGCCAGCATGCCCACAGTGAAATTGTTGGTATGCTGCCTGAAGGCAATTGGATCAGCCGTGCGCCTTCTCTCAAACGCAAGCAAATCCTTATTGCCAAAGTGCAGGATGAAGCAGGACATGGACTGTATTTGTACAGTGCAGCGGAAACACTGGGCATCAGCCGCGATGAAATGATTGAACAACTGCACAGTGGTAAGGCCAAATATTCTTCCATCTTTAATTATCCAACCATTACCTGGGCTGATATGGGTACGATCGGCTGGCTGGTTGATGGTGCTGCCATCATGAACCAGGTGCCTTTGTGCCGCACTTCCTACGGACCCTACAGCCGCGCGATGATCAGGGTTTGCAAAGAAGAGAGTTTTCACCAGCGCCAGGGTTTTGAAGCGCTTCTTGTATTGAGCAAAGGAACTGCTGAACAAAAAGCCATGGTGCAGGATGCCATCGACCGCTGGTGGTGGCCCAGCCTCATGATGTTTGGTCCGCATGACGCGGAAAGCACCAACACGGAATCCAGCATGAAATGGAAGATCAAAAGGTTCAGCAATGATGAACTGCGCCAACGTTTTGTAGACATGTGCGCTGAACAGGTGAAACTATTAGGCATGACGCTTCCCGATCCTGACCTGAAATGGAACGAGGAAAGAGGGCATTATGATTTTGGAAAGATCAACTGGGAAGAATTCTGGAATGTAGTCAGCGGCAATGGTCCCTGCAATAAACAAAGACTGGATGCGCGCAGGAAAGCCTGGGAAGACGGCGCCTGGGTACGCGATGCAGCAAAAGCCCATGCGGAAAAGAGATTAACGCGAAAACGTGTTGCCTGATCAAATCAATTTTTGAATTTCATACGTAGGGACATGCCAACGGCATGTCCGATAGATTGTCCGGCCGAAACCTATTGCATAATAGAGAACCAAAACCAATTGATCCAAAGCCAGGCCCAGTTCCAGCATACATTTTTTGGCAGTACGTACTTTTATGGTCAAGCCTAACCGATAATTTTAAATGCCCACCGAAACCTTTTCTTACAATTCGCTTTAATGTCGAAAGACGAATATCACTTGCTCATTTTCAATCCTGGAAATATAATTCTTTGTTGTCCCACACTTTTCGGCAAGTTACTCTTGTCATGCTCCTTTCTTTTGCGAAGTTCCTCGTGGACGCCGTGTTCACCGTGGTTTGAATGTGGTTCTTGCATGAAACGTGGGCGCCGTGTTCGCCGTGGTTTTTTAAACACAACGGACACAGAGGCGAAAATTCATTTGATCCTGATTGCGTAGCACAGCGGGCACGGTTAGCGTCTGAAAACCGAAGACTCTGTGT
>JAEYUA010000080.1 GCA_023433755.1 Bacteroidota bacterium | reverse complement strand
AACAAACAGCACGAGAATCCAGGGTCTTTTATCCCTGTTTGACTTCCAGACAGATTTTTTTCCCCGTGTACTGGATGGAATTTCCGAAGAGAATATGTACAACCGGCTTCACACGGAAGCCAATCATCCATCCTGGCTGGCTGGCTCCCTCGTCAACCAGCGCTTTATGATGGCCTCTGAAATGAAGCATGACCTGGTGATGTCAGGTCATGAATTATTTGCCAACAATAAGGGCATACAGGCTGGCGCTTCTTACCCTACCAAAGAGACCTATCTTTCCGACTGGCAACAAATAACTCCTATTGCCCGCAAGGCCCTGCTGGAGATTGATGACCAGAAGCTGGACAGCCTGTTCGACATGGGTGGCATGAAGATGACCTATTATGAGCTGACCTGTTTTACCATCTACCGCGAAGCCAGCATCATTGGGCAGCTCGCTCTCTGGAGAAGATTACTGGGATATCCTGCCATGCGTTATGATTAGGAAATTTCAGCAGCCCCCCCCCCGTTTGAAATGGTGGAAGGCCTGTCTGATCCCGGTATTTTTTCAACTCTTGATATTACTATAAGAACTGATTCTGACCGCAGATGTTCCTATACAAGGCTTGCAGACCTGTGTGAGATGAGCTGAAAACATTCAGCAGCGTTGTGAAGGCATTGTATATATACTACTCTTAAAAACTGCAGATAATTCTATAACTGGGATGTTTCATCCGGCAGCACCACTTCCACCCTGCATCCTTTTCCCGGGTTGGTAGTGAGCACAAAACTACCGTTGAGACTTTCGGCACGGGTCTGCATATTCATCAGTCCAATGCCCTGCCTGTCTTTACCCACAGAAAATCCTTTGCCATCGTCGGTGATGGTAAGATAAATCTTTCCCTCTTCCTTCTTCAGTTCAACCGATACGTTTTGCGCTTCGGCATGCTTCAGTACATTATTTAATTGTTCCTGCAGGATGCGGTACAACCCGATATGCAATTCCTGTTTGAGAGGCTGCTCGCAAAAACCGGTAACCTCGTGTGTAATCCTGACCTTACTGGTACTATTAATGGAATCAACCAGGTCTTTTACGGAATCTTCCAGCCTGATCTTGCCAAGTGTGGGAGCCGACAACCGTTTGGATAAACTCCTGATTTCGTTAATGCAATTCTGCAGGTAACCTGAAGCTTTTGTGAGTAATACCCTGGGATCACCAAGCCCCTCCATGATCATTTCATTATGCAGCTTTACCGTGGTGAGCACCTGGTTAATATTATCATGCAGTTCCAAACCGATGATGGATCTTTCTTTTTCCTGCGCCTGTATTACTGCCTCTGTAATCATTTTATGGCGACGGCGTTCTTCTTCCTCTCTAGCTGCTTTCTGGCGGTTGATCTCCTTGTTGAGTTCCAGTGACACTGCCAGGTTTTGTTTACTGCGCCTGTAGTTATTCCATACCAGGAAAACAATGGAAATGGCCATGCCCACAAAAACTATGGTCACCCATAAATACACAAGGGCCAGGTGCTTTTCACGCTTCAGTGCAACAATCTCCAACTCTTTTTCTTTTTCAATAAGCTGCCTGTTCACATCTGCCTCCGATAAGATAGCCTGCTGTTTTTCAGTAGAATCCCTGAGGGTTTCAAATCGTTTAAAAAATTCAAGTCCCGCCCTGAGCTGCCCGGTTTTTTCATGATACATTCCCTGCAACTGGTACCAGCGCTGCTGCATTAAAACATTTTCTTTCCTGGTAGCCGGATCCACCTCGCCCAATATGCGTTTCACTGAATCGAGGTTGTTTTTTTTCATGAACACATCTGCCAGGTACAATTTAACCCAGTTGGCATTGCCCTGCTCATATCCTTCCCTGTCGTTCAGCGCTATGCTTTTCCTGGATAATTCAATCGCTTTATCGTACTGGCCCAGGGCAGCGGCCACCCTTGCCTGGTTGCCATAAACCACACCGTAGATCTTGTCCATTACTACCGGTCCGAGGGAATCCCGGTAATGGTTGGAAATAGAGAGCGCTTTATCAAAATGTACAAGTGCACTGTCATATTGTTCCAGGTGCGTAAAACACAGGCCGATATTGCTTTGTATTTCCTGCTGTTGCAGGATGATAGCCGTGGTTTGGGGTGAGCAGGATTGCTGCAAGGCATAAGCAGTCTTGAAATAATTAAGCGATTCAATATAATTCTGCTGCCGGTAAAGCACCATGGCAATATTGTAATTGAAAGCAGTTCTTTCGCAGGGGCTGAGATAGGCATCACCCGTTTTTTTTGCACGGAAGTAATAATTATTGGCCTTGCTGTAGTGATGGAGCCGGTAAGCGATATGACCCCCAAATAAGAGCAGGCCCACATAGGCCCTGGGATAGCGGTTCTGCATATCTACGGATGCATATCGGGCCAATGCAGAATCGATCATGGCCGCTGTGGAATCATTGCTGTTACTGAAGAAATAATAATAATTGGCTTTGATAACAAAACGGGTGGCTTCCAGGGTTGGCAATGCAGCTTCTGATCCTGCTTCCTGGTCGAAATAATTTAACGCCTGTGTGGTATCATGCTGGGTATAGAGGAGGCGGTAAGCCGAATCAATAAATCGGCTTTTCCAGTCTGTAGTTTCCTCCTGCTCGGTAAGTGAAGGACTTCTACAGGCCAGCAACATGGTTATAAGAACCAGCGGCAGTAATAATTTCCTGATCAGGCTTTGGTTTTTCATCCGGACATATCAAAATTAGAACTTAGGTATTGCCTTCACCCGATTATCGGCAAAACAGGGAAATTCAACGGTCAATTTCCAGGGCTGGTAAGTGATTTTCCTTAAAACAGCAATACAACGACTTTGGCAGATGGCTTTTGGCCAATGGACTTTGGCAGGGCTAATGGCTTCCTTTCCTTACATTTGATTAGCTACTTAACACATAACCCAAGAAATGATCCTGATTGTTGATGATAAGCGTGAAAACGTTTTTTCTCTTAAAACCGTACTGGAACAGCATGCCTTCCAGGCCGACACCGCACTTTCGGGCGAAGAAGCTTTGAAAAAAGTACTCAGGCATGACTATGCTCTCATTATCCTGGATGTGCAAATGCCCGATATGGACGGCTTTGAGGTAGCAGAAGCACTCACCGGCCTCAATAAAACCCGCGACATCCCCATCATTTTTTTATCGGCCATTAACACCCATAAAAAATATGTGACCAAGGGTCTTGAATCCGGAGCGGTGGAATACCTCACCAAACCTGTTGACCCTGATATCCTGATCCTGAAAGTGCGTAATTTTTACAGGCTCTATGAAAAAAACGCTGAACTCAGGGAAGCAGAAAAAGCATTGAAACAAACCGTTAATGAATTATACAGCACCCTGGAAGCCCTGCCCCAGCTTGCCTTTACGGCCAACCATGCCGGTGAAGTGGAATATGTGAACCAGCACTGGCTGGATTATTCTGCTTCCAACAAGGAATTTCCTGAGACCAGGGATGCTGCCACGCTCCAGGAAACCTGGCTGTCGCTCATCAGCAAAGGACAGCCTGTAGAAAAAGAGATCGCCATCAGGAAAATAAGCGATGGAAATTTTTACCATCACCTGCTCAGGGCCACACCTATTAAAACCAATGGATTTACCAGGCGCTGGGTGGGCACATTCACTTCCATACATGATCAAAAACTAACCCGCGAACTGCTGGAGAAAAAAGTAGCGGAAAGAACTCGCGAATTACTGGAAGCCAACCGCGAACTGGAGATCAGTAATAATGACCTGCAGCAGTTCACTTCCGTTACATCACATGATCTGAAAGAGCCACTGAGAAAGATCCAGTTCTTTGGAAACATGCTACAGGAAAAGGCATCATTGAGCCAAGAGCATAACACCCTGCTGGAAAAAATCATTCTTTCTTCCAACCGCATGAGTAATCTCATAGATGACCTGCTTTCTTTCGCTTCCCTGTCAAGCCCGCATTTATTTGAATCAGCAGATATCAATCAAATAATTGCTGATATCCTTACTGATCTTGAACTGACCATAATAGAAAAAAAAGCCGATATACAGGTTGAAAACCTGCCGAGGCTGGAAGTAATACCTGCGCTGGCCAGGCAGTTATTCCAGAACCTGATCAGCAATGCATTGAAATTTTCCAAACCCGGCATTCATCCGCAGATCCGCATCAGTGGTGTAAGAACTGAAGTTCCTGCTGTTGATGCACCCGTTGTTGCCGAGGGCTCTTACTGCCGCATCGCCATCAGTGATAATGGGATCGGATTTGATGAAGTATATGCCGACAAGATCTTCACCATTTTTCAAAGGCTGAATGCCAGGACTGAATATGAAGGAACGGGTATTGGACTGGCCATTGCCAAAAAGATCGTGGACCGTCACAATGGACTGATCTTCGCACGCAGCCGCCAGGGTGCAGGTGCCGTTTTTTATATTATACTCCCGCTTGTTCAGGATCCGTTACATAAAGCAAAAGAAGAAAATCATTTCACAGCTACCCAGCTTCCCTAAATTCCGGATATGGATAAATTATTCAGACGATTGCCCCTAACTGCCAAACTGATGATGATGGCCTTGATACCACTGGCCCTGCTGGTGTTTTTTGCCATCCAGATCTACAGGGAAAAATCCGACAAGATCGGTGTATTGAATTCCTACCTGCAAAGGATTGAACTCTCCGCAGTCATCAGCAATGCCACCGACGACCTGCAGGCTGAAAGGAGATACAGTTTTGGATTTGTAATCAACAACCAGTTCCAAACAGAACTGCTGTTGCAGAGAGTGCGTACCGACAGCACCTTGTCAAGGCTCAATAGAATTGAGCAGTTGAAAGATATAAGGCGCTACACCTTCCTGGACAGTCTTTCCGGTTTCCGAAACCTGGTAGACCAGAAAAAACTTGTTCCCTCACAGGTGATGAACTATTACACCAACGCACTTTTCCGCATCAATTCCCAAAACATTGTCTCTGCAGGCAGCACCAGCTACCTCGAACCGGTAAAGGGTGAACTTGTTGGTCAAAAACTGTTGTCAGAAATGGTGACGCACCTTGGCATTATCAGGGGTGATATTTACCTGGCCATGCACCCGGGCCAGGAGTTAAGCCGGGCCATGGACAATGTAAAGCAGAACTATGACATCTTCAGAAGTTTTGAACGGGAGTTTTTTCAGAAAGCTTCTCTTAATGACATCGTCGGCCTGAAGAACCTGGCAGATTCCACTTCACTGAAACCAACGCTTACCTATATTGACCATGTGGTAAATAACAAAAGCCTCGACAGCACCTATGATGCTGAAACCTGGTGGAGCATGTCGGCCAGTGCCGTGGATGAACTCAGGAAAATGCAAAGGTTACTCCTGCAAAAAACCAGGGAAGGGGTTCTCCAAATTTACGAAACAGAAAAAAAAGTAAGAGACCGCAGCCTCCTCTTCCTCATCCTGAGCCTGGTAGCAGTATTTGGTATCATGATTCTGGTGATCAACTCAATCTCGAAATCTCTTTCCAATCTCACGCAGGCTGCAAGAAGGCTGGCCAGGGGTGAATCCAATATTGAAATAGAAATAGAATCCCATGATGCCATTGGGCAGTTAACAGGTTCCATACTTGAAATCGACAATAACAATAAATCTCTTTCATCTGCGGCAAGCGCCATTGGCAGCGGGCAGTTTGATGTGAACGTGGTACCCAGGAGCGCGGAAGATGAACTGGGAAATGCAGTGGTGAAAATGAAGAATGACCTGGAAGTTTTTAACAGGGAGAACGAAGAAAAGCTCTGGATCCATTCCGGTATCGAAAAGATCAATGAAAGTTTGCGCGGTGAAAAAGAAACAGGCCGCCTTAGCAACGATGCCCTCACTGCATTTGTTGAATATGTAGGTGGACAGGTAGGATTACTGTACACTGCTTCCGGCCAGTACCTGGAACTGAAGGGACGGTATGCCATTGAGGATGCACAAATGCTGCCAGAAAAACTCATGTTCGGTGAAACCCTGCTGGGACAGGCTGCACAGCAGAAAAAACTCATGCACCTCAAAAACATTCCGGATGATTTTATCAAAATCAAAACTGCTACAGGAAATGCAGTGCCCCGTAATGTACTGGTGATTCCGCTGGTGCATGATGGCACTACAGAAGGAGTTATGGAGATCGGAACACTTGATGCATTTGAACCACAGGTGCTTTCGTTCATCTCACAGGTAACACCGGCCATTGCCATAGCGCTGCAAACTTCCCGCAACCGGCAAAAATTGCAGGAGCTGTTTGAACAAACACAGGCCCAGGCAGAGGAACTGCAGGCGCAGCACAGTGAACTGGAAAACATCAACGCGGAACTTGAAGCCCAAACAGAAAAATTACAGGCATCTGAGGAAGAGCTGAAAGTGCAGCAGGAAGAACTGATGCAGGCCAACCAGGAAATGGAGGAACGGTCAAGGCTACTCGAAGAACGCAACCAGATGATTGTTGAACAAAATCTCCAGATCCAGCAGAAAGCTGAAGAACTTGCCCAGAGTACACGATATAAATCCGAATTTCTTGCCAACATGTCGCATGAGCTTCGCACTCCACTGAATTCTGTGTTGCTGCTGTCAAGACTGCTGGCAGAAAACAATGATAAAAACCTGAACAGCGACCAGGTGGAATATGCCAAAGTGATACAGGGTTCCGGCCAGGCGCTGCTTTCCCTGATTGATGAAATCCTGGATCTGTCCAAGATAGAGGCCGGGAAAATGGAACTGGAATACCATCCTGTGCTGCTCCAGGAAATTGTGAATGATATGAGCTCCCTGTTCCAGCCTATGGCTAAAGAAAAACGGCTGGAACTTTTGATTGAAACCGATGCACAGTTGCCTTCACAGATCGAAACCGATAAAATGAGATTGGAACAGGTGTTAAAGAATCTACTGTCCAATGCCCTGAAGTTTACGTCAAAAGGTTCGGTGAAACTGGAAATCAAACCACATGATAAAAATCCATCGCTGCTGGTTTTTAAGGTAACCGATACCGGCATCGGCATTGCCAAAGAAAAACAAACGCTCATATTCGAAGCCTTTCAACAGGAAGACGGATCCACACGCAGGAAATATGGAGGCACAGGACTTGGGCTTTCCATAAGCCGTGAATTAACCAGGCTGCTGGGAGGCCAGATCTATGTAGAAAGTGAGCCAGGTAAAGGAAGCAGTTTCCGTATTGAAATCCCCGTGTCTAAAAAAATAGCAGAAGAAACAAAAGAGTCTGCACCGGAAAACATATTGCTGGAAGATGAGGTGGCCCCTGCTCCCCTTCCTTCGAAGTTTTACCGCTCGGAGGACATACCGCAGGAAGTGCCGGATGACAGGGAGCATATTCAGGCGGGAGATAAAACCATTTTGATAATTGAAGATGATACATCTTTTGCCAAAGCACTTCTGGATTATACACGCAGCAGGGGTTATAAAGGTCTGGTAGCCGTGCGGGGTGATGAAGGTATTTCACTTGCCAAGCAATTCAGGCCATCCGGCATCCTGCTCGATATCATGCTGCCAGTTAAGGATGGCTGGGAGGTGATGGAGGAGATCAAGTCCGATCCGTCTATCAGGCATATACCTGTTCACATGATGTCTTCCATTGAAGCAAAAAAAGAAAGCCGCCTGAAAGGAGCAGTAGATTTTATCAATAAGCCGGTTGCCTTTGAACAGATGCAGGAAGTGTTCAAAAAGATCGAACATGTGCTTTCCAAGGAATCAAAGAAAGTGTTGATTGTGGAAGAAAATCCAAAACATGCCAAAGCACTGGCCTATTTCCTGGAAAGCTTCCAGGTCAATACGGAGATTTCCCATTCTGTTGATAAGGGCGTGTCTATGCTTCACCAGAATGAAGCGGATTGCGTGATCCTTGACATGGGCATACCTGACGCCAACGCCTATGAAACTCTTGAGGGCATTAAAAAAATGCCCGGAATGGAGCAGTTGCCTATTATCATATTTACCGGGAAAAGTTTGTCCAAGAATGAAGAGATGCGCATCAGGCAGTATGCTGACTCAATTGTGATTAAGACAGCACAGTCGTACCAGCGCATTCTTGATGAAGTTTCCCTGTTTCTGCATTTGGTGGAAGAAAATAAATCAAAACAGAAACAAGCCAATGGTTATAAAAGGCTGGGTGCAATGAATGAAGTGCTTGCAGGGAAAAAAGTGCTGGTTACCGATGATGATGTCCGCAATATTTTTTCACTCACCAAGGCGCTTGAGTTACACAATATGCAGGTGATCACGGCAGTGGATGGTAAAGAAGCATTAAAACAACTGGAAGCAAACCCCGATACCGCAGTAGTGCTGATGGACATTATGATGCCGGAGATGGATGGTTACGAGGCCATGCAGAATATCAGGAAGCAGAAAGCCTTCAAAAAACTTCCAATCATTGCGGTTACAGCCAAGGCCATGTCGGGTGACCGGGAAAAATGCATCAAGGCAGGAGCATCGGATTATATTTCCAAACCAGTCGACATTGACCAGCTCATGTCGCTACTCCGGGTTTGGCTTTACGACAAAAGCATTTAAATGAAGGGGAAAATATTAATCATAGATGATGACAACCGCAACACTTTTGCGCTCACAGCGGTGTTAAAATCAAAAAAGTTTGAAGTGGTTTCAGCGTCCTCCGCCGCTGAAGGAATCAGCATGCTGAAAAATGACAGGGGCATAAAGATTGTGTTACTGGACATGATGATGCCGGAAATGGATGGGTATGAAACGCTGACGGTCATAAAAAAGCAGGAAGGAATTACAGATGTGCCTGTAATTGCGGTTACGGCGCAGGCCATGACAGGCGACCGGGAAAAATGCCTGGCGGCTGGGGCTGACGGGTATATATCCAAGCCGATCAATACAGACCAGCTTCTAAACATACTGAAAGGATTTAACGGAAATGATGATGATCAGGGATGAGGAAGTGGACATATTATTATCTGACCTGCTGGAGGTCTATGGCTATGATTTTAATGATTATTCAAGAGCCTCACTCAAGCGCAGGATTCAGCGCCTGATTAGTCTTGATCACTTTCCCAGTTTTGCAGAATTGCGCTACCGCGTAAGAAAAGATGAAGATTACCTGAAAAGATTTGTGGAAGAGATCACGGTGAATGTGACGGAAATGTTCCGTGACCCCTCATTCTATTTCACGATGCGTAAGGAAGTGCTTCCGGTGCTCGCAACCTATCCCCTCATCAGGATCTGGCATGCCGGGTGTTCAACAGGTGAAGAGGTTTATTCCATGGCGATACTGCTGAAAGAAGCGGGCCTGTTGCATAAATCCCTGCTCTATGCAACAGATATTAATCCTGATGTTTTGGAGAAAGCACGGAAGGGGATCTTTCCGCTGGCTCAGATGAAGGCCTATTCGGAGAACTATATACTTTCAGGAGGCAAGGAAGATTTTTCATCTTATTATTCAACGAGGTATAATGTAGCAAAGTTCTCCGCAGAATTGTCAGATAAAATGATCTTTGCCACGCACAACCTGGTATCGGATGGTTCCTTTAATGAATTTCAGTTGGTAGTCTGCCGCAACGTGATGATTTATTTTGACAAGGAATTGCAGGAAAGAGCCTTACAGTTATTTGACCAGAGCCTTGAACAGTTAGGCTTCCTGGCACTGGGGACCAAGGAAACCTTACGGTTCTCTTCCATTGCACATGCGTATAAACAGCTAGGCAGGGATAAAATATGGCGCAAAGGAGCATAAATAATTCATATGAAGTGCTACTGATCGGCGGTTCTGCCGGCAGCCTGGAAGTGCTGTTGAAATTATTACCTTCTTTACGTACTGACCTGGGCCTGGCAGTGATCATCATTCTTCACCGGAAATCAGGTGAGTCATTACTCACCCAGATCCTGAATGAAAAATCTGGCTGGCCGGTAAGAGAGGCCGAGGAAAAGGATCCTATTGAACCAGGTAATATTTACCTGGCACCTCCTGATTATCACCTGCTCATAGAAATGGATAAAACCTTTTCACTGGACGTTTCCGAAAAAATTCATTACAGCCGGCCTGCAATTGACATCAGTTTTGAAACGGCGGCTGCTGCATACGGTGCCTCGGTGGTGGCAGTGCTGCTGTCGGGTGCCAATGCAGATGGTGCTGCCGGTTTGAAAGAGATCAAACAGGCAGGCGGACTTACCATTGTACAGGATCCTACCGAGGCTACAGTTGCTTATATGCCGCAGCAGGCCATTGAAACCGTTGATGTAGATTATATAGCTAGTACGGAGGAGATGGCTAAAATAATCAACAGGGTTAATTTGAAGTAGGTTTACCCCCTACCCCCTTGCACATATTAAATACGGATTAGAATTTGCAGTAAGATGCTGCCAGTAAAATACATCGGTAACTTTACCTGCATTTTAAAAGATCAACATGACCTGGAAAATCTTATACATCGCCTGCCTCGTTTTTATGGCTTCCGGCTGTAACGATACAGCCAGGGAAAATATGCTGCAGGCCAAAGCCGATTCGTTGCAACAAAAGGAACAGGAACTTATTGTAAGGGAGAAAGCACTCCAGTTGAAAGAACAGGAACTCAATGCCCGCGAACAAAGCGATAGTAATGCAGTAGCCGACAGTACTTATATCATTGACCCGAGGCTCAATGGAAACTGGTTGGTAAAAATGATTTGCACCGAAACCAGTTGCCCCACTTCCGCCGTGGGAGATACCAAAACAGAAGACTGGCAGATGCAATACGAAGCCAGGGCGCTCATTGCAAAAGCCATGGTAAACAATGAATTACTGAGAGTTTATACCGGCCATTTTACTGGCAATACTATAGAACTGGTAGACCAGCGCTCCGAAAATGAAGCGGTTACAGGAACCACCATGATTGTACGCCTGCGCATCATCGACGATACCCACCTGGAAGGTCAGAGAGAGATTATCAGAGAAGGCTGCAAAGTGGTGTACAGCCTGGCCCTGGAAAAAAAGAAAGGATAAAAACAAGCGCATGTATTTTCTGAGTGATATTGATTTCAGTCTTCCCTTGAGTAATCCCGTGATCATTTTTTCACTGGTGCTCTTCATCATACTTTTCGCACCTATACTGTTCAACAAGATCAGGGTGCCACATATTATCGGGCTGATCATTGCCGGCACCATTATCGGTCCCTATGGCTTCAACCTCCTGCTGCGCGACAGCAGCATCGTGCTTTTTGGAACTGTAGGTTTATTATACATCATGTTCACCGCCGGACTGGAGATAGACCTGGAAGAATTCAGGAAGAGCATAGGCATGAGCGTGGTGTTCGGTCTTTTTACCTTTCTTATTCCCATGGTACTGGGCAGCATAGCCGTACATTACCTTTTGCAGTTCAGTTGGCCCGCTTCCATATTGGTGTCTTCCATGTTTGCCACCCATACCCTGCTTGCCTATCCTATTGCAAGCCGATACGGTATAGCCAGGATCAGGTCCGTAACACTCACCATTGGCGGGACCATCATCACGGATATTCTCGCGCTCCTGGTACTGGCGGGTGTAGCTGGCATGACCAAGGGTGATATCAGTACTTCCTTCTGGGTAACCCTCGCCTTGTATTCAGCCGGTTTCGGAGCCATCCTGTTTTTTGTATTCCCCATCATCGCCCGCTGGTTCTTTAAAAATTATGAAGAACCTGTGGCCCAATACATCTTTGTCCTGGCCATGGTTTTCCTTGGTGCCTTTCTTGCGGAACTGGCAGGACTGGAACATATCATCGGCGCTTTCCTTGCCGGTCTTGTACTCAACAGGTTCATTCCTCATACTTCGCCGTTAATGAACCGCATCGAGTTTGTAGGTAATGCTTTTTTTATTCCCTTCTTTTTGATCAGTGTGGGCATGCTGATTGATTTCAGTGTACTCTTCAAAGGATTTGGCGCTTTAAAAGTAGCGGCGGTTATGACCATCATGGGAATCCTTACCAAGTACATAGCTGCCGTTCTTACCCAAAAAACCTTCAGGCTTTCACAACTGGAACGGAGTATGATCTTTGGCCTGAGTACATCAAGAGTAGGCGCCACCCTGGCTATTGTGCTGGTTGGTTACAATATTATCATTGGGGAGACTGCCAATGGAGAACCTATCAGGTTATTAAATGAAGACGTACTGAACGGCACCATCATCATGATCCTCATCACCTGCACCATTAGTTCTTTCATTGTGGAGAAGACCTCCCAGAAACTTGCCCTGCTGGAAGAAAATCTTACACCCGGTGACGCAGAAACAAATGAGAAGATACTGATCTCCCTGGCCTATCCTGAAACCGTAACGGAACTGATTGATTTTGGCCTCATGCTAAAACCCAGGAAAAGCCTGATACCAGTTTATGCGCTGAATGTAATCAGTGATGACAGCGAGGATGGAAAGACGCAGTCTGTTGCCCGGAAAATGATGGAGAAAGCTGTTGCGCACGCAGGAGAAACCGAACAATCCATCATTCCCATCACCCGGTATGATATGAATATCAGCAACGGTATCATTTATACACTGAAGGAACAAAAAATCACCGACCTGCTGATTGGCTTGCATCATGATGCGAGCCAGCATAATTTCCTTGGACCGGTGGCGGAGCGGATCCTCAGGCAGACAGATGAAACCGTATTTATTTATAAATCCATACAGCCATTCAATACGCTGAAAAGAGTGATTGTAGTGGTTACTATTCGTGCCGAACTTGAACCCGGCTTCCCGCACTGGTTTGGAAAGATCAGCACTATTGCCCGGGAGACAGGCCTCTCCATTGAGTTCTATGCCAGCAGAGAAACGATAGTGGAATTAAAAGACCAGCAAAAGCTTCAGCAGGTGCAGGGCAAGATCAGCTACCAGGAATTCTCTCAATGGGAAGACTTCCTGGTCTTCACCAGGGAAGTGAGGAAAAACGACCTGCTTGTAATAGTTTCTTCACGGAGAGGACATATTTCCTACCAGCAACAGCTTGAACGGCTGCCTTATTACCTGACAAATTATTTCACCGACAATAGTTTTATCATGCTCTACCCGCAGCAGATCTCCCGGGGAATTAAAATGGATGATGTGCAGCATAATGACGGCTCACTTGCGGAGATCGTAACCAAGGTAGGATCGATTGGAAAGGGAAAAAAATTTTGGAAGATTTTCTCGGGTAAAAAAGATAGCTGATAAATGAATTGAGAAGGGTTTCACGCAAAGGCGCAAAAGCGCAAAGAAATCATAACCTGTTTAAAATAAAACTACCACCTTTTGTTACCTGGAGAAGACAGGGAAAAATGAAAGAATTCCAATCTATGAAAGATGAGTTTGACTTCAGTAGAACAATTCAATTAATATGCCCCTACTTACCGTCTTCCCGCCTTACCGGCTATTCTATTCTGGACTGCATAAACTATGAATCGCTGATACTATACAGAATCATTACAATAATTCAACCTGATCGCGTATCCAATTCAGAGTTTGCTCGTTTTTGTAAGCAAACCACAATTCCCTGTAATGGCCTGAATGGTCGATTTCAATTTTAAAATTGGCAAATGGTTTTCGCCCCCCAATAGCCTGTAATAATCTCCCACGCACTATATTATCTTCAATTGATTCAACAAAATTTTCCATCATTTTAAAACTTTCATAAGATGGCATTGGGTCGATTTCAATCAGTTTCTTTTTGTTTTGCCTGATCTTTTTCATATCCTCTTTCCAATATTCTTTGAAATCATCCATTTGATCAGGATCCGGTATAGCAATCACCTCCAGGGTTTCTTTTTGCAAATAGGTTTTAAGGCCCATTGAGAGGTTTTGAGCGAGATCGTTCAGGATTGTATTTGAAATTTCCACACTAAATTCGAAAATGTTATTTCACTAAGCTAATTAAACCTTGTAATTCCAGTACTAGATTCCTAATCACTTTTATCCTTTAATCAAGATTTTCAAAAATGATTGCACAACTTCTGATCGTCCAAGTGGTTCCAGCAAAAAATTAAAAAGATTCACCCCAACAGCCAGCCAGGTGGCAGGGTGTTTCAATTTTTCATATTTCCATGCCGCCAGGAATATCATTGCCAGGATCAGCACATTTGTAAAATGGATCGGCACCATGATGTCAATATCAGGCCATTGCTTCCTGTGCATGTCTATATAAACATTCTGAATACCACGGCCCAGAGCTGGCATCATGATAATAAAAACGGTGGAAATAAGCCACCAGGCATGGTGCTCCACCTGTTTGCGGTGAATGATACTTTTGATGATCGCAAATCCGAAAGCAGTCATCATCACAATCTCCACTGCCGCCACTCCAAAAAAGAACCAGGGCTGGAAGGGCCCAAAGTTTTCAGGCATTTCAGCAGCTCTTTGGGTAGTAACAATATCACGGTGCAACATGCTCAATGCTGTCAGGCATACACCACCTGCCAGGAACATTCCAATGATACCATTGGTCCTGTGTCTTGTGATTTGTCCATGTGTGGCCCAATAGGGTTGAACAATGAGAAAAGCATACCAGATAGAACCTGTCCAGTAATGAATATGCACCGACCAGGCATTATCGGTAAAATCTCCCCAGTAATCCCTGTAAATACCGAGTTGCATGATCACCATGGGAAGGATCATCCAGAGATGGAGGGTCTTGTATTTATTGATCCACATACAGTTGGTTTTGGTGGATTCAAATTACTCTGATTTAAATAATGCACTAGTAGCCCATATTCGCTATAAAGAGGCTTAAACTCTTTTAATAAACCTAATCTATCCCAGCCCTTCCCTGTTCAATAAATAATCTCCTGGAACATGGTCCGTTAGCCACACACCGTTATCAGAAAAATAAAATCCAAAACCGTCCCTAAACATTTTGTCAGCCAGCACTTTGAAAACATAGGGTTTCCCATGTCGTTGTCCAACAGCAAAAGCGGTTTCATAATCCCCACTCAGGTGTACATGTTGCCTGGCCCCCTTTTTAAGGCCACCAGTTAAGATGGAAGAAACATGGTCAATTGCTGTTCCATGATAAAGAATTTCAGGCGGTTGGCGGTTTTCGTATCCCAAATCCACTTCAACTGAATGCCCCTGGCTGGCCCTGATCTTATCGAAGGTTTCATCAAAGGCAAAACGTTTTTTTGAATTGGTTTCTACCACCTGCTTCAATAGCTCCCTGTCAAATGTTATTCCTTTTGCTGCTGAATTCCGGATCAATGTTTCTATATCTGTCCATCCATTCGCATCGAGTTTAATCCCGATCAATTCAGGTTGATGCCTGAGCACCGGGCTTAAAAATTTACTGATATGCTTTTTTTCTTTTTCACTGATCATGGTAATGCACTATTGTCTATGGTCTATCGTCTATCGTCTATCAACTTCATCTATACAATACCTGTTCATCCGTATAGTATGTCTTCAGCATCCCCCGGTCTGCCAGTTTAATGGGTGCTCCTGTTGGACTGAACTGCTTTGCTTTCGTATGAATCTCCATAAAATCCCGCACTTCTCCATGCACCAGCCCGGGATATTTCTTAGAAATTTTTTTCACGCTTTCCTTCAATGTTTTTTTTATGTGCGTTAGCAGCTCTTTGATTTTTTCATCCCGAATGGCTGCAGCAATGGAAAAAGGCGAAATGCGTGCTCTCCAGAGAATCTCATCGGCATAGCCGTTTCCTATCCCCCTGATCTTACCCTGGTCAAGCAACACATTCTTGATATTGGCCTTGCGCTGCAGCAACGTTTTCAATGTTTTAAAATCCAGTTTTGAGTCCAGCGCATCAATACCCGCTTTATCCACCGGAAACAATTTCACATTGGCATTCTTCATACGGTCGGTCAGCGCCAGGGCTGAGCCATCATTAAAATGAAATTCAACTATTGTTGACTTCCATTCATTTTTTCCAGTGAATGGACGCAGATCACCCGTAAGCATTAAGTGCAGACCCAAAATAATCTTCCCTGAAAATTCAAAACGCATTTCCTTTCCTGAACGGTAAACATCTAGCAATTTCTTACCCTTGAGGGTCCTGGAAAGTACTGAGGACGGATCTTTCAGCTTTTTGCCATTCACCACTTTAAACTTTACCAGCTTTTTGCCGGCAAACTGTTTTCCCAGGTTTCGCGAAAACACTTCAATATCAGGTAGCTCAGGCATGTATTCCAGCTTTGAATTTTCTTCAGCCAATATCGGCATTTTCTGGTTTTACTGATGATCTCATCAGTATTGAAACGATGTAGGCTCAGATATCATTTTATAAAACAAATTATATGAAACGGACCTGCTTTTTTTTTATGATTTTCCTAAGCCTGGCCTTCACTGCCTGCAATGATGAGAACTCACCCGGTAATGATTCCCCCGGTTCTTCTTCTGCAACAGGTTCCAACGGATCAAAGTTTATTGAAGGAAAGGATTTCGTACTATTTGAAAGAGTCAGGCTAATGGACAAAACCGGCTTTGACCAGCCACAGGAAGCCTATAGCATGCTGCTTCCAAAAGGCTGGCAGCATGAAGACGAAATCATCTGGAAAAGTCCTGGCCAGCCATGCGAAGGAACCTACCGCCGGGTGAAAGCCAGTTCACCCGATGGCAAACAGCAGTTTGAAATGTTTCCCGATGTGGTGTATGGCTGGAACACCAACCAGGAACTGATGCAGTTTTACAATAATAACGCACAGTATTATTGCGCGCAAAAAGAACCCATGAAAGCAGAACAATACCTGCGTGATGTATTTATCCCGGAAGAACTGAAGGGAGCAAGCCTCCTCAAAGTTGAAACCAATCCTTACGTGGTAGAACAGATGCAACAAAACAACCAGGCAGCCGTCAGCGAACTGCAGCGTTATGGCGCGGGTGAAATTCGTTTTGACCAGACAGCAGTGAATGCAAGGATCAGCATGAACGACGGAAGAGAGGGCATTGTGGTGCTTGGGGTAAATACTATGGAAACCATCGTGCCCAATGTATACAATGGCAGTTATGATAGGATCTATACCACGCAGGTCACCAAACGGATCGTTTATTTATTTCCTGCAAGTGAAAAAGACCTGGCAGAAAACCAATTCAGCATTATTATGAGTGGTTTCCGTACCAACCCCGCATGGAGTGATGCCGTGAACCAGTTCTGGCGTGATGTGCGCCAACAAAAAAATGTTGCTCATATCGGCCGTATCCGCATGATGGATGAACAAACCAGGCAAATGGGTGAAGCGGCGATTCGCCGTGGTGAGCAGCGACTGAAAGATATGGATAATGAGATGCGCAGTTGGGAGCAGAAACAGGCTTCGCAGGACAGGATGCATACAAATTTTATCAAAACAATCCGCGAGGTAGAGAACTACCAGGATGAAACCGGTAAGATTGAATTAACTGCGGGTTATAATCATGCCTGGAGCAGGGAAGATGGAAGTAATTTTATTTTGAGTAACAATCCCAATTTCGACCCGGGTTCCGTGTTCAGGGACCAACGGTGGAAGGAGATGAAGAAAGTGGATTGAGTTTTTTTACTGACAAGGAAGGAGAACGCAAATTATGTTTGCGTTTTTTTATTTGAGGGAGGGGTAAAAAATCGAGCCTGTTGAATGCTTGCGTACATTCAACAGGCTCGTACTCCAGATCCTGCGGGAAGACAGGTCAATCAGGTTTAGCCTATTCAACCAGGTTGAGGTTCCGAAATTTAAGTATGTCCCAGCCGCGGGTCATCATAATAATCGTTCACCTGGTTGGGATTATCTGCATGTAAGGTTCCCAGCATTTGCTTATTCATCTGTTTATTACCAGGAACATCCTCCCTGTAGATATTATAAAACTCCAGTCCGGAAGGGCCCTGTCCCCCACCCCAGTCAAACAAAACCTGGAAGGTTGAGGTTTCACCATCAGCCTCTGCTTCATCCATTTCCTTTGCGAGGGAAGATGAATTGATGATGCTGTGTTCAATCTTTCCGCAAACAATATTGATATGGTGACTGCCCAGGCCTTCATAAATGCTGATGGACATGATCTCCCAATTTTCACCACTGGCTATAAGTGTAAACTTGGTACCATCAGGGAAAATGATCGTCCGCCTGTTACCATGCCTGTCCTTGAGATGCTTACCATTCAGGTTTTCCCGTGAACCTGCCAGTTTTATTTGGCCTGCAACGGTGACCAAACCCCATAATTCATAATTGAAATTGGGATATGCATCGTATGTAAATTTGATATTGTTGGTTCCATCCACCGTAATGGTTCCGCCGCCTCCTGTACGGTAAGTATATTTTCCTGTTCCCGGATTTTGTAAGGTGCCGGAAGCTGGTACTTCGGCACAGGTACCCAGCACCGGTGCAGGAATATCCTCGTCGGTCACAGTTTCAGTTTTTTTGCAGGAGATCATCAGTACTAAAACCGGGATGAGCCAAAATAAAAAAGCCGGGATGGTGTGCAGAGACTTCAGCTCCTGGCTGACCGTTACAGGTGTGTACCTGTAATACTTGTTATAAAAATTCATGTTGATGTTTTGATTGAAAGATATTTTCCTGATCAATACATCGGGTGAATTACCTGGTCATCATCAATAACTCAGGCGTCTTGCGTTTTCCTTTTTCTATAAATATAAATGGCAGGGATGATCAATATGGCTACAAGGCCCACAATAGCCCAGTTACGTTTAGAAGCAGGTTTTTCCAGTTCTACAGGAGAAGTATCTCCCATCAGTACCAGTCCGGCCCAGTATTGAGGGGCGAGCATACGGCCCTTGCTGGTTTTGAGATAATCAAGTTTGGCAAGCCGCAGCGCTTCATCCTTTTCCATCCCATCCACCAGGTATTGATAAAAATGCTCCATCAGGATGGTGCTGGCCTTTTCATCAATCTTCCACAAACCTGTCAGGATGCTTTCACTGCCTGCATAATTGAATGCATGCGCGAGTGAGATCATACCTTCTCCATCCTGGTAACCGGGCCTGCCTGATTCGCATGCGGTTAATACAGCCAAATCAGATGTGAGATCACAATTGTATAGTTCGTGAAGATAAATGGAGTTCTGATCATCTGCTTTTCCTGATTTTGAAAAGATAAGCCTGGAGAATTCAGGTACAAGATTATTACTTTCCGCATGTGTGCCGATATGTATGATGCGGTTCTTGCCTGCGTTGTTACGGAAGGAAGCTGCCGTGGATGCTTCATTGGTGAAGGCCTTTCCACCAAGCATATTTTTTGCCCTGGACACAAATGCCAGGGTGAAAGGCTGTGGCAACAGGGAAACATAACTCCTGTCAAGATTAAAGGAATCTTCGATATTTTGCTGGTACCTTTTTTTCTCTTCATCCAGAAAACCGGGAGCGAAGGCCACGAAATTATTCAGATTACTGTTGCCGGATTTTTGTTTCTGTCCAACCAGGCTTAAACTGTAATGATATGATATGGTATGCTTTGCCAGCAGGCTTTGAGTAGCCAGTGATTCAAAACGATGGATTCTTGCCGGGGTGAGAATCTCAAAATTGAGTGTGAAGAGAATGCCGTCAGGAACTATGATGATCTTTTTATGTTTTACTTCTTTTTCAAACGGTGCCCAAAGTGATAAATAAAGCTGGTGCAGGGCATCCGTGGTTTTATTGACCTGCGAAGTGTACTGCGTTACGGCATTGATGTATTCTTCCACACCTTCTGCCCGGAGCGGAAACATTTTTTTACCCTGGCGGTCGGCCACCAGTGCATATAATTCCTTCTCTACAAAAAAATAGCGGACCAGCGTAGTCTGTTCAGGAAGTGAGGTCTGCACATCCTTCAGCGAGCGGAAGATGGTTTCATACCTGAGACGGTAATACTGGGGATACCTGGTCTTTACCATTTCCTGGAAACGGGACCATTCATCCACAGCCTTGAAATACCGGCCCATGCTTTTATGATGAGACTCTTCCTGTTCCAGCGATAATTTTATTGCCTGCTTTAATTCCCTTTCTCTCTGAAGCACATCAGGAGGAATATGGGCAAAGCGGATGGAATCTGATTTATCAAGCCTTGAACGGATCCTGCTATAGATCCCTGATTCATGGAGGTCGATCAACTTCTCCATATAACCCTGGTCGTTAGTAAGCTGGTGCAGGTCAAGATTGATTTTTTTGATAAAACCCAACAGGTCTGAATGATCAGCCATCATCAGGCTGATATCTTTTGAATCATTCAGCAGGCTTTTTCTTTTGTCGAGCAGGTCCAGTGCAGCATTCAGATCATTCAGCAAAAGCGTAAGATTGCTGATATCCTTTTTATCCATCAGCGCATACCTGGCCCGGGCATTCAATAATACCGCTTTTGGTTTTTTGAGTTCTGTTTTTACCGAATCCAATTTATTGGCGCTTTGCGCGGCTATCTTTTCAACAATGCTGATACCTTTTGTGCTGGCTTCAAGTGATTGCTGGTAGCGGCCGGCCAGCAGGTAAACTTCGGCTACATTTAATAATTGGTAAAACGCAAGAAGTGTTTCTGTACCCTGGTTCTTTGTTACATAACGGTATCCCTTATCAGCTTTGCTGATGGCCAGTTGAAGCTGGTTGTTTTCCGCATAATACAATGCTGCATTCCTTAAAAAATCAAGATAAATATCATCGTAAGAACCCTGGAGCGAAACTTCATACAGGCTGTCGGCCAGTTCATAATAATGACTGGCAAGCACTTTCTGATTTTGTTCATCATGCAACAAGGCCAGGGTGCTGCTGGCATCCGCCTGCCAGGTGAGGTTGTCACCATCTGCTTTTTTCATGTTGGATAATCCCAGCATCAAAAAGTCAAGCGCCTTGGCATAATCCCTCATGGCATAATATAACTGGCCTAACAGGATCTGGGAATAATACACACCCATTTTATCACCATCCTCATTTTTCTGTTTCTGCTGGTAGGAATACATCAGTAACTGGTGGGCCTGTGAATAATCTCCGATCTCTTTGTAAATACCAGCGAGATTATCAGTGGCCTCATATTGAAATCCTATTGATTTGGCTTTTTTAGGAACGGTTTCCTTTATTGACAGGTAAGTCCGGAGATTTTGGATAGTTGACTTCATGGCCTCAATGGCACGCGTGGTATTGCCTTCAATATTATACAGCGCCGCCAGATTATTCATCAGTACAGCGGGACGGTAATACTGGTTGAGCGGTGTTTTCTCCATCCTGTTCAAAGCTTCAAGAGCTTTATTGAAAAAATAAAGAGCGCTGTCGGTCTTGGATGCCATCCACATGATACCGCCCATATTATTCCAACCGGTATACAACCTGTCATAATCAGGATTGGGCATGTCCTGGAATATTTCCAGTGCCCGCCTGTGATGCCTGGCAGATACTGCTATGTCACCCATCCTGAATGCAAATGTGCCCATATCAGAATCAATGATGGCCAGGTTCAGTTGCGGTTTGCCGGGAATCTGCAGGGCCAGTTGATAGGCTTCTTCATTGGCCCTGTAGGCCTGTTCGTTTAATCCCAGGGAACCATAGAACTCACCGGCTTCAGCATAGGCTTCTGAAAGAACTGAAGCCCCGGCATTCCTGGTTTTGAGGCGGCTGACCAGCAGGTTGACTTTTTGAATGGCAATATCCGGATTGAATCTTTTGGAAGTGATCCGGCCGAGGTACTGTACCAGTGCGGGAATGGAATCCAACGGACCTTTAGTAAAATAATGAGAAAGTTCAGCCTGCACCAGGGTATCAGCAGTTTCAAATTGCTTTTGACTGATGAGGGTTTCCAGTTTCGCACGGATACCGGGTGTTTGTGCAGCAAGCTGCTGCATTACCAGCAATAGCAGGCAGAGAAAAAAATATCGGGAAACTTTCAACATCATATTATTTCAGTTCCGACTCCAGTTCATCCTTCCTGGGATGATCGGCGAGCCTGATCCATTTTGAAGCCTCTTCCTTATTACCTTCTTTCAGGTGAGCCAGTCCCAGGTACCAGTAAGCTTCATTTTTAAAAGAAGATTCCATCAGCACCAGTTTATTAAGATACCTGATTGCTGAAGAAGTATTACCTGCAGCAAGATGCGCCACACCCAAAAAATACTGCAGTGTATCCCTTGCAGGTTGTGCTGCGGCAATTGGCTCCCATCTTTCAATGGCCTCGGAATATTTTCCTGAACGGTAGTCTACCATGCCGCGGTTAAATTCATAATCATCAGCAATACCCATGGTAGTCATCAGGCCGGGATCCGCTTCATAATATTTAGCATAAAGCTTATTATCATTTTCACCACGGTTATAAATCCATAAAAATGATATAAGGGCAAGAACAATTACGGAGGCCGCAACCAGCCATGTTTTGCTGGAGAACAGGGATCGTGTTACAGCAGTGCGCTGTTTAACAGGTAATTCCTTATGAAAACTATTAAGATCAGATTGTAAAGCGAATTCTTTGATCCCAAGAAATAACAGGCGGGCTTCTTCAACTTTGGTTTTGAGATCCGGATCAGCATTGATCTGAGCGGAGAAAGCGGCATGCTCACCGGCTTCCATTTCGCCGGAAATATATCGGTCTATTTTTTCTAGGTCTTCAGGTGATATGTGGTCCATGTTTTTCACGAGGGTTCATTTTTTTTGATCATTTCTTTCAGTTGCTGGATGCAACGGTATTTATTATTCCTTGCTGTTGCTTCTGTCCATCCCATTGTTTCTGCGATCTTTCTTAATGAGTCATTATGATAATAATACCGGGTCAGGATCTTCCTGCAATTTTCACCCAGGCTTTTGAAATGTTTTTTTACTGCCTGCAGGTATTCATTTTCTTCCGCCCTGATCTCATCAACCTCCTCGGGCTGGTGATGCTCATCCATTCTCACAACTTTATTATAATGACCTGATCTCAGGTAATCCATCCATTTATTCCTGGCGATCCGGTAGAGATACCCATCAAGCGCGGTTTCATTCTCCGGCTGGAATTTGTCAAGCTGTATATTTCTCCAGACTGCAATAAAAGCTTCCTGGAAAATATCCTTGGCCTGCTCTTCCGTGCCATTGTTGTTCAGGATATAATGTTCAATCTTATAATAATTGTTCTGGTACAAAGCCTTCAATGCGGAAGCATCATTCGCTTTGATGGCGTGAAGCTGTTCGAAGGCAGTTTTATGATGGGCGGCGTCTCCTTGCACTGGCATTCAATAAAGACGCATAAGATAGGATATTTTTCCATTCATCCTCATCCCCTGCCGCCGGGCTGCCTTTTCAGCTCACTGGTCCGCTTCCCTCCTGCAGTTGATACCGCATGCGGGAAGCAGCATATCCATACATCGGGTGGAAATAAAAAACATCATCAATCCCGGGGGAAAGATGATGTTAGATAAATTAAAAAGATTTTTTATTTGAAGAGTTCCTTGTAGGAAGCTGTATTGAAATCATCGGCGCCTTCCACATGCTTCACGAGTTTACCTGATTCATCAAAAATAAAGGTGTTCGGAATGCTTTGCACGTTAAACAGTAGAGGCAGGTTCTCCGCCGGGTAATAAACCGGCAGGTTCAACTTGCGTGATGAAACATAACGAAGGGCCTCATCAAAACTATCATCCAGCGAGAGCAGCACAAAAGCGACTTTGCTGGTATCAACAGATTTATACAGTTTCTCGATGGAAGGCATTTCCCTTTTGCAGGGCGGGCACCAGGAAGCCCAGATATTCACCATCACCTTTTTTCCCTGGAAGGAATTTAGATTTACCGCAGATCCGTTTGCGTTCCGCATGTTGAAGGAAGGCAGGGCATCGGTTTTTGCTGTATGATCGGCTACATCCATTGTTTCCGCGGGCTGAAGATCCACTGCAGCGGGTGGCTGCTTTTTTGTATTACAGGATACGACCAGGGCGGTCAAAAAAATTATGAATGTCTGTTTCATGGTCCAAAATTAACCGCTGGCGCACAGAAATGATAGTAATACCTGCCAATGGTTTGATAAAATCTGCTTCCCTTTTCAAGATCAGCGATAGACCTGGTCCAGGTCCGTTTCAAAAATGGTATAGGGATCCTGAAAAAATTTGAGAAAATCAGGTACACTGGAATGGCCGGGAAAGGGAGCATAATAGTGCGTGGGACTATGGGTATCATTGCGCCAGACCAGCACATACGATAAATGCATATTCCCCGTTTTCATCAGTTTCAATAAAGTTTCCGTCCACCAGGTTGAATTGGGAATGGATTCAAGGCCTGTTTCCGTAAAGGCGGCCAGTTTGCCTGCTTTTTTTGCATAAGTATCTACGATCTGCAATTTTTTCAAAGCAGCTTCCAGGTTATACCTGCCGTAACGGCCCATGTCACCATAATTATCCATGCCCACCATATCCACCCAGGCATCACCCGGATAACGGTCAAGAAACTGTGCTTCCGTTGTAAATAAATTATCAGGGGAAAATGCATAGATGAAATTGTGCACATGCAGGCTGTCGCGCAGGTAACTAACCGTAAACCTCCAGAGCGCGATGAACTCTTCGCGGGTGCTGTGTGAACGCCCCCACCAGAACCAGTCACCATCAAATTCATGATAAGGCCGGAAGATCATGGGAACTGTTGCACCATCAGCGCCTTTGCAATTCTTTGCCCACTCCCCGATCCCCCGTAGTATTTCCTTATACAACCCATGCGCTTCGCCACCGGGAATGATATAGCGCACAGCAGGTTTTGAAAGACTGTCCACCCAATAGAAACCGCCTTTGGCAACGGGATTGGAAAAATGCCAGGCAGCCGTGATCACACCTCCCCGGTTATAGGTATCCTCAACAATTTTTTTCAGTTTCTGTTTCTGGTTTTTAATATGCTGCTCACTGGCTCCGCTGAAACCACCGAAGTCAATTCCAATGACCGCGGGATGGCTGCCGGTCACCGATTTAACATCTGAACGGTCAGCTTCATTGGCCCAGCCATGACCGTATTCCGTTGCATGCTGGTGGCCAAACAGGCTGTGATTCTTTGAAAGCTTGCCCAGGTTACGGTGCAATGCTTTTGTTTGTTCTGTTGCATGGGCATCTATCAAAGGTGATAACTGCGCGTGCATCATGATGGAAGAAAAAATAAAAACCGGAAGAAAAAGATATCGCATGATCAGGGATTTAATAATTTTTTGAAGAAGGGAACCAGTTCATTTGCCATCACCTCATGATCCTGTACATCGGGATGGCCTGTACAGCCTTTTGCTTTTATCGGCTGGAAAAAATGCAGCGAGATCATGCCAGGCATTTCCGGTTCAAGCTGTTGCTTCACGGCGCTGATACAATTTTGCAGTAATATTCTTCTCTCACCATTCATCATCGGGCTGCTAAGCAGGGCGATTTTTGCCCCTGGTGTACGCTGGTGAAGTTTTTTTACGAAGCGCACATAATCGTTCACGTAAGTTGCGCTGTCGAACGGTAAGCGGGGTTTCTTCCCGTCACCATTACTCAGGTCATTTGTTCCCAATGCAATGCTGATGATTCCCGGACTGAATTGATTATAGGGATAGGGCGAACCTCCCGGTTTGAAATCATTATGGTCATATACATCCGGCATGTCCGGACCATCACTGTTCCAGTTACGGTAAATACCGATACCGCTGACACTGTTCAGCAGGTAATGCGTGTTGAGAGCCCTTGCCACTCGTGGCCCATAAGCATAGTATGCATTATGCTGGTCGTGATAAGAACCCTGTCCGCACGGAATTTGCGAAGGGTCAGCTGCGGCACCGCAGGTAATGCTGTTGCCAATAAATTCGATCATGGGTTGGGAAGCGGGCTGAATACTTTTGATGCCTGTTGCCACGATGCGGTTTACGAATACCCCACCCGTATGGGCTTCGGTGGTTTTATAGATCCAGACTTCATGATTTCCTGCAGTTGGAGCCTTGATCACAATTGGTGAACTGTCCCGGGTAAGCTGTATCCTTTCTCCGTATTTACCGTCTATGGTATACTGGATATAATTTCTTTCAAGCCAGGAAGGTATAGATAGATAAAGGCTACAGGTTTTTCCCGTGAAGGTGAAACCAAAATAAGCCCCAGAGCTGATAAGTTCTAAATTCCCGGGTTTCAGATCTGTTCGCCCGACAGGTATAAGTGATTCGGCTGGCAGAATGGACGGTACCTGTATCTTGGAAGGGGAAACAC
>JAEYUA010000047.1 GCA_023433755.1 Bacteroidota bacterium | reverse complement strand
CATTCACTGGAGAACAGGGAAATGGAACAGGCGGATCCTTACAAACCTTTCGTGATCAATGCCACCGTAAAGTCTCCCAACCTCGTGGAAAGGGCTGGTGATAAACTGATCATCAAAGTGGGTGAAGTGATCGGTCAGCAGGCGGAGATGTATGAGACCAAACCAAGATCTACCCTCATTGATGTAAGCTTTCCCCACCTGCTGGAAAGAACCATCACCCTGGCTATACCAGAAGGTTACAAGGTAAAGAACCTGGAAGATCTTAAGATCAATGAAGTGGTAAAGGAGAATGATAAAATAACGATGGGATTTGTAAGCAGCTACGTGCTGGAAAATAATAATCTCAAGATCACTATCGTTGAAACCTATAACAACGTTACTTACCCTAAAGACCAGTATGAGGCTTTTAAAAAAGTAATCAATGCCGCTGCTGATTTCAATAAGATCGTACTGGTGCTGGATAAGATCTAAAGCGCATCCACATCAGGCACAATAATTACCCGGGCAAAGCGCCGGTCTGCATGCAGGCTGGCGCTTTGCTTTAATATATCTTCCTTGCATTTGGCGATCAACTGGCTGTCGCGCGGGAGTTTGAGCATCAGCTCCATCAGGAAGAGGTTTCTTACTTTGTTGACAACAGGTTCAGCGGGACCAACCATGTATTTTCCATAGGGGATCTCGAGGTTCCTTGCAAAAGTGGAAGCGGCATTATTAACTACATCTCGTTCCTTATGCCTGAATTCAATCATGATGATGCGGGAAAAAGGAGGATAAAAAAACTGCCGCCTTTTTTCGATCTCCTGCCGGTACATACCCGCGTAATCATGCTGGGATACCAGTTGCAGTACAGGATGCGACGGGTTGAGTGTCTGTATCATCACCTTACCCTTACCATCTTTACGCCCTGCCCTGCCGCTCACCTGCTCCATCAGTTGAAAAGCTCTTTCATTGACCCTGAAGTCAGCAAAATTCAAAAGACCATCGGCATCTAGAATCCCAACCAGGTCTACATGGTCAAAATCAAGTCCCTTTACCACCATTTGCGTTCCTACCAGCACATCAATACGCTGCTGTTCAAACTGCTGGATGAGCACATCGTGCGCATGTTTGTTTTTGACCGTATCGAAATCCATACGGCTCACCCTGGAATCCGGAAGTTCTGTTACCAGCAGTTCTTCGATTTTTTCAGTGCCGAAATTTTTCTGCACCAGCCGGTCACTTCCGCAGGCGCCACAGACATGAAAAGGCGGATAGATATTGCCGCAATAATGGCATTTGAGTTTGTTGGAATATTTATGAAAGGTGAGCGAGACATCACAGTTTTTACATTGGGCGATCCAGCCGCAGACCATGCAGACCTGGTAAGGGGCATACCCTCTCCTGTTCTGGAAAAGGATCACCTGTTTTTTACGGGCAATGGTTTGCCTGATCTCTTCCAACAGCGTTGATGAAAGCATTACCTTCTCTCCAGGCCTGTGCACCTGCAGCCTGTTGTCGATCATTTCGATGGAAGGCAGGTTGACCTCACCAAAACGTTCATGCAGTTCGGCCAGTCCAAACTTTTCCTGTTGCGTATTAAAATAAGTTTCCAGTGAAGGTGTGGCACTTCCCAATAAGACTTTTGAACCAGTGAGTGATGACATGTAAATGGCTGTGTCACGTGCATGGTAGCGAGGAGCTGGGTCCTGCTGCTTATAGGAACCATCGTGTTCTTCATCACAAATGATCAGTCCCAGTTGCATAAAAGGAAGAAACAATGCGGAGCGGGCGCCAAGTACGATCTTCAGCTCACCTGTCTTCACCTTGTTCCAGATCTCCACTCTTTCATTCTGGCTGAATTTGGAATGATAGATACCGATGTAACCGCCAAAATGTTTTTGCAGCCTGCGGATAATCTGAGAGGTGAGCGCGATCTCGGGCAGCATGTACAATACCTGCTGTCCCTTGCGGATGTATTGTTCTATGAGCTTTATGTAGATATGGGTCTTGCCGCTGGAAGTGATACCGTGCAGGAGGCAAACCTGTTTCTGATCAAATTTTTCCTTGAGGGTTTCAAATGCGGTTTGCTGGGCACCGGTCAGATCAAAATCAACCTGGATATCGCGGGCCCCGTACATCACCCGGTCAACACTTCTTTTTTCAATGCGCAGGATATCCTTGTCCACCAACCCTTTCAGTTGCGCATCACTGGCGCCAGATTTTTTCAGCAGTTCTGCCCTGGTAACCTGCCCCTGCGTACGGGAAAGGTGGAGATAACTTAACAGCATCTCCATTTGTTTGGGAGCGCGGCTCCAGTTGTTCAGCAGGTCTGATAGTTTGTCCTCGTCATCATACACGGGTGAGATCAGCACAAAACTTTCTTTCTTTGGATGGAAGGTTTGTTTGAGTGATTCCCATACAAAACAAAGTTTTTTGGAGATCAGCCTGTTGACGATGGGATAGACATGAGGAGTGTCGAGGATCTTCTGCACTTCATCAAGACTAAGCTGCTGTTTCATGAGCAGGGCTTCAGCCACCAGGTATTCATCATTTTCCAGGTCGGAAAAATCATCACCATGTTCTTCGTTGAATACAAGAATGGTTTCGCTTGACAGTTTGAAATGAGAAGGCAGGGCTGCCGCCATCACTTCACCCTCCGTGCACATGTAATAGGAAGCCATCCACTCCCAGAGCCGGAGCTGGTAAGGCTGGATCACCGGCTCGGAATCTATGATGTTTATAATATCCTTTACCTCAAAGGAAGGAGGATCATTATGAATGCGTTTGACCAGGCCCGCGTATTTTTTATGACGCCCGAGGTTCACTTCAACCCGGCAACCAACCTGCACCTGGGGCAGCTTATCCTCCGGGATATGCCAGGTGTAATTTTTGGGCAGGGCAAGGGGAATGATGATCTCAGCGTACATGGGCAGTAAAAATAAGCTTTTGGCCATTGGCTACTGGAGGGTAATCAATTAAGGTTAGTTCTTTTACCGCAGAGAAAAGGAGTTTACGCAGAGAGTAAAGCCTACAGCCTATTGATAATTTAACACATATAAAGAAAGGAAAACGAAACACAAAAAACTTTGGCTGCATAAGTGTAAATACGAGGCATCTTCATTTTCATTTACTCTGCGCAATCTCCTTTTCTCCTTTTCTCTGCGGTGAAAATTTATTCTGTGCCTCCTAACCTGCCGTTTAAAAACTTTCAATCCACGAAACTTTTCTTTTCACCAATTCTTCTTCCATCATTTTGAAAACCTGGTCCCTTAGCATAGGCACATCATTTAAGGTTAATCCTTTCACAGAAACTTCATTCAAAAAAACAGATCTGCTAATACCAGGGTTCAAAGAAAAAATACTCTCATAATGCATGCGGTCATAGGAATGCAGCATCAATACCGGTTTGACAGGTGTACCCGTTTCAATCGCGATACGAAAAGCACCATCATAAAAATTAGCCAGCGGCCGGTGCGTCATATTAAAAGTGCCTTCAGGGAAAACCAAGACAGAAATACCTTCCTTGATCAGCGCTTTCAATTCATGCACACTCTTCAACCGGTTTTCAGGACTGCTGCGGTCAACCGAAACAATGGTGCTTTTGTAGATAAATCCAAAGATGGGAATCTTTGTCATCTCCACTTTTCCCAATGGCCGCACGGGGTGGCGGATGGTCTTGGGGAGCAGGGCTGAATCGAGATAGGAAATATGATTGCAGACATAAATGTATGACTGTCCTTTTTTCTGTTTTTGCAGGTGGATATTCTTATGATGAATAAACACCAGCGCCAGCCATACATCGGCCCAGGCCATGCAGGCACGGTAAATAAGATTCCCGCTGCGTACCTTTCCAAATGGCAAAACCATTAAACCAAAAAGAAATACAGGAATCATCAAAGCCACGAACAGCAGCATGGCATAAAGTGCATAGAGTAGCTGGAAAAATTTTTTAATGGCGCGCATGATCAGTTTTTACTGGAGGGTACGGGTGAAGAGGGACAATCGCAGTCAAAATCTTTTTCAAGGTTGTAACAGGTAACCACTCTTGTTTCATCATCACACTGGGCGAAGATCACGCGGATGTAATCACCATCACTGGTACGTCCCTGCAAAGCATAGGTGGGACAGGGCCGGTCGCGGCGGTCGCTTTTGGAAAGATTAATCACTCCTTTTTCCATGATCTCGTTGATCTCTTTGCGGGAGATCTGGCGGCAGTCCATGCGGCAGATGGCGTGTTTGGTGTATTCCAGCCTGTCCGGGGTACGGTCGAATAATTCTCTCCTGGCTGGCTCCTGCCATCGGCTGATGAGCCAAAGTCCCAGCAGGACCAGGATCACGATGAGAGTGTAGGTGGCGCCTTTAGATTTCACTGAATGCAATAATACGTCTGAACCATGATTTGGGGGATTTTTGGATTAGAGAGATAGCCGTTGCGGCGGGAAGGGCGGTAAGTAATTTCATCTAATTCCAAAATGACTTAAAGAAACCTTTACGACCGTTTAGATAATGATCCGATACTTACCGTCCTTCCCGCCTTACCGGCTATGCCTTTCAAATAAAAATTAAACATTCCTTTAAGACTCAAAACAAGGCCGATCCGCCAAACCAGCCGCTTTTATCTACCTTTGCGCCTCATGGAAAAACAGCGGACAGTTGCCTTTCACACCCTGGGTTGCAAGCTCAATTTTTCCGAAACCTCTACCCTTTCCAGGCATATGGAAGCCGAAGGTTTCGCAAAAAAAGAATTTGATGACCTCGCGGATGTGTATGTGATCAACACTTGTTCCGTAACCGACAATGCCGATAAGGAATGCCGGCAGATCGTGCGCCGCATCCAGCGAAAATCCCCGGAAAGCCTTGTTGTGATCACCGGCTGTTATGCCCAGCTCAAGCCAAAAGAGATCGCATCCATACCCGGTGTTGACCTGGTATTGGGTGCCGCGGAAAAATTCAACATGGCATCTCATATCCGCGAACTGGCCAAAGGCGATTCTGCGCGCATCAGCAGTTGTGATATTGAGGAAGTCAGCGGTTTCAATGCCTCTTATTCCATGAATGACCGCACCCGCACTTTTTTGAAAGTGCAGGATGGCTGTGATTATACCTGTTCTTTTTGCACCATACCCATGGCAAGGGGCAAAAGCCGGAGCGATACCATCAGCAACGTAGTGCGCAATGCGGAGGAACTCGCTGCCTCCGGTGTAAAAGAGATCGTATTGACTGGTGTGAACCTGGGAGATTTTGGAAAAGGCGCCGATGGCAATGCTAAATACGAAGAAAATTTTTACATGCTTTCCCAGGCATTGGAAAAAGTGGAAGGAATTGAACGTTTCCGCATCTCTTCCATCGAACCGAATTTATTATCGGAAGACATCATAAGACTAGTCAGCACGAGTAAAAAGTTCATGCCCCATTTCCATATTCCCCTGCAAAGCGGCAGCAATACCATTCTTGGTGCCATGCGCAGGAGATACCGCAGGGAATTATACAGCGATCGCGTGGCCATGATCAAATCACTCATGCCGCATTGCGCCATTGGCGTGGATGTAATTGTTGGTTTTCCGGGAGAATCCGAAGGGGCTTTCAAAGAAACCTATGATTTCCTTCATGACCTGGATGTATCCTACCTGCATGTATTCACCTATTCAGAAAGGGATCATACAAAAGCATTGGAGATCAAAC
>JAEYUA010000014.1 GCA_023433755.1 Bacteroidota bacterium | reverse complement strand
GTTCTTACACGTGTGCGGGGTGGCCTGCATGAACGATGAAAATAAAGTATTTCTTTAAAAAGAATATCATGCAACAGGAGACCCGCTAACAAAAGCCAGCACTTCTTCCAGTATGCTGCGGTCGTTGCTCAGCCTGGGCACCTTATGCTGGCCACCCAGCTTGCCCTTGCTGCTTAACCAGGATTTGAATGTTCCGCTCTGAAGTTTTTTTACCTGGGGCACACCCAGCGCAATATCCTTATACCGCTTGGCTTCATAATCACTGTTGGTGTTTTTGAGTGATTCATCGAGAAGCTTTACAAAATGTTCAAAATTATCCGGGTCTTTGTCAAACTCGATCAGCCATTCGTGGGCTCCGTTACCGTTGTCGGAAAAATAAACCGGCGCCGCCGTATAATCATTCACCACTGCTCCCGTTTGCCTCGAAGCATCCGCAATAGCCTTATCCGTATTATCAACAATCACTTCTTCTCCAAATGCATTGATATAATGTTTCATCCTTCCTGACACCTTTATACGGAAGGGCTTCAAAGAGGTGAACTGGATGGTGTCGCCAATGAGATATCTCCATAAGCCGCCCTTGGTGGTGATCACCAGGGCATAATTCTTTCCCGTTTCCACTTCATCCAGTTGGATGGTACGTGGCGAGGGTGAATCAAACTCCGTTACCGGCATAAATTCATAAAATACACCATGGTCGCACATGAGCAGCATACCATCTTCATTCACATCATCCTGCGCGGCGAAAAACCCTTCGGATGCATTATACATCTCCAAATAATTGATAGGCGCCCCGATCAGTTTTTCAAACTGCTCACGATAAGGCACAAAACTGACACCTCCATGCATATACAATTCAAGCGAGGGCCAAACTTCTTTGATATTTTTTTTGCCGGTGATCTCTAGTACTCTCTTCAGCACTACAATGAGCCAGGTAGGAACACCGGCCATGGAAGTCACATTTTCGTGGATGGTGGCCTGTGCCAGCGCTTCCAGCTTGGTTTCCCACTCATCCATTAACGCAATGGAAAGATCGGGTGTGCGAAGCCAGTGGGCCCAGAAAGGAGAGTTCTGCAAAACCACGGCACTCAGATCTCCATACTGCACTTCACCATTCACACTGTTGATCTGGTGGCTTCCGCCAATGACAAGGCCCTTGCCTGTGAGCAATTCACTTTCCGGGTGAGAAGCGTAATAAAAACTCAATACATCTTTTGAAGCCCGGTAATGATTTTCCTTGAGGCTTTCATCACTTACAGGAATGAACTTGCTCTTATCGCTGGTAGTGCCGCTGCTTTTGGCAAACCAGCTAACGGGTGTATTCCAAAGTATATGCTCCTCGCCATGCATCATTCTTTCGATGTAGGGTTTGAGGCTTTCATAATCCTGGACCGGGATCCTTTTTTTATAATCCTGCAGCGACTGGATGGAAGAGAACTGGTTCTTGCGGCCAAATTCCGTATGCTGTCCTGCGGCTATCAGGTCCTGCCATACGATGAACTGTGCCCTGATGGGATCATTCATCCATTGTTCAATGGACCAGATACGCATACGGGCAAAGGTTGATATGGCAGGGCTTAAGAGTTTCATGAGACAACTGGCAAGATAAAAAGAATGTCAGTTCAAAGTTCAAAGTTGAAAGTTCAAAGTCGTCGTACAACGGAGCAGAATGCGAAACTGTAGCCGGGGATAAGGAGAATCGCCAATGGCCAATGGCCAATAGCTATAGGCTTTCCTCCTTGTGCAGATCATCATACAGGTAATCCTTCCGCTTCAATTCGAAATTGCGGCCCAGGTAGAGTTTTTTTACCTGTTCATCTGCCGCGAGTTCTTCGGCCGTACCATGTTTGAAGATCTTTCCTTCAATCAGCAGGTAGGCACGGTCGCAGATGGACAGCGTTTCGGTTACATTATGATCGGTTATGAGGATACCGATGTTTTTGAATTTCAGTTTGGCTACGATAGCCTGGATATCTTCCACGGCAATGGGGTCGATACCCGCAAAAGGTTCATCAAGCAGGATGAATTTGGGATCCACGGCCAGCGCTCGGGCAATCTCGGTTCTTCTTCTTTCCCCTCCACTCAGCACATCACCATTGCTTTTCCTTACATGTTCCAGCCTGAATTCCATAAGCAGGCTTTCAAGCCTTTGTTTCTGCTCTTTTTTTGAAAGCTTTGTCATTTCCAGTACAGCGGAAATATTATCCTCCACACTCAGCTTCCTGAAAACAGAAGCTTCCTGCGGCAGGTAACCAATTCCCATCTGTGCCCTTTTATACATCGGAAGCCCGGTGATATTACGGTCATTCAGGTAAACTTCTCCCTCATCGGGACGGATCAGTCCTACCGTCATATAAAAAGTGGTGGTCTTGCCGGCACCATTGGGTCCCAGCAGGCCCACGATCTCTCCCTGCTTCACCTCGATGGATACATGATTCACTACCGTTCTGGCGCGGTATCGTTTAACCAGGTCTTTTGTATGAATGACTATGCTCAAATGAATCGTTTTGGTAAAAATAAAGCTAAACAGCGCGCAGCAATACTTTGGTGTTTGCTTTTGTATTTCGTTAACTCCATATTATGTTTGCAGCCGGATTAAACAAGCCACCCACCCCGGATGAAAGTAATTGATCATATAAATGGCGCCAATGGCTCCACTCCCGTATCGTTTGAGATCCTTCCCCCGCTGAAAGGCAAGGGCATCAATGCCCTGTGGGAACACCTGGACCCATTGATGGAATTCAAACCTTCCTTCATCAACGTAACTTATCACCGGAGCGAAAGTATGTTCAAGAAAAAGCCTGACGGCACTTTCGACAAGGTGGAAGTAAGAAAGCGTCCCGGAACGGTTGGTATCTGCGCGGCCATTATGAACCGTTACAAGGTAGATGCGGTGGCCCACCTGATCTGTGGTGGTTTTACCCGCCAGGAAACAGAAGATGCTTTGATCGACCTGAACTTCCTGGGTATTGACAATGTGCTGATTTTACGAGGTGATGCCCCAAAGAATGAAAGTGCTTTTGAACCAGAGCCCGGCGGACACCGTTATGCCATTGAGCTGATGCGCCAGGTGATCAATATGAATAATGGCATCTACATTGAAGAAGACCTGAAGAACGCGGTAAAAACAAATTTCTGTATTGGTGTTGCTGGTTATCCCGAAAAACATTTTGAAGCGCCCAATATGCAGACCGATCTCAATTACCTGAAAGCAAAGGTGGATGAAGGGGCTGAATACATTACCACCCAGATGTTCTTCGACAATAAAAAATATTTCGATTTTGTAAAAACCTGCCGTGAAGCCGGCATCAATGTTCCTGTATTGCCCGGGCTGAAACCCATCAGCACCAAAAAACAATTGACTGTTATCCCAAGAACCTTCCACGTGGATATTCCGGAAGAACTTTCCAATGAAGTGCTCAAATGCAAAAACGATTCAGAAGTGGAGATTGTGGGAACAGAATGGCTGCTGAAGCAATCCAAAGAATTGAAAGCCGCCGGTGTGCCAGGGTTGCATTATTATACCTTGGGCAAGCAGCACATGGTAGCCAATGTAGTGAAAGAACTTTAGCCAATGGCCAATAGCTATTGGCCATTGGCTTTTAGCTGCTCGCGCTCCAACTCATATTACCATTCTTTTCATCGTTCAGTTGTATTCCAACTGCTGCTAATTCATTCCTGATACGGTCGGAAGTAGCCCAGTCTTTTTTGGCTCTTGCTTCTTTCCTGAGATTGATCAGCACATCCATGACTCCTTTGAGTTTATCGGTTTCTGCAGCCGCTTCGGCTTTCAGGCCCATGATATCTTCCACGTAAACCTTCACCTGCTTTTTGAGATAAGCTAAAACCTCGTCGCTCAAAACAGGCTGCCCTGTGGTTTTATCCTTGATGGAATTAATTACCGGTACAATCTCGAATAGATTGGCCAGCACTTTGGCGGTGCTGAAATCATCATTCATAAATTGACTGAAAGCTCCAACAAGATCAAGGACCTTCTGGTCTGATCCCGTTTGCGCAGCCGGAACAGCATCCCCTTCATGATTACCAGGCGCAGACTGCAGCCATTCATACGCATCCATCAGTCTTTTCAATCCTTTTTCCGCAGCCATCAGGGCCTCATTACTGAAATCGAGTGTACTGCGGTAATGTGTCTGTAAAATGAAAAAGCGGATGGTCATAGGTGAGTATGCCTTCTCAAGCAATGGATGATCACCATTGAACAATTCGGTAAGCCTGATCACATTATTATAACTCTTGCCCATCTTGCGGCCGTTAATGGTGATCATGTTGTTGTGCATCCAGTAACGCACCGGGGCAACATGATTGCAGATGGTGCTTTGTGCGATCTCACTTTCATGGTGGGGGAAGAGCAGGTCCATGCCACCTCCATGAATGTCGAACTGCTTGCCCAGGTATTTACTGCTCATGGCCGAGCACTCGATATGCCATCCCGGGAAACCCTCGCCCCAGGGACTTTTCCAGCGCATGATGTGTTCAGGCGGCGCTGCTTTCCATAAAGCGAAATCGGTTTTGTTGAGTTTTTCTTCCTGGCCTTCCAGGTCACGGGTGGTTTCAAGCAGGTCTTCTATGATCCTGCCACTGAGTTTTCCGTACTCGTGGTTTTCAGCATATTTCTTTACATCAAAATACACACTGCCATTTCTTTCATAGGCATAACCTGCTTTAATGATCTCTTCTATCATACCGATCTGCTCCACGATATGACCGGTGGCGGTGGGTTCGATGCTGGGTTCAACGCAATTGAATTGCTTCATGGCCCAATGAAACAGGTTGGTGTACTTCTGCACCAGCTCCATGGGCTCCAGTCTTTCGATCTGTGCTTTTGTAGAGATCTTGTCAATGGCCTCCCTGCCCTCTTCTTCAAAATGACCCGCATCAGTGATGTTGCGTACATAACGCACCTTATTACCTAAATGAATGAGGTAGCGGTACACCACGTCAAAAGTGATGTAGGGCCTGGCATGACCAAGGTGACTTTCACCACTTACGGTGGGTCCGCACACATACATACCCACATGGCCAGGCACTAAAGGCGTGAATACTTCTTTGGTTCTTGAATAAGAGTTGTAAACAGAAAGACTCATAGGTGCAAAAATAGACCAGGATTGATCAGGATTTTCAGGATTTAAGGATTAGCAGGATTAGTTAACCCAATTCTGGGTTTTACTATTAATCCGGATAAAATCATCCTGCACATCCTGAAAATCCTTCTCATCCTGAAAATCCTGATTCTGACATTTACTGCAACACAAAATCCCCCACCAGCATATAATGGTCAGAATAATTACGCACCACGCGGTTGAACTGCCTGATGCCAACATCCTTTGTTACGAACATATAGTCAATGCGCAGGGTTGGTGCGATATCACTGAAGGTTTTGCCCACACCAAAGCCTGTTGTGAGGAAGGCATCTTTCAGTTCCCTCCCTTTCACGGTGAAATATGTATAACTGTTGGGCACATCATTAAAATCGCCGGTAAGCACATAAGGATGCGGCGAACGGCTGATCTCTTCCTTCAAGATATCCGCCTGGATGGAGCGGTGCAAAAGCCCATATTTGAGTTTGGAAAAAATGCCTCTTGATTTCTGCACCATGCCGTCATCGGTATTTTTGATCTTTTCGATGTTCTCGAAATCTTCCTGCCGGAAGCGGACCGATTGAAGATGTGTCGTGTAAATGCGCAGTGTATCGTTGTTAACAACAATATCAGCATAGATCAATGCTTCCGGTATTGATGGCCTGGGAAAGCGGATCATGCCCGTGTCCACAAACGGAAAACGTGAAAAAATGACCTGGCCGTTCCACTGCAGGTGACCGTCATCATCCCAGGAGTAATAGAAATAGGGATAACCCAGTTCCTTCATCACGTGATTGAGGTTGTTGTAATAGATGCTGTCGGTGGAGGTAAAAAATTCCTGCATGCACAATACATCAGCCTTCTGTTCCTTGATCAGGTCCATCATCTTGAGGCGGGTCTGGCTGCCTTTATTATTATTTCTTTTCCATTCTTTGAAACGGGCCACATTCCATTGCACAATGCGCACGGCATTTTCTGACTTGTTGTAATCGAATTTATCAGGAATATGAAAAGCGAAAAAAACTGAAATGCTCTTCCAGCCAATGAGCATGGGCACCAGGGAAATAAAAATATATTTCGGTTTGAAAACGAGCCAGAAAAAAACAAAAGCCATGAGGGTAACGATGATGAATGCGAAACCCAGGCCTATCATGGAAACGATCCACCACTTCCTTGGATCGAGGTAGGGCGCCAGGCAGGACAGGAGAAATACAACAGCCGCAACGATATTGATGGTGAGAAATATGATCCTTGTAATGCGCCTGTACTTCATTGTTTAATTACACCTCTAAAGATGCTTAAAAATAAAACGAATTGCAATGTGAGGAAGATAGAAGTCGGTAGTCGGTAGTCAGTAGTCGGTAGTCGGTAGTCGGTAGTTCAAAGTTGAAAGTTCAAAGTCAGTGGACTAAAGAACTGATTGTCACTATTTACTCAGACATGTCAGATCAACTCTTAACTTCTACAGTTCACCAACCTTGAACTTTGACCTTCAGACTACTGACTTTGAACTTTCGACTTTTGACTTTTGACTTTTGACTTTTGACTTCCGACTACCGACTTCCGACTACCGACTTCCGACTGCTCTCACAACATATCCTCCTGGCTGGCTCTCTTCAAAATTTCCTTTTCATCATCGGTGAGGGAATGATATCCTTTCTGGTTGATCTTATCGAGCAGCTCATCGATCTTCTGCTGGGTGATGAGTGCAGTTTTCGTGTAAGGCTTCACTTTTGATTTATAGAACAACTGTGATTTCACCACCTTTCCCTTTTTGGGTTTTTCGGGATCGAACAGGTTGGTGGTCCAGTCGTAAACATTATTCATCCAAAGACCCCAGTCATGGCCTTTCTTCATCATGCTCATAAAAACAAATCCCATGATACCACCTGCAATATGAGCAATGTGGCCACCTGCATTTCCCTCGGGGATCATGGCCAGGTCAAGCACCAGGTAGATCACGGTGATTACCCAGATGGGAATTCCACCGTTCAGCATCTGGAAAAGCCTGTAATTGGGCGCCAGCGTGGTAGTGGCAATGGCAATAGCCATGATACCGGCTGAAGCACCAAAGGCCCTGGCCAGCGGCAGTTGTTCTTTCAACGGCGGGATTACATTGAAGGCCACCATATACGCAATGGCTCCCGCAATAGCACCATAAAGAAATACAGGGAAGATGGAGCGGTTGCCGGAAAGATCCTGCAGAATATATCCAAACACCCATAGCCAGATCAGGTTACCCACGATATGCCAGATGCTCTGGGTATCGTGAACGAACATGTGTGAGAGAATGGTCCAGGGACGTGTAAGAAAAATGTTCCAGTCGGCCGGCAGTGTAACCCATTCAAAAAAGCCTCTGTAAAACACCGCCAGGCCCTGGTCGGCCTCACTGAAATAATAGACCACCTTGATGAAAGCCAGGATCACGAATACAATCAGGTTGATGGCGATCAGCATGGTAAGTGCATTGCCATCGTGGCCTATTGTAAGCTTATGCCTGTTCTGTTGCTGAAAATAACTCATGGTGTTAATTCAAAAGCTGCAATTTATCTGCCACGTTAATAAAACCTTTTCCGGTTGGTTTTATTCCAGATAAGTACCAGTATAAAACCTGTGAGTGCCCCGCCCAGGTGGGCAAAATGGGCTACGCCGGTACCCCCAGAAACTCCCCCAAAAATATCAATGGCCGCCAGGCCTATCACGGCGAATTTGGCCTTGATAGGTACGGGGATGAACATGATGTAAAGTTCGGTATTTGGAAAAAGGTATGCAAATGCAGCGAAAATGCCCATTACCGCTCCCGAAGCGCCTACCGCAGCCGCCATATTGCCTGTGAAATATTGCACGGCCAGGTGCGCCACGGCTGCCCCCACCCCGCAGGCCAGGTAAAAAATCAGGAAACGTTTGGGGCCCCATACATTTTCAAGGACCCTTCCGAACATATAAAGGCCAAACATATTGAAGAGAATATGAAAGAATACGATTTGTCCGCCAGGGCCCACCGCCGAATGGGCAAACATATGGGTGGCAATCTGGTAGGGTTCAAAATAGGGATGCTGTATGGGATAGAGTGCCAGGATGCCTGTAAGATTATTCTTTTGAAAAATGATCTGGGCCACCCATACCAATACATTAATAATGATCAGATTTTTTACAAGGGGAGGAAAACTGTTTGGCCTGTAGTACCTGAAATCGCTCATCTTTTTTTCATTTACGTTTTAACTGTACAACATTTTCAATATGATGCGTGTGCGGGAACATATCCACCGGCTGCACCCTGGTTACTTCATATTTTTCATCCAGAATGGCCAGGTCCCTTGCCTGCGTGGCAGGGTTGCAACTCACATAAACCACCAGCGGCGCATTGATATCAAGGATCTTCCTCGTTAATTTTTCGTGCATGCCAGCACGCGGGGGATCAGTAATGATCACGTCAGGATGCCCATGCTCCGCAAAAAAGGCATCATCACAAATATCGATCACATCTCCTGTAGTAAAATGGCTGTGCCCGATCTGGTTCATGGCTGCGTTTTCCCGGGCATCGGCTATAGCTTCGGCGATCAATTCCACACCCACGATCTTTTTAGCCCTGGCGCTGCAGAAGATGCCGATGCTGCCCGTACCGCAATAGAGGTCATATAGCGTTTGCGAACCGTCAAGTTCTGCAAAATCACGGGTGATGCTGTATAATTTTTCGCCCTGTTTAGTATTGGTCTGGAAAAAAGATTTCGGCCCGATCTTGAAACTATAATCTTCCAGTTTCTCCACTACATAACCTTTGCCGGTATAGGTAACAGGTTCGAGGTCAAAAATGGAATCATTCTTTTTCAGGTTGATGGTATATACGATCGTAGTTAGTGACGGGAATTGATCGCGCAGGTATTCAAGCACCAAACTTCTTCCTTTCTCATCATCTTCTCCAAATACCACGTTGGCCATCACTTCACCGGTGGTGCAGATGCGCATCTGCAGGTTACGAAGCAATCCTCTATGGGCCCGGTAGTCATAAAAACTCAAATCATTTTCCCAGGCAAAGGCCCTGAGTGCATTCCTTACCTCATTGGTGGGCTCGGGTTGCAGCCAGCATTTTTCTATGTTTACGATCTTGTCAAAAAAACCCTTTGCATGAAATCCCAGCACATTGCGCTGGTTGCGCTCCCTGTCATCTTTATCAAAACTGCCATGCGGCAGAAATTCCATCGTGCTGAAAGTATATTCAAGCTTATTGCGGTAAAAACGGTCTTCCGTAGCACCGGCAATAGGCAGGATCTCGGGCAGCTTAACCTTCCCGATCCTGGTGAGGTTATCGATCACCTGCTGGTGCTTGTACAGCAATTGTTTTTCGTATGGCAGCATTTGCCACTGGCACCCGCCACAAACCCCAAAATGCTGGCAGAACGGGATGACCCTTTCCTTGGAATAAGCATGAAATTTGACCGGGTACCCCTCGGCCCAGTCCTTTTTATTTTTGGACAGGCGCACATCCACCAGGTCGCCCGGCACCACATTCTCAATAAAGACCACCTTTCCATCGCGGCGCGCCAGGGATTTTCCCTCGGCGGCGTAATTTTCAACCAGTACTTCATCCAGTACAATATTCTTTTTTCTCCTCACCCGGTAAAAATAAAGGATTCCACCCGGCTGGCTAGTGGCCATTGACCTTTGGCACCGCCCTATCCGCCTAAAAGAATCTTAAACTTCCGGGTCTGCTGGACGTTCAAAAGCCTTTCCTGTATTTTTACGAACATGAAAATTGCCACTTCCCTTTTGTGCACTCTGCTTTCTTTTGCCGTTTTTGCGCAGGAAGGCTATGAGATCAAGGTTACACTCAAGCCTTTCAAGAACCAGTACGTTTACCTGGGACATTATTATGGCAAACAACTGCCAATTGTGGATTCAGCCCTGCTTAACGATAAAAGCGAAGCAGTTTTCAAGGGTAATAAAAAGCTGGGCGGAGGAATTTACCTGGTGGGTTACCCCGACCGCTCTCATAATTTCGAGATCCTGATCGACAAAAACCAGCGCTTTTCGATTATTGCTGATACCGGCAGGATACGTGATATCCGCTTTATCAATTCACCTGATAACACAGCCTTCAAAGCCTACCAGCAGTATATGTCGGCCCAGGGCAAAAAAATTGATTCACTCAATAAACTCCCTGTCTCCACCCCCGATGATGGACTCAGCGTTTATGGACAGGTGGATGAAGCGAAAAAGGCAATCAGTAAGTACCGGAATGATATCATGACAAAAGATCCTGGTGGATTACTTTCCGCTTTGCTGCATGCCATGAAAGAACCTGAAGTGCCGCAGGATGATCCCAGGATGAAAACGGATTCTCTTTTTGCTTACCGCTATTTCAAAACACATTACTGGGATGGTGTGAATTTTTATGACGACCGCCTTGCCCGCACGCCTTTTTTTGAAAGCAGGATCGATAAATATTTTGAACAACTGGTTTATCCTTCAGCCGATTCTGTAATCAAGGAAATTGATTACATGATGGCCTTCGCGGGTGCCAGCGAGGATATGGAAAGATTTTTACTGGTGAAATTCATCAACCGTTATCTCAACATGAAATACATGTGGGAGGATGCGGTATTTGTTCACCTCTTTGAAAAATATTTCGCCAATAAAAACTATCCCTGGCTGAATGAAGCCGGCAGAAAAACCATCACCGACAGGGCCTACAGCCTCATGGCCAATATCACAGGAAAACCCGCGGCAGACATTGAGCTTACGGATACAGCGGGTAAACAAACCAGTCTCTATTCCATCAATGCCAATTATTTAGTGGTGGCCATCTGGGATCCTACCTGCGGCCATTGCAAGGAAGTGATACCGCAGCTTGATAGTGCCTATCATGCGAAATGGAAAGCTATGGGACTAAAACTTTTTGGACTCGCCAGGGAAACAGAGGGAAAGAAACAGGACTGGCATTCCTTCATCAGAGATCATCAACTGAATGAATGGACCCATGTGTATTATTCCAAATCAGAAGACCAGGCCAGGGTGAATGCGGGCATACCCGGCTACTCCCAGTTGTACGACGTTCAAAGTTTTCCTACTTTGTATCTCCTTGACCGAAATAAAAATATCATTGGTAAAAAACTCACAGTGACCCAGATCGACGAGATACTGGGGCACATGAAAAACCAATAGTAACTATGAAAAAACTGGCTACTGCTTTCCTGGTGCTGACATCATTTACACTCTCAGCACAAACCATCTTTTATTATGGAGAAGATTCCGTTACGAAACAGGAATTGATGAAGGCCTGGGAAAAGAACAATACAGGTGCAAGAACCGAAGCGGCTTTCCGGGAATATATTGACCTCTACATTACATCAAGACTCAAGATCAAAGAAGCAAAGGAAAGGGGTTATGATACCCTGCCCTCCATGATCGCAGACCTCAGCAACCTGAGGCAGCAGGTTCTTCCTTCTTTTTTGCAGGACCGCAAAGCGGTTGACCAACTGGTGGAAGAAGCCTTTCAGCGTTCACAAAAAGAAATCAGGCTTGCCCATATTTTCATTGGCAGGCCCGGATCCCGTGGCCCTGT
>JAEYUA010000226.1 GCA_023433755.1 Bacteroidota bacterium | reverse complement strand
TTATATTTTCCCTGCATCCAGGATGTTTGCCCACTTACGGAGTCAGCTCTTCAATTACGGCCTCTTTTTTGTATTTACTGGTGAAAAAGAACTTATGAAAAAGATCAGCTTAGTGGTAATTGCTATTCTCTCAACAGCCGCTGTATTTGCTCAAGGCGCACAATTCGGTCTTAAAGGAGGTCTGAATGTATCCACTTTATCAAATGACCAGGGAAGTGAAATGGGCTCAAGACTGGGTATTCACGCAGGTGTATTGGCTCATATTCATTTAACCAGGCAACTGGCGCTGCAGCCTGAGGTAGTGTATTCCAGCCAGGGTGCTAAATATACCGTTGGTGATGGTGAACATTCTTTGGGTTTGAATTACATCAATGTTCCGTTGCAGTTGCAATACATGTTTGACAATGGTTTCCGTATCCAGACTGGCCCTCAGGTGGGTTTCCTCGCCAGTGTAAATGATAAGAGGGATGGGACAGAAACGGGATTTTTTACCTCAGATGATTTCAAATCTGTGGATTTTTCCTGGAGCGCAGGGCTTGGTTATCTTACTTATTCCGGCTTTGGCGTAGATGCCCGTTATAATTTCGGACTGAACAATATCAATGACGCGGGAAGCGCTGTTAGAAGGAATAATGTTTTCCAGGTGGGTGTATTCTACATGTTCAACAATAACCATAAAGCGCAATCAAGATAATTGGTGCTTCAATAAATTGATAAAAGGCCGTTGCGGCCTTTTATTTGTATTAGGGAGTGCAAACAAAAAATAACGTATGAAAAAGATCAGTTTGATGGCACTAGCATTATCTGCAGGCCTGGCTTTATTCGCTCAGGAGAATGTGAATCGCACACCAATGCCGAACAAAACATATTTCGGTATCAAAGGTGGCGTGAATCTCGCCAAGCTCAGACCCAGTGATTATACTGCCAATGAACCAAGTACCAATCTGAAGACAACAGCACATGCAGGTTTATTGGTGCGTATTCCGGTCAGCGCAAACGGCGGTTTTGCTGTTCAGCCTGAATTGCTTTACAATCGCCAGGGAAGCAAAATGAAAACAACTACAACAGTGGGAACTGTAACTACTGAAAGCACATACGAACAGGATCTTAGCTATGTATCCGTTCCGGTAATGCTGCAATGGAAAAGTGCAGGAGGATTTTATGTGGAAACAGGTCCACAAGCCAGCTTCCTGATCGTTGCCCAGCAGGAAGGTCCCGGTACTAACAATGAAACGGATAACAAAGACCAGATGGAAAAATTTGATTTTTCATGGGGTGCCGGTTTAGGTTATATGTCCCGTATGGGTCTTGGTATCGGAGCCCGTTATAATCATGGTTTCACCAATGTACTTGAAGAAACTTCAACAACAGGTGATGCAAGGCTGAGAAACTCAGTTGTGCAGATTGGATTGACATGGTTGTTTGGTGCCAACAAATAATTTTATTCTCACAAACAGGATGGGCTGTCTCAAGGAGACAGCCTTTTTTTTGTAATTAAGCCTGGTTCTTCCTATCAGGTTTAATAGATCAGGGATCTAATTTAAGAGGGGCGGATTAGAATACTTTCAATGAGGGTCTGCCAGTTGCAAATTGGTAATTCTCATATTACATTTACGCCCGAGGTAAAAGAAGAATTTATTGATTTTTAATTGTTCAATGAAAATTACTGGCATGAGGATATTATTTTTTTCAGTTTTCATAATTTTTTCTGCTTCTGTTTTTTCACAGGAAAAGGAGCGTGATCCTTCCAGAATTTCCTTTGGTATTAAGGTGGGTCCGGGTTTAAGCAAATTCAATGTGAAACAACCGGAATCGCTCCTGGAGAAATGGAGAGCTGAATGGATGGTAAGCTTCCAGGGTGGCGCATTCGTAAACATCCCGCTGGCTGCGGAAGGAACATTTAATGTGCAGCCTGAACTCCTGTACAGCCGCCAGGGAGCGAGGATCAATCATACCGTTGGTAATATCGGTGGTAATTACACAGTCAGGGCATTCAAACAGATCATTAATTACATAAATGTTCCTGTTATGCTCCAGTTCCGGGTTCCTTCAGGGTTTTATTTTGAGACCGGTCCGCAAATGAGCTTTTTACTGAGTTCAAAACAGAATGGCCCGGATTCGCAGGAATATGATCAAACCGAACAAAGAAACAGGCAGGATTTATCTCTTACACTTGGAGCCGGGCATGAATCCAAAAAAGGATTTGCACTTGGTTTCAGGTATGCTCATGGAACAAAGAATGTAGTTAAGGAGCAATATGCCATAGGAGACCGGGAGTACAGGAATGCTACCTTATTTTTGAATTTTCGCTACTTCATCTTTTAAATAGAGTATTCCAAAACGAAGCGGCGCACAGAAACATTTGCTGAAGGATTCCAACTCCTTGTGTTGTTCTAACGCCCCATTTTTTACAATTATGAAAATTTAACAGTTATCAGAATTTCTTTTTTTCAAAACAGATGAAAACAACTTTTATGCATAGAATCAGCCTGCTTTTCATTTTGCTGACGTTCTCTTTATCTCACTTTGGCCAGGAAGCAAGGCAACAGAAAATTTCATTTGGTATAAAGGCCGGTCCGGGAATGACTAAATTCAATATGAAGCAAATTGAATCAGGTTATAAGCCCAGGGCAGAATGGAGATTAAGCTACCATGCAGGGATTTTCGCACGTATCCCCGTGGCCGCCGGTGGCAAATTTGCCATCCAGCCTGAAGTATTGTACAGCCGTAATGGAGCCAGGATCAGTGAAACTTATACATCGATTGATTATATCACAGGTTGGCCAGTATCAAACTTAAGAGTTTTCAAACAGCTCATTAATTATATCAATATTCCCCTGATGCTTCAATTCGGTTCAAACTCCGGTGTGTATGCTGAAGCCGGTCCCCAGATGAGTTTTATGATTAACGCAAAACAAAAAGGTCCGGATGACCAGGAATATGATCAATCAGAACAGCGAAACAAACAGGATATCGGTTGGGGATTTGGAGCAGGACACGTTTCTAAAAAAGGTTTTGCCTTTGGGTTCCGCTACAATCAGGGTATCAAGGATGTGGTGAAAGAAGGTTTTGCAGTTAACGGCCGCGAATTAAGGAATGCCAGCATATTTTTACACATGCGTTGGTTTATCCCTTTCCGTTAAACTATAACAACCTGGTTGGTGCACGCAAAGACGCGAAAGCGCAAAAAAATATCAATCTCGGAATGCAAATTCATTCTCATGAGCCAAAAACTTTAAATGCAGTAAAAACTGATTGATTATTTTTATCAAAATTTCTGCTTGAAATCAGTTCTCAACCAGCAACAGATCTCTCTCACCATAAAAAGGTTAGCGAACCAGATACTGGAATCTACCGGCCAGTTGGAAAATACAGTATTGGTGGGTTTACAGCCCCGGGGTGTTTTTTTATCTGAAAGAATTGTAAAGGAACTCGCACAGGAATTGGATTCATCCCAGGTTCAATACGGAAAAATGGATATCACGTTTTACCGGGATGATATCAGGAAAGAGCTACATGTGCCCAACCAGACCGATATCAGGTTTTCAATGGAAGGGAAGAAAGTGATCCTGATTGATGATGTGTTGTACACGGGGCGTACCATACGTGCCGCCCTGGACGCCCTCATGGATTTCGGGCGGCCTGAAAGTGTTCAGCTCATGGTATTGATCGACCGCCGTTACAGCCGCCAACTCCCCATCCAGCCTGATTATACAGGTAAATCCATTGACTCGATAATTACCCAGAAAGTAAAAGTGTTCTGGCAGGAAAGAGACGGCAGGGACGAGGTGGTATTGGTTTGATGGAAAACCGCAATCAAAAGCAGGCAGGCATTTTTACAACATGGAGACCTGATCCCCTTTGTACTTCAGATTTTTTCTCACAGCTCCTACCTCGCAGTTCGTAGCTTTCTTTCCCTTAACTTTGATTTTTAATGAGACTTTCCACCCGTCATCTTTTAGGGATAAAAGATCTAACTGCCACAGATATCTCCCTTATCCTGAATACGGCAAAAGAATTCAAAGAAGTTTTACAAAGACCTATCAAGAAAGTTCCCTCTCTCAGGGATGTAACAATTGTGAATCTTTTTTACGAAAACTCCACCCGCACCCGGATCTCTTTTGAAC
>JAEYUA010000193.1 GCA_023433755.1 Bacteroidota bacterium | reverse complement strand
ACTGTCAACCGAAGCGGTTGCATAACCATGCTGCCGGAGCATGGATGGAAGTGCATTGATATAGATACGTGCAGCCTCACTGTTGGTAAATATCTGCTGAAGTATGGCTTTCCCTGGAAAACTGGTGTCGCCTGCCGGAGTGCGGTAGTGCACAGGATAAGGCTGCGCCTGCGACAACAGGAAGGTTGTTAAAAAGGATATTGCTCCTAAGAGGTGTTTTAACTTTGCCATCAATTTTCCAAAGCGGGCCAGGGCCCCGGGCCACTGGCATCAATGTACAACGAAGTTGGCAGGAATTTATTTGCAGGCAGCCTTACCTGCCTCATAACCATGGCAGGAATCTATTTACATATCCCGTTTTGCAGGCAGAAATGCCATTACTGCAATTTCCATTTTACCACTTCACTGAGGTACAAAGATGAATTGCTGGGTGCAATGATCAAAGAAACAGAAGCCGAAAAGGATTACCTGCAAGGTGAAACCATTAAAACCGTGTATTTCGGTGGAGGCACACCCAGCCTGCTGGAGCCTGCGCAACTGGAAGCTCAACTGGATTCCATATTCAAACATTATCAAGTTGCACCCGGAGCAGAGATCACCCTTGAAGCCAACCCTGATGATATCAATCCCGGCCAGTTAGAGGCATGGAAGTCGGCAGGTATCAACCGGCTAAGCATCGGCGTGCAGTCCTTCCAGGAAGAGGAATTAAGGTGGATGAACCGGGCCCATTCAGCCAGCCAGGCCATTGAAAACGTGAAGCTGGCCCTGGAATTTTTTCCCAATATCACGATCGATCTCATTTACGGTTCTCCTCTCCTATCCGATGAATTGTGGAAGGAGCATGTGGACATAGCCACCGGTATGGGAATCCCCCACCTGTCGTGTTATGCCCTAACGGTAGAAGAAAAAACACCCTTGCAGAAAAGAATAAGGCAGAATATTTCCGCAGATGTAGACCAGGATAAACAGGCAAGGCAATTTTTATTGCTGATGCAATGGCTCAGGGAAAAAGGATATGAACATTACGAGGTTTCCAATTTCGCGAAGCCTGGTTTCAGGAGCAGGCATAATTCGGCTTACTGGAAGGGAGAAAAATACCTGGGGTTAGGGCCTTCTGCTCATTCATTCAATGGTGAGGAAAGAAGATGGAATATCGCGAACAATACGGTGTATATAAAACAGTCGGAACAAAATTCATTTCAAAGGGAAAAGGAAACTCTTACAGCAGTACAGCAACTGAATGAATACCTGATGATCTCCCTTCGCACCATGGAAGGCATTTCCCTTGAGACCATTGCGGTTAAATGGGGAGATGAAGAGAAAAAAAGGGTTGAACAGGTTTCATCAAAATTTATCAGCCAGGGACTGATGCTTTTAAAATATGATCACCTGGTCCTTACGGATGAAGGTATGCTCAGAGCGGACGGACTGGCCAGTGAACTTTTCCAATAAAAAAATCCCACCTGCCTTGTGACAGATGGGATTTTATATCAATCATTCAATTACATTTTTACAAAACGCACCACTTCTGTCAGTCCCTTGTCAGTTACACCCTGCAACTGGTAAGTACCATTGGAAAGCTGGCCAAGGAATAATTTGATATCATTCTTGCCCGGCATCACCTGGTTCTGGAATCGCATCACCACTTTACCTTGTGCATCTACAACATTCCAGTTCATTTTCATGGTCCTGGAAACCATTACACGAAGTGTTGCTTCATTTCTCACCAGGTTTGGCATCATTACCATACTGGTTACACCTGCATCCACATTTGGAACAGAAGTACAGAAAGTATAGGTAAGCGTAGCAGCGCTGGAAGTAACCGCACCGCAGGTACCTGTTACCACTACAGTATAGTTACCTGCAGCATTGGCATTAACAGGAACAGACAGGGTTGAGTTGGTTGCATTCGGAATATCGGTTCCGTCTTTCTTCCACTGGTAAGTCAGTCCTGCACCTGTGGCAGTCACACTGAAGTTGGCATTACCTGTACATGCGGTAACTGCAGCCGGCTGTGTGGTGATGGCAGTAGCAGCGGTCACGGTGAGTGCGGCCGGGTTGGAAGTAACAGAACAGCTTCCGTTTGAAACAACAACTGTATAGTTACCAGCATTGGCAGCGGAAACCGCAACAGTATAAGAAGCATTGGTAGCACCTGCCACATCTGCCCCGTCTTTTTTCCACTGGTAAGTGATGGTGCCTGCGGATAAGGTAGCGGTTACATTGAAGGTAACATTCGCTCCATTACATCCTGCCTGGGCGGTTGGCTGGGCCGTGATCACCGGTCTTGGGTTAACAATCACCACAACGGCAGCGGAAAGCTGGTTACCGCATGTATTTGTGATAGCAACTGTATAGCTACCCGCGTTGGCCGATGTTGCTGCAGCTACTGAATAGCTGGCACTGGTAGCACCTGCTATATCACCGCCATCTTTTTTCCACTGGTAGGTAAGGCCTGTGCCGGTTGCCACAACTGAAAGATTCAATGCAGCGCCATCACAAATGGTTTGTGCTACCGGTTGTGTGGTGATGGCTGGAGCTACGCAGGTAGTCACCGGCTCATCAGCGCCCATGAAAGGAGCAGTTGCACTGCGCGAATCATTATCAATATCCGATGTAACATCGGCAACCGGAGTACCGTGCAGGTTGGCATCGGTTTGTGAAGCGCCTGCCAGGTGAAGGTCACCAGTTGCCACGTTAGTGAAGCTCACCGTTACTGATTTGGTATTAGCATCGGCGGCATTGGTATTATAAAGTGCAATGGTATTGTCTGCAGCTCCCCATCTTGCCACGTTGGCCGCTGTGCTGCTGTAGATGTTATTATGGCTGGATATCCATCCGGTGGCCGGGGTGGCTGCGGTATTGGCCAGGCCATAATGCATGCCGCCACCAGCTCGCGTGTTGTAGAAAATATTATTTTTCAATTCAACCGGTGTGGCAATGGTAGTTCCGAAAAGATCATCACCCTTCACAAAAGCAGCCGTATTTTTTGTGTTCCCTGCAACACCTGCGCCAGTAATCACTACGCTGTTGTGGTGTACAAAAATGGGACCGGTAGCATTGAAATTATTGATGATGCCAAAGATGGAAAGGTTGTTCGTTTGACCATCACCGAGAGAGATAAAGTTGTTATAGATCATGGATGTGTCTGCCGCAGCTCTTGCTGAAATTCCAACTATACCTGCATTGTTTGTGGTAGTGGTAGGATTGGCAGCATTCTTAATACCATAGATCCTGTTTTTGCGGATGTCGAACATACCATTGGTTGCGAGTATACCCGCTGATACCGTACCTACATCGCCATTATTGTTAGCGCTGATGTTGTAAATGGTGTTTTCCGTGAATTTCTCCACATCAAGATTGTTGATTACTCCGGCAGCCCCACTATAATGAATGCCTACGGCTGCTGGTGTTCCGAAAGATGCAAGCGTTGAAGTTGTGGTCAGATCATGTATCGTATTATTTTTGATATCAACCCTTGGAACCAGAAAGGCTGTTGCAGCGGGACTTGTTCCCTGGGTGCTAATCACACTGATACCCCTCACAAATGTCTGGTTGCTGCTGGTAGGAGCGCTCAGATTTCTTATGGTATTGTTGGAAGTAGTGAAAAGTGGATTGGAAATAAATCCTGTTCCCTGCCCTGCAGAAGAAGATGTTTCAAGTCGAAAGCCAGACAGTTGCGAATGCCCTGTACCACCACCGGTTGCAACAATATTTTCTATTGTATTATTGGTAATATTGAAAGTAGCACCAACAATTCCTGCAGCACCCGGAGTTCTTCCATTAACATGTATGCCCTGGAAAAATATGGATCCTGGAGTATTCGAGATATTGATATTGCTGACCGTGTTATTATTTATGGTAGTTGTACCATTGAAACCTCCTACAAAGCCAAAAATTGCGGAATTAGTAAGGGTTCCCAAACTATTAGCATACGTGATCGTTACATTTTTTACCGTGTTATTCTCCACGATGTTTCCGGTACCTGCCGTTTCAATGTCCATACCAATATAACCCACGATACCATTACCGGTTCCTGTAAGACTAAGAGTACCTGCTGCATTTGGAGCATTACCTCCCACAAAATTCCCTCTTATCGTATGAGCATCTGCCACAAAATCAGGAAGGATCAGCATGTGGCGCACTACGAGTTGTACAGTGGTAGTGACTGCAGCAGTATGATAAAAACTGTTATTCTCAATAGTCCAATTGTGGTTGCCTTCAAACAACAGCATGCTGATGGTGCCCACGTGTGAATTGGAAATGTTGTCATGGATCTTATTATTACGGATGATGTTGCCGCTGTTCTCTTCGGCCTGTGCTCCAAAGCTTCCCGCAGAGAAGATATTACAGGCGGCTGAACCGGTTCCGTCGATATCGCAGTTCTCAATGATATTATCATCATTACCGGTTGTGATGCCTTTACCAAATACGATCACTCCAAGCGTAGGGAAGGTTCCATCCAACACAGAAGTCTTTCCTTTGATGGTTGTGTTCTTGATGGTATTGGCCGTGGCATCATTGCTGAACTCCAGCGCTGTACCTTCCGCGTGTGTATTGCTGAGTGTGAGTGTGTTGTTACCATCGATCGTTACATTATCCGCACCTCTCAAGTGTATGATGGAAGTATCGGCGTTCATTGAAATGGTAAAAGCACCGGTGGCCGTGATATTCACTGCAGTATAGCTCGAAGGTGCTGCACTGGCCAGCAGCACTGCCGATGCCGTTTCAGTAGTATTGCCTGTAATGCTCACCGAAACCACTCCCTGGTGGGTTCCCGCATTCACTGCATCAAATGCAGCTTTCAGCGTGGTATAGCTGGTTGGTCCCGCTGTGCCGGCAGTAGCCGTTACACTAACCTGGGCAAAACCTGCAAGGGTCAGGGTCAGGGCAAGAGCGGACAATAAAATTTTCTGGTAAAATTTCCTCATAGTCGTTGTTTGAATGATTCAGTTGATGATTTATTGGTAAACCCCGGGTCGCATGTAAATTAAACAGATATTGAATGCTGTAATTACCGCCTGTAAAATTGAAATGGAACCGCCTCCTAAATATAAAGGCTTTTTCCAGATAAAGGTTGAAGATGGACACGGAAAAATACTTAGCTCATCACTTAAACAAGCACTTCTTCAATTTGAAGAAAACCTTCTTCCGCATTTAGGCGCTCCCAAAGTATCCGGTAAATCGTTTCTGCTATTGGTATATCACCACCTATTTGTTTATTGATATTGTATATGCATTTGGAAGCATTATAACCTTCTGCCACCATATTCATTTCAAGCTGGGCCGATTGAACTGTATAACCTTTCCCGATCATGGCTCCGAAGGTCCTGTTACGGCTATAAAGTGAATAACAGGTTACCAGCAAATCACCCAGATAGACAGAGGCTGCATAGTTGATGTCTTTTTTATGCGTTACCGGGTCAGTCTGCTGGTGTTCACCTACCACCATGTGCTGAGCTCCAACTCTCCGTAGAAAACCTGCCATCTCATCGGCACTGTTGGCAATGTAAACACTCAGAAAATTATCACCATACTCCAGTCCATGTGCGATGCCCGCGCCAAGCGCATAAATATTTTTCAGAACCGCTGCATACTGCACGCCCAGGATATCGTTATTAATAATGGTATTGATATAAGTGGATTGAAACAAGGCAGCGATCTCTTTGGTGACGGGTGTATCAATCCCCGAAAAAGTAAGGTAGGAAAGTTTTTCAGATGCCACCTCTTCAGCATGACATGGACCCAGCACGGCGAAATAATTCTCAAGGGGCAGGTTATATTGCGACTGCAGGTATTCATTCAGCAATACATCGGGACCAGGTACTAAACCTTTGATAGCGGAAAGAATCTTTTTATCCTTCAATGAAACTGGATCTACCTGTTCCAGTACACCCTGTATATAGGCAGAAGGTACCGCCAGCACCAGTAAATCCGAAGTATTCACCAGTTCCTGTATATCATCAAAAAGATGCAGCAGGCTTACATCGAAATAAGCATTAGGAAGGTAATGGGGATTATGCTTTCGCCTAATGATCTGGTCAATGGAAGATTTTTTCCGGATCCACCAGTTTACTTCGTGACGGTTATCTGTAATGATCTTTACCAGTGCCGTGGCCCAACTGCCATTCCCAATCACACCGATCCTGAGTTTTTCTGCCATGACCGTAATAAGATTTGATCAATATAGTTTTTCCCTGGGCACCACCTTCACCAGGTCACCGCTTTTCAGGTTTTTGGTAACCGCATCATAGGGCAGTGTCACTACCTGTTCGCCCTCCTTCAGCCCTGTTACCACCTCATAATAATTCATATCCTGGATCCCGGTTTTGATTACCCTTTTTTCAACGGTATTGTCGGGCTTCACAATGAATACCACTTCCTCTAGCTCTTCATCGGCGGGAGCAACAACATCCGCCTGCATATTTGAATCATCCTCCTTTTCCTTACCGGTTTTCATTGCCTCCTCACTTCCTTTGAGGCGGGTACCCACCGCGCCAATTGGAACAGCCACCACATTTGTTTTTCTTTTTGTTTTGATATCAGCGCTTGCATTCATGCCGGGCCTGAAAGGAAAGTTCTTAGGCCTGGAAGGATCAATGAGATCACTGTAAGAAGAAGGTAACAGGCGGATGCGCACTTCATAGTCCGTTACATCCCCGGCTGCCACGGAAGTTGCGGTACTGCCTGATTTAAGGGTACTGCTGGCAATCTGTGTTACGATGCCTGTGAACTTGCGGTTATTGTATGCTTCTATTTCAACATCAGCAGAATCACCAATATTCACCTTCACAATATCATTCTCCCCCACATTCACCCTCACTTCCATATTACTAAGGTCAGCTACACGCATCATCTCAGGTCCCACGCTGAAACTGTTGCCCGAAACCCTTTCTCCTTTTTTTACACTTAAGGAAGAAATCACACCATCCATAGGTGCGGTCAACGTGGTTCTGCCCAGGTTTTTATTAGCCGCATCAAGGGTAGTCCTTACACTTTCGGTATTGGCCTGCAAGCTCCTGATATTCTGAAGCGCTGCATTATAAGATGCCTGTGCGGTGCGCAGATTGGTTTCAAAAACTTCAAATTCCGATTTGGAGATCACCTGTTCATCGTACAATTTTTTATTGCGGTCATAGGCCTGCTTTACCTGGTCGAGCTGGGCCTTCAATGATTCAAGTGAAGCCTGGCTGTTGGCAACAGTAGCCTGCGACTGGATCACTCTTGCCCTGGCTGCATCCCTTTCTGAAGCATAAATATCAGCATAGATCCGGGCCAGTACCTGTCCCTTTCTTACACTGTCACCCTCCTGCACATTCAGCTCGGTGATTTCACCCGAAACATCGGAGCTGATCTTTACTTCCACCTCGGGAAATACTTTACCCGGTGCATTTACTGTCTCCACAATATTGGTCCTGATAGTCTGTGATACACTCACTTTTATTTCCTTATCACCACTACCGGAAATGAACTTCATAACCAGGAATAAAACCAGCAGTACTGATAAAATAATAAGCGTCCATTTAAGCTTTTTGTTCATAAAAATTTTTTTAGCTGCTAGCTACTAGTGGGTTCATCTTTTCACCTGGTCTCTTTCATATATCCTGTACTTTCCGCCTCCTCTTTCTCACTCTCTTTCTCTTTCTGTTTCTGTTCCTGTTCCTGTTCCTGTTTCTACAGTTTCAATCCTTGCCCTTTATAAAACTCCAGCAATTTCATTTTAAAAACATAATCAAACTGCGCGGAGATCATATCCTGCCTGGCTCTCAGTAAAAAATTATTGTTGTTGATCAGTTCAAAAGTGGGAAGCAGGTTCACTTCATATCTTTTTTGCGCAAAGCTGTATGCTTTCTCTGCTGCCTCAACGGCCTTGCGGCTTGCATTAAATTTTTGCAGCGCAATGGTCGCATCAGTATAAGCGCGGTAAATATCCTGCTTGAGTGTGAGGCTGGCACTTTGCTGCTGCAATTGCGCCTGCTGAACCAGCAATTTGCTGCGTTGCCAGTTGCCACGCAAACTGCCTCCATTAAAAATTGGAACAGTCAGTGCGATTCCAATATTCTGACCGAAATTATTACGGAGCTGGTCAGAGAAAGGTGTGATGCCTGTGCGTATCACGTCAAAGCCCGGAGCCAGCACTTCATAAGGTGTACCATTCACATTCACGATAGCACCTGTGGCACGTTGAGGAATAAATACGGTTTCCTGTGGCGATTGAATATTCACAAAACGGGTGTTCAATCCCCCAAACATGGAAATGGTTGGATACATGGAAGCTTTGGCAGCATTTACCATTTTACTGGTAGCCTGCACACGCAGGTCATTGACCCTTTGCTGTGGAAGATTAACCACCGCGAGATTATATACGGATTCTGGCTGGAGGTCAGCCAGACTTTCCACAGGTATCAGCTCAACGGGTGGCGTTTCAATATCAAAAGGAACACCTGCATCAAGATTCAGCAAGGCTTTTAGCTGAAGGAGAAACTGCTGTACACTGCCCTCCGCTGTAATCAATAATGAGCTGTCGGCTGCCAACTGCGCTTCCAGTTGAGAAGCGTTCAGTTCGGGTAAAACACCGGCTCTAACCCTTTTCCGGGTGATATCCAGTTGCAGCATGGTCTGTTCTACCTGCAGGGCGGCGATATTCACCTGTTGTTTGGCGAGCAGGGCCTGCAGGTATCCAACTGCAACATTCAGTGCAATATCATCCTGCACTTTCTTCACCTGTGCTTCATCTGCTTTGAGATCCAGTTCCGAAGACTGGATCAGGAATTTTTTTGAGAACCAGTTGAACAGGTTGGCACTGGCTGAGAGACCAAACTGCGTATTGAAAAAATTCCTTGTTTCAAGAGTGCCTGTTGTAGGATTTTCAGAAAGGCCGAAGCTATACCCGGAACTGGCCTGGAAATTTGAAGTGGGCCAACGGGAAAGTTTGTCGAGATAAAGATCAAGGGAAGAAAAGCGGGTCTGCAAGTCGGCCTGCTTAACAGATATATTATTAGCCAGCGCATAATCCACACATTCCTTCAGATCCCATTTATCCTGCGCCTGTAAAACGATCCGTGATAATAGGAAAATAATTACCGTTACAAGCCCTTTCATAATTGTAAAAATAAGCGAAAGTTCACTCGTTAAAGGGCATTTAAAGCCTGATAAAGGTCAGCCGACAAATAAGATGGATCTTCCAGCCCCGTATAAATCCTGATGTACTGGTGTTCCCGGTTAGAGGGATCAAAGTTCTCCGGACCTATCCCTGCGCATTTGGGTATCACCAGGGATTCATGTCCTCCCCAACTCACTGCCATCATAAAATGTTTCAGGCCTTCACAAAAACGGGTAATGGAATCATACGTTCCGTTGCGCAGGCTGATGGTAAAGAGACCACAGGCACCTGACATCTGTTTTTTGGCCAGTTCATACTGGGGGAAATCCGGATCCAGTGGAAACAGTACTGATTCAATAGCCGGATGTTCTTTCAATTTCGTAATCACTTCCCGGGTAGTGTGACTGATCCGTTCCAGCCTTGCCGGCAATGTTCTCAGACCGCGTATCAGCAGCCAAGCGTTGAAAGGCTGAATACCGCTGCCAATATTGAGGTATTCGCTGTCGAAGATCTTTTTCATCAATTGGTGGGATCCGGTGAGCACTCCACCAAGCGTATCACTGTGTCCACCAATATATTTAGTTGCCGTTTGCATGGAAAGATCAATGCCCATTTCCACCGGGCGCTGGTACAGTGGTGTGCAATAACTATTGTCAATCATGGTGATGATACCCCTTGGCCGCGCAAGACTGGCAACTGCTTCAAGATCCTGGATCGCATAGTCCCAGGAATTAGGAGATTCCAGGTAAATGAAAGAAGTATTGGGCTGAAGCGCTTTTTCAAAATTTGCTGATGCTCTACCATCAACATAAGTAGTACTGATACCAAATCTTGGCAGTACCACATCAAACATTTTCTGTGCCCAGGTATAAGGTTTTTGTACGGAGATGATATGATCACCTGATTTTACATTGGCCAGTACACCGGCAAAGATGGCAGCTGCGCCGCTGTTAAATACCAGGCAGTCCTCAGCACCATCCAGCGCCGCCAGTTTTTTGCGGAGGATGTCAACCGTTGGATTCAATCCCCGGCTGTACAGGTAACCGCCCATCTCATCTTCAAATGCCTTGCGCAGGTCTTCAACCCGGGTGAAAACAAAATTGCTGGACTGCATGATGGGAGGAGCCACTGCATTGAAATAGCCCCTTCTATCTTCCCCCAGTTCATTGATGATATATGAAAGATCCATTAGTTTTTGAGTTGTTGTTTTTTGATGTACTGCACCACGAAATATAAACCGGTAAAGAAGGCCAGCACCGCCAGCCCTATCAGTGCCGCGTAACCATTCTTTTCATAATCCAATGCAATGCTGATGGCAACAAACGAATAGGCGATGATAAAGATGATGGGAAGAAGCGGGTAAAGTTTCATGCTGAAAATACCCGTTCCATTGAGATGCGCGGTTTTTTTCCGGATCACGAAAATACTGCCGGCGGAAAGAGCCATTCCAAAACAATCGAGGAAGATGGTAAAGCTGAGGATCCTGTCAAACTCCTGTGCCCAGAAAACAATGATGGCGGCTGTGCCGGCAAAAACCGTCAGTGCCAGTGTTAAGGCGTCACGCTTGTTTCTTTTGGTAAAGGCAGAAGGAAGAATTTTGTCTTCACTCATGGCATACATCACCCTTGGATTACTTAAAAGTACCGCGTTCACATAGGCAAGCACACCAAGGAAGAGCAAAACGGAAAGTATTCTTTCAGCCTGCACGCCAAAGATCTTGGAAGCCATGATAGCAGCGATATTTTTGCTTTCCTTGAGTTGTTCAAACCCAATCACTTTTACATAGGCGTAATTGATGAGGAGGTAAAGCACAATGATAACCGTAAGTGCAATGAAGATGCCTCTTGGAATATTCTTATTTGGTTTTTCGATCTCCTCACCAAAATTGATGGTCTGCTGGTAACCACCATAAGTAAAACTGACAGCAACAAGTCCAATACCGAAAGCGGTGATGTATTCTCTCAGGGCAGGACTCATGGAGTCGACGCTCGAGAGAACCGGTGGCGCCCCGGTGGCAAAGAATAAGGGCGCGATGAGTAACAGTACCATGCAGATCTTGATGATCATCAAAACCGACTGGGTTTTGGCACTCATGCGGAGGCCAAACATGTTGATGATATAAAAAACGAAAATGGCAAAGAGGGCAATGCCCACCTGAACCGTGTTGATCATAGTGCTATGGGCCGCACGGTAAACAGGATCCGCGGCCTGGGGCATGAGTACACTTGAAATATATTCGGAACCTACAATAGCCACCGCTGCGCAGGATGCCGCATTGGATACCAGGATGATGCAATTGATGGCAAAGGCTATGGAAGGATGATAGGCATAAACGAACACCTTATAATAACCACCGGTGATGGGTAACCGGGAACCGAT
>JAEYUA010000168.1 GCA_023433755.1 Bacteroidota bacterium | reverse complement strand
GGATCTGGGTGGAAGAGAAGGTCATCACACCTTTTGACTGGTGCGCCGTCTGGTCAATGGTATACCTTGTTTCCAGCGTGTCAAAATTGGCGCCATTGCGGATGGCCGTGGCAATGCTATCGATCCTTGCTTTCACTACACTGTCGGAAGCAATGGGCTGCCCGGTTTGCGGATCAGTAGTACCCAGTAGGATGTGACGGCATTTTACGGAATCAGGCAGCATGCGTGTATCAATCATTTTTGCCATTACATAACTGCCGCCATCAAGGTAAGGACCATAGATGGCATTCTTTGGAAGACCGGTAAGTGAATCCTTCACCGGAACCTGCATGGCGGTCTTTCCTACATAAGCATCATAATATGGTGTGCTGCTTTCTTTGCCAATGAAAGCTTTGATATCTGTTGCATTGGCAAATTGTGATTCAAGCGCTGCCACCTGGTCGCGGGCTGCAAGGCTATCCGCGCTGGTAGGTGCAGCACTGAACATTACATAACTGATAGAACGGGTTTCCTCAGGCTGTTCATACCTTTCCTTATTCTTTTTCATGTAAGCGCGGATCTCATCATCGCTCACCTTAACGGTGCTGTCAGAAACATAAGAATAAGGAATCATCACGAAACTGGCCCTGGCCATCAGACTATTGTCCACATTCCTTTTTTCGAGGAACCAGTTGGGATAATAATTGGAATTGGTGAACATGGCCATGTATTTACCTGCCAGCCTTTGCTGTTTGGCCATTTCAATTTCGGCTGTAATGCCCTGTTTCTCCCTTGGATCGTTGCTTTTCAGCATCTGGTTGATCCTTTGCTGGGCAGCAACCGCGTCAAACTTACCGGTATTGGGATCGGTAAATGCCTGGGCAATATTCTGAGGTGGGTTCGCACCATATAATACATCTCTCAGTTCTTTCTCGGTCACTGTCAGTCCGAGCTTTTCATATTCTTCGTTCAAAAGTTTTTCAGTCACTTTCTGGTCCCACAGTTCATTGAGTACCTGGAAACGGTTATCCTCGTTGATCTGGTAGCCCTGGCTCTTATAATAAGCTTCTCTTTCGGAAAGTTCATTGGTAAACTGGATCCTGTCGATTGATTCGCCATTTACTTTTCCTATATAGGCACTTGGACCATCGTTTCCAAAACCTCCCCGGCCTGAAAATGCATCCATCATAATAAAACCTAACAAGGCAAGGGCTATGGCAATAACAGCGATCTTGGCGTACTTGTCTCTGATATCCTGGATTATAGACATAACTGGTGGTGTTCTCTTTTAAAAAACGGATGGCGAAAATAGGGTAAATCCTTCTATGCACAAAATGTGGAAAACCGCTGGAATGCCCCAAAATTCAGGGTTTTTGCCGGACTGTGCCGGCCTGCAATTATTTAAAAAACCAGGTAAGCATTTTGCTGGCCTTTTTATTCTTGGGGTTTCCCTGGTGGGCTGTGGATTATCCATTATTTCTGTGAATAAACTTCGTGAAACGTTGGATGGAACGTTAAGACTTGGATGGAAAAACGATTTTTTTATCTGGTGAATCCGAAATGCTGCAATTGCTCACGGATATCCCTCCATCAATCCACAGAACAAAAATCTCAAAAAGGGTTTTATTTATTCAGACCGCTTCAATCCACATGATTGTGAATATGCGCCGGAAGTTAGGCTGCTGTAATACCTTTGTTGCTCCGGGTACGGTAATAAGCTGTGAATAACAAGGGGATTTCGATTTACCAAATTTTGGGCATTGTGGTTTTTCCCCGAATCCACAGCCCTAATAGTAATAGGTAATTATAAATAAAATAGAATACTATATATTATTATATGGATAAGGAAATGTTGATAGCGCAAAATGAGCTGGATGAAAAAGGTTTTCTTGACATGGATCTCGATCCTTCCATGGACCTCTTCGCGGAGATCGAAAGACTCAAGAAAGAAAAGAATGCCATCATCCTCGCGCATCTTTACCAGGAACCCGACATCCAGGATATTGCTGACTATATCGGCGACTCCTTAGGTCTCGCACAGCAGGCGGCAAAGACCAATGCTGACATGATCGTATTCGCCGGGGTGCATTTCATGGCTGAAGGAGCAAAGATCCTGAATCCGTCTAAAAAGGTGGTGATACCGGATATGAAGGCTGGCTGCTCCTTGAGTGAATCCTGTCCGCCCCCGCTTTTTAAAAAGTTCAGGGAAGATCACCCGGACCATATCGTAATCTCCTATATCAACTGCAGTGCGGGTATCAAAGCACTTAGCGATATCATCTGCACCAGTTCCAATGCCAAGGCTATCGTGGATAGCCTGCCTGCCGACCAGAAGATCATCTTCGCGCCCGATAAAAATCTCGGGGCCTGGGTTAACAAGGTCACGGGTAGAAACATGCTGCTCTGGAACGGCGCCTGCATGGTGCACGAAATTTTTAGTCTTGAAAAGATCACGAAGCTCAAGGTGCGGCATCCCAATGCCAAACTGATCGCCCATCCCGAATGTGAGGAACCCGTTTTAAGGATTGCTGATTTTATCGGTTCCACCACCCAGCTCCTTGCCTATACCCGCAACACACCTCATACAGAGTTCATCGTAGCCACGGAAGCCGGCATACTGCACCAGATGGTGAAGCAGTCACCAGGTAAGACCTTCATCCCAGCACCCCCGGATAATGCCTGTGCCTGTAATGACTGTCCACACATGAAACGGAACACCCTCGAAAAGGTTTATTTGTGTATGGAATACGAACAACCGGAAATACTGATGGATGAGGCACTAAGGATCCAGGCTAAAAAATCCCTGGACCGGATGCTGGAGATCAGTGCACAGTTGGGGCTTTAGCCCGTGAATCGTCAAACGTGAATCGTGAGAGACAGCCTGTTCATCCGTAATTTGATATGAAGGCAAACTAATTCACGTCTCACGATTCACGCCTCACGATTTAAATATGCTCTACCAAAGATCGTATATTGCAACAGACCATTGGCTACCATCAAACAATACCTGCCTTCCATTATTTGGACCATTGCACTGGCCTGCCTGTTTTTCATGGAATCTTCTCCCGGGGATTTTTCATTCTGCATTTTCAGGCTGGCAGGCATTAATTCCTGTTTGGGTTGCGGAATAGGGCATGCCATCCATCATGCGCTGCATCTTGAATTTGAGGCAAGCATGAGGGAACATATCCTGGGAATTCCCGCGGCTGTTGCATTGATGCTAATGATCATCAAACCATTACTGCCACCTAAAAACTTACTGCAATCATGAACCAGCAACAGCTATTCACCATGCTACCCGGATTACAGCCGGAAGAAATGATGGTGCTCTCCGAACTAATGAAAGAAATGAATGAACAGGAACAGCAACAGTTCATCATGTTCTACCAGGGAAAAAGAAAAGAGCAGCAGACCATGCTCATTTTTACCATCATTGGTTTTTTTGGTGTGGCCGGCATCCAGCGTTTTGTGATTGGTGAAGTAGTGATGGGAATTCTTTACCTGCTTACCGTTGGTTTTTGCGGAATCGGAACCATTATCGATATCATCAATATTAAGTCTATGACCAATGATTTTAACCGCAAACAGGCGATTGAATGTGCAGGCATGATGAAAATGATGAAGGGTCGCGGATTTTGACCTGCTGAATTTTTACCAATAAAAGGCAGACTGCACCGAGGTTTGTTTAGTTTTGATCCTTCATGCTCAAAAATTCCATCACTGGTCAGGGGGTTAGTAGGGGGCTCCAGTTTTTCTTTGCTTTTCTATGCCTGTTTGTATATGCGGGATCTTTGTTTTTTCCATTAATGGATAAGGATGCGGCGCATCATGCCAACATTGCCCTGTACATGTATGAGCATGATAACTGGATTAACCTGGTTGACCGGCAAAAAGATTACCTGGACAAACCACATTTCCTGTTCTGGTCATCGTTGTTAAGCTTTAAGATTTTTGGTGTCAACACTTTTGCGCATCGTTTGCCTGCATTGATCTTCGCGCTCATTTCCATTTACAGCACCTATCAACTGGCAAAACACCTGGCCGAGAGAAGAACCGCTACATTGGCCGCGGTCATCTTGGCCACCGCCCAGGCCTTTGTACTTTCTATTAATGATGCAAGAATGGAAACCCCGTTGACCGCGGGAATTATTTTTGGCCTCTGGCACCTTATCGTTTATATAGACCATCAAAAGTTTTTGAATATTGTATTGGCCGCGCTTGGAGCTGCCATTGCTTTTGCAACCAAGGGTTGGATTGGTCCCGTGGTGATGTTTGTACCAGCGTTTTTTTACATCTTGTTTCATAACAAATGGAGGATATTGGCTTCTTTCAAGACATGGGCTTTTGTTCCATTGTTTTTCCTGATGATCTCACCTGTACTGTATGCATACTATGTGCAGTTTGACCTGCACCCGGAAAAGATCATCCGTGAAAAAAGCGGTCGTTCGGGTATTCACTTCATATTATGGGACCAGTTGTTTGAAAGATCTTCCGGTTTTGACCAGGGAAAAAAAGGACGCAACAGCGAATACTTCTTTTTGTACCATACTTTTTTATGGGCCTTCTTTCCCTGGAGTTTACTGGCTTATGCAGCGGTAGTTGCCTGGTTTGTAAAACTGAAGCGCAATAAAAAATGGCAACAACCTTTTTCATTCGCGGTGGCTGGTTTTGCCTTCCTGTTGTTTTCTATTTCTTTTTCCAATTTCAAAATGCCGCATTATGTGATCATGCTCCTGCCACTAACAGCCATGTTCACAGCCGGATTTTTGGTCCGTATTATTGAATCACCATCCGCTTTGAAATGGATATATCCATTACAGGTTACTCTTGGGATCATTACATTACTTCTGGTATCTGCTATCAATTTTTATTTTTTCCCTGTTAATGCGATAGCTGTTTTTTTTATTTTGATTTTTATCTATCTCTTATTCCTTAAAAAATTCAATTCGCGTGCTATAAAAGTTTTAACCATCAGTGCAGCCATGTCACTGCTTCTCAATTTTGTTTTGAATTATCATTTCTTTCCTCAACTTCTGAAATACCAGGGTGGCAATCAACTGGTGAAAGAATTTGAAAAGCTGCCGGTAAAACCCCATCGCGACAGTATTGTGTTGATGGAAACCAATGCACACAGTTTTGATTACTACATGAATCACAACCACCAGATTACGAGTCCTGGTGAAGCAATAGCGCAATATGACCGCAATAAAAATTATTATTACCTAATGACCAATCACCAGGCGGCCTGGATCCGTGAGCAGGGCATGGGGGTTGATCCACTTGTAAAACATATTGATCATAATGTGACCACCATCACGCTGAAGTTCCTTAATCCAAAAACCAGACACCGTTCCATGGACACGTTGATGCTGGCCAGGCTTGTAAAGCCATGAGACCAGTTACCGACCCCGGGAAAAGATTTTTTTATTAACAGGGGAGGATATTACCAGGAAGAATAGCAACGAAGCGCCACACTCCAGTAGTTCCGGGTTTTTATCGTGCCTGATGAGCGAGGTAAGCAGGATCACTATTAGGAAACCCAGGATTTGATATAATCGCGCAATGGAGATGCCGCTGCGGTTAATAAAATTCTTGAAGGCTGTGTTCCTGGAATAAATCAGGGGAAATATAACGAGGTAGATGAAAAGAGCGGCGCCAAGCAGGGTAGTGAATACCAGCTTATTGATTTTAACGCCATTAATCTCGAGGTTGTGTAGATTGGTTTCTCCCTGTAAATTGTTTTGTTTGAAGTACTCAGAACTTTCAATTCCCAGTATTCTTTGTCCCCATGATATTTCTTCGCCTGCAGCAACAAATAGAAGAACAGCCAGTATAAAGTTGACCAGCAGGAACCAGGCTTTTTTGTATTTGAACAAACTGAAAAAACGGTAGAAGCTTACAATAGAAGCCAGTAATAATCCAATTACCGTAAGCCATTCAACAAGATGATCTTCTTTTACAAAATCTTCAAATGCCGGGATGTCGGTATAGTACAGGTAGAGGCCCGCCGCAAGTACAATCAATACAAGTACCAAAACCAGTTTTTCCGTGAGAGAAAGTTTCTGCCACCACATGGCACAAACTTAATCAGAGTTTTGCAAGTCACGGAGCAGTTCTTCTACCTTCCCGGAGATCAGGTCGCGAACTTTATTAAAGGATGCGGGTTCCATATCCCGGGGATCCGGTATCTGCCAGTCATAAAATATTTTGGCGGGCATCCAGGGGCAGGCATCACCACAACCCATGGTGACCACTGCATCAAAGGGAGCATGCATTCTTGCTTCTTCCAGGGATTTGGATTGGTGAGCGGAAAGGTCGTAGTCCAACTCCTTCATTGAACGGATAGCCTTTGGATTCACTTTGCCGGATGGTTTTGAGCCGGCGCTGTAAGCTTCCACCAGGTTTTTTCCATGGATGCGGGCAAAAGCTTCTGCCATCTGGCTGCGGTTGCTGTTCTCAATACAAACAAACAGGATCTTTTTTTTCATGACAGTGTTTTTTTCATGACAGTTGCGGAGGCGGGACAAAGGGAGGCGAATTCGGTAGTGTTCCTGATAAATGCTGGCACATCCGACCTGTCAACAATCTCGTATTCCAGTTTTTTAAAAAAAGGAGCAGCCGTAGTGGTCAGAAGATATATGGTTTCAACTCCCTGTTGTGAAAGATATTGTTCAAGAAAGGTTACCAGTTTCTTGCCGGACCCCATTCCCCTTAAAGATTCATCTACACTGAGGCTGCGTAACAAGGCGCTTGAGTAATCATATTCCGCCGCGACCGTACCTTTTACTTTTCCGTTTTCTTCCAGCACAAACAATTGTGTTCCACTATGAAGATCATTCACGGGTAAGTTGTTCGATTGTAGCAGGGTCAGCGCCTGCTGAAATTCTTCTGTACCTGCAGGTTTTATTTCCATGGAAAAAATTTTTAAAAGGGCCCATAGAGCCCTTTGTTTTTTAACAGCATCCCATTTCTGTGCAACAGCCGCTACCGGTGGCACAACAGGATGGATCATTGGTTTGATTGTTCATGACCGTATGGTTTAAGGATGAGAAAATCAGCAGCAACCACTACCTGGTTCACAACAGGGTTTCTCTGCGTAAACAGTAATGCTGTAAATGCCGGGATCCTGTTTGTGGTAGGCTTCCAGCTCAATGGCATCCAGGTACTGGGAAAGAATGTGATCGGGTATGATGATCTTTTTTTCTTTCAGCAAGGAGATGTTTTTGAAACCGGTCTCGTGTATCAGCGCCAGGTATTCGTTTTTGGTTATGGCTCCTGATACGCAGCCGGCATACATTTCTGCAGCCCTTTGCAGGCTTTCCGGAAGTGTTCCTTCAAGTACTATATCCGATATAGAGAAATGCCCTTTTTGTTTCAGCACTCTGAAGATTTCGGAGAAGACCTGTTTTTTATTGGGCACCAGGTTTAATACACAATTACTGATCACCACGTCGGCTTTGTCGGCAGACAGGGGAAGGTGTTCAATATCACCCTGGCGGAATTCAATATTATTGAAACCAAGTTTATCAACATTCGCGCGGGCTTTTTCAATCATCTGTGTACTGAAGTCCACACCGATAACCTTACCTTTTTCGCCGGCATACCTTCTTGCAACAAAGGCATCGTTACCAGCCCCGCTTCCAAGGTCAACAACAGTATCGCCTTCTTTTATTTTTGCAAATTGCGTAGGGATGCCGCAGCCTAATCCCAGGTCTGCATCAGGATTATAACCTTCCAGGGTAGTATAGTCATCCGCCATGATGGTAAAGGCTTCATCTGTGCTGCAGCAGGCAGTGGCCCCGCAACAGGATGTTTCATTTTGTATTTTGGATTGAAGGGCGATCTGGCTGTAACGCTCCTTCACCATTTCTTTCAGTTCATTGTCCTGGTTCATATATTTTATTTAATTGTTTTAGCAACAGGCTTTTTCATTTTTAGTCCTGAGGTTGATGAACAGGCTGCTGATATCATTGCTGAATTTTTCGAATGCTTTCCAGTTAATGCAATAGCAGGAGCGCGGACCATCTATCGTTCCTTCAATAAGGCCGGCGTTCTTCAACTCTTTCAGGTGTTGTGAAACGGTAGACTGTGCAAGGGGAAGTTCATCAACGATATCACCGCACATGCATTCATTTTTGGCTGCCAGCACTTTCAGGATGGCAACACGCGCAGGATGGCTCAAAGCTTTTGCGAATGCCGCCAGTTCCTGCTCTTTTTTCCCGAATTCTTCTTTTTTGTGAAAAGCCATTTTTTAATCTTATATCGCAAATATACGATTAAGATTTCCTGGATTCCAAATTTATTTTTTCCTGGAAAAAGATCAGGCCTTTGAAAGTTTTTCTACCGCGGCTTCCAGCGTAGTTTCTTTTTTGGCGAAACAAAAACGTAAAACCTTATTGTTTACGGGTTGCCCATAAAAAGCTGAGACGGGTATTGTGGCCACGCCATATTCAGTGGTGAGTCTTTGCGCGAAGTCCATTTCAGATTCATCGCTAATAGAGCTGTAATCATAAACCTGGAAATAACTTCCAAAGCTGGGGAGTGCTTTGAACCTGGTTTGCGACATCAGTTGTTTGAAATAATCTCTTTTGGTTTGGAGAAAATTGCCCAATTCAAGATAATGTTCCCTTTTTTCCAGGAAACCAGCCAGCGCTACCTGTTTGGGTGTATCACAGGTGAAGGCATTGAACTGGTGCACCTTTCTGAATTCTTTCATTAGCGGGCCGGGAGCAATGCAATAACCAAGTTTCCACCCCGTACAATGGTAAACCTTTCCAAAAGAAAAACAAACAAAACTCCGCTGGAGGAGTTCAGGATATTTTAAAATGCTTTCGTGAATTTTTCCATCGTAGATGAGGTGTTCGTAAACCTCATCACTGATGATAATGATATTTGTTTCTGCAACAATCTCACGAAGGGAGTCGATATCATTTGTGGTTAGCACACTTCCTGTTGGGTTGTGTGGAGAGTTGATCATGATGGCGCGTGTCCGTTCCGTAATCGCGGATCTCACTTCATTCCAGTCTATTTTATACGCGGGAAATTTAAGCCCGATCGTTACGGCCTTCGCTCCGTTCATTTCAATGGCAGGAATGTAAGAGTCGTAAGCGGGTTCGAATACGATTACTTCATCACCTGGCTGAAGTATGGTTGTGAGGGCAGTATATAAAGCATAGGTTCCACCCGGGGTGACAGTAATATCTGTTTCAGGATTTATTTCTGCCTTGTACAAAAAATTTGCTTTTTCCGCAATGGCTTCTCGAAGGCGGATATAACCATTCATGTGTGTGTACTGGTTATGACCCTGTTTCATGGCTTCGGCCACCCTGTTCACCAGTTCTTCATTCATCGGGAAATCAGGAAAGCCCTGGCCGAGATTAATGGCCTCGTGTTTTACAGCCAATGAACTCATTACTGTAAATATGGTAGTTCCTACATTCGGAAGCTTTGATTGAATTTCTGGCAACACTCAATTTATTTTTTTAATTTTTTGACTTGCATTACTTAGCGTCCTTTGCTCTTCTCAGCGCCCTTTGCGGTTTGCTTTTTTCACCGCAAAGACGCGAAGGACGCAAAGTTTTGCGCAAAGGAAACTTCAAGATAGTTTACTTGATTATGCAATAACCGCAGTTGCTTCTATTTCTATAAGATAACCCGGTTCGATCAATGCGCTGACTTCAACCATTGTATTACATGGTTTGATGTCATGGAAAAATTCGCTGTGCGCCTTTCCATATTCTTCCCACCGGCTGATATCGGTAACGAACATACGCACGCGGGTCACATGTTGCATCGAAGCTCCGGCCCTTTGCAATACCGCCTCGATTTTCTGGTAGATGTATTTTGTCTGAAGATAGGCATCACCCTCACCAATAATTTCACCATGCTCCCCTGATGCCACGGTACCGGTAACCTCTACAAGGTTGCCAACTTTAACTGCACGGCTGTAGCCTACAATGTCTTCCCATTTCGAACCCGAACTATAATTGATCCTGACTGACATATTTGATTGATATATTTTCTGTTTTTACCAGGGGCTGGCAATGGAAACGCAGGAGTACCTGGGCCAGCGTTACCACATCTTTCTGGCAATATTCCACGATGCGGTCCAGGTCTTTTTCATTCCAGTAAACGGTATTCACCATGCTTCCGTCAATATCATCTTTTGGAGATGGAATACCCAGGACCTTGGCGAGCAGTTTGAGAGAGGTATAACTTTTATAATCGCCAAACTTCCACAATTCCATGGTATCAAGATGTCTTACCTCCCATGGTTTTCTTCCGGATATCTTAAGCACCTCGGGGATCTCGATGCCGTTGATGATCATCCGGCGGCAGATATAGGGATAATCAAACTCTTTCCCGTTATGCGCGCATAAAAATTTTTCCGCCTGTCCTCCCCAGCCTTTCAGCATGTCAGCAAATTCTGTCAGCAGTTTTTTTTCGTCGTGGCCTCCAAAGGATTTGATCAGCAGTTTTTTTTCAGCGCCACTTCCCTGGATATATCCACAGGAAATGCAGATGATCTTTCCGAATTCAGCATAGATGCTTGCCCGCGGGTAAGAGGTTTCACTGCTTTCATCTTCACGGTTGCGGTTGATGATACCCGCTTTCAGGTCCCACAATTCCTTCCAGTCGTCCGGCAGATGATTATACGTTTCATATTGAGAAACCGTTTCTATATCCAGGAAAAGAATGTTATTGAAATTCATACCGGCATGAATTGGCTATAAAAATTTTTCACCTTTGTTTCTTTTCACTTCTGCCACATACTCTTTAATGTCCTGCTCTTTTTCCTTGTGACAGATCAGCAGCACATCTTTTGTGTCAACAACAATGTAATCTTCAAGTCCCTGCAGCACCACCAGCTTATCATCGGGTACATGCACCACATTTTTGTTCGCGTCAAATACGATTACATTGTCACCGGCAACGGCGTTTTCAAGATAATCCTTCTCCATGTTTTCCCAGGCGCTGTTCCAGGTGCCGAGGTCACTCCAGCCAAAGGAAGCCGGGATCACGTAAACATTTTCCGCTTTTTCCATTACACCGAAATCAATCGAGATATTACTGCACTGCGGGTAGATGTTTTCGATAATGGCTTTTTCTTCTTC
>JAEYUA010000144.1 GCA_023433755.1 Bacteroidota bacterium | reverse complement strand
TAAATGTCTGGCTCCATTTGGCACCAGGAAGCTGTCGCACCAACTGGGCAAGTGATTGATGGTGTGAAAACCGGATGGCTATACATTCTTTATTGCGGTGCGTGACCGCTTCTAATTTTATATGATGTTCTCCCATTGATCATTTTATACAAAACAAGAATTTTGCTTGATGTGAGCAAGGGGAAAACCAACAGGGGGAAATGCTTTTTTTCTCTTTTTCCTATGGGAAAGATGACGAGGTTTCCTGGTTGAGTACAGAATTCAACCTGCAGTAGAAGGATGGGGCAAAGTAGAATCCTGCATTGCTGCAGGATTCTGATTCATTCCAATTAGTCAACCCTGCGGTTGCCTCTCAACAGTGCCACCAGTAAAAGGATGAACACCGCTACACCTACAATCCACACCCAGGGCTGGGCATACCATTCGCCGCCTCCGTCTTTATTGATGTCCACATTAATATCTGTTTTTCCATCTCCGCCCTCCTGGGCAAAAACGGTAAGGGTTAGGATCATCGTCAGGATCATCGCGGATACGCGGGCTGCTAATTTCTGAATAGGCTTCATCATTGAATGTTTTATGGTTAAACCTACTTATACTAAAGTTATGCCCGGCTGTATCACTGCCGCGCCCGCTACCAGTTGTTCATTTGCTCCTGGTTAATGCGTTCCGGCATTTCGGGCTGGTGTAATTCCCATTCAGGATCATAATCCACAAAACAACTCAGCCAGAATATCCTGGAAAACCGCATCAGCCAGGGCTGCAGCCCCACCAGGAAAACAGAATTGGAAATGATCCAGATGAGAAACCTGTTATCTGTGAAGGAAAAGCCGATCAGGGCCAGCCAGAGAAGGAAATAAATAATAGTGAACAGCAAAGCAGCCAGGTAACTGATATAACCCGTGCCATAATAAAAACCCACCTCTATGTCTGTTGGCTGTGCGCATACCGGGCATGCATCATGCATATCCGTATTGCGGTTAAGCCTGAACGTGAGGGGGTGGCGGAACAGTTTTCCCTCCCTGCAGCGCGGGCACCTGCACTGCACAATTGTTGCTATATATCCACGGCGTGGCCTTGTTTCACTCATACCTTATAAATAATCGAGGATCTTTTCCATCTGCATGCTCCTCGATCCCTTGACCAGTAAATAAGCCTCCTGCAGATCCTGGCTATGCAGCCATTCCCCCGCAGCGGAAGGATCGTCGAAGGACCGGAACCCATGATCGGTTTTTAAAAAATCACCACCTACCAGCAAAACCTCCTTCCATTGGTGCTTTGAAATTTGTTCAACGATTTTTTGATGTTCTTCCACACTCCCGGCACCCAGTTCTGCCATAGCACCCAACACCAGTATTTTCTGAGCGGCTGCATGCATTGCAAAATTTTCAATGGCGGCCTTCATGCTGCTTGGATTGGCATTGTAAGCATCGAGAATGATTTTATTGGAGCCTTTCTCCAGCAATTGCGAACGGCTGTTGGTAGGAGCGTAGGCCTCAATCGCTTTTTTGATGCGGCCAGTTTCCACATTAAAATAAATGCCTGTTGCAACAGCGGCAAGAACATTAGGGAGATTATAGCTTCCTACCAGTCGTGTTGCAATGGTATTGGCCAGGCCCTGGCTGAAACTTACTTCCAGGTAAGGATCTGATGATACCACGTTCCCGGTTACATCTGCATCGCTGGTTCCATAACTAAACAGGGTAGGAATGCCTTTGCTCATTTCAACCAGGTAATCATAGTCTTTCATGATAAAAGCCATGCCCTGGTGCGCTCTTAAATGGTCAAACAATTCACCCTTGCCTTTACGTACGCCTTCCTCGCTGCCAAAACCTTCCAGGTGGGCCTTGCCGCAATTGGTGATCAGTCCATGAGTGGGCAATGCAATGCGGCAGTAGGAAGCAATTTCCTGCTGGTGGTTGGCGCCCATTTCAATCACGGCCATCTCCGCATCTTTTTTAATATTCAGGATCGTTAAGGGTATGCCGATATGATTATTCAGGTTGCCCTGGGTGGTGTAGGTTTTATATGTTGATGAAAGAACCGCGTGCACCAGTTCCTTGGTCGTGGTTTTTCCATTGCTGCCGGTGATGGCAATAAAGGGAATGTCAAACTGCTGGCGGTGGTGCAGGGACAGTTGTTGCAAGGTATCCAGCACATCGTCTACCAGGATCGTTTTTTCATCAATGACATAAGATTCTTCATCTATTACTGCATAAGATGCGCCCGAGTCGATTGCTTTTTTTGCGAATTCGTTGCCGTTGAAGCTGGGACCTTTCAAGGCAAAGAAAATATCACCGGGGTTAAGCTTGCGGGTATCGGTTTGAACAGAAGGATTTTCAAGAAAAATTTTATAGAGATCAGGGATGGTCATGGTGCAAAGGTAATATGAATCGTGAGGCGTGAATCGTGAATCGTGAATCGTGAATCGTGAGACGTGAGGCGTGAGACGTGAAGGGACGTCTTATAGAATCAAGGAGCTTTTGTATTCGTGACACGAGAGATGTGAAGCGACTGCGAATCTGAAGACTGCCTCTCACGCCTCACGAATCCCGTCTCACGATTCACGCCTCACGTCTCACGAAAAAGCCCCGATCTCTCGGGGCTTTAATTTTTATTTCCAATTCAATTATCTCTTCTGCTTCTTCGTGCGGAAGAAATTACCTGTTTTACGGTTATTACCTTCAGGGCTTCCCATACGGTCCATAGCGCAACGGAAACCAATGGTGCTCATCGCCTGGTCTTCTTCCAGGAAACGGCGGGTACCAGGGCTCAGCCAGTAAGCGTAGTCGTTCCAGCTTCCACCTTTGTAAACCCTTGATTTGTCAGACACCAAAGTGGTTTTTCCATAACCATAGCTTGACTCAGACTGCTCATCACCATCAAGGAAGTTGATCACATTACCTCTCTGGTAGTTACGGCGGTGCATGCTTTCTGAATCAGATACAGGAACCATCTTCACACGGCCCACGCTGTCAATTTCAGTTTCACCATCAGCCGTTTTGTACAGCTTCATGTATTTGTTACCACGCACAGGAGCTACATCATCCTGGTTGCTGGCAATGTCCATATTGGTAAGCGGACGGTAAACGTCAAACACCCACTCACTCACATTACCTGCCATGTTATAGATACCAAAACCATTGGGGTAGAAAGACTTTACATCAGCAGTGTAAATGGCACGGTCATTCAGACCACCAGCCACACCCGCGTTGTCACCTGAACCTCTTTTGAAGTTGGCCAGGAACTGTCCCTGCCAGCTACCATGCTTGGTTTCGCGCAAACCATTGATGTTCTGTGCCCATGGATATACCTGCTTGTTGGATTGTAATTCCTCACCACGCTTTCCTTCTTTCAAAGATGGACGGGGGTTCTGGTTGATCAGTCCGTAAGCTGCATATTCCCACTCTGCTTCAAATGGCAGGCGGTAATCAGGCAGGAGGATACCGTCTTCCATGGTTACCTGCGTACGCGGTGTACCCATTGGAGTTGACAGTTTATCTTTTTTACCAGGCTTGCCGGGCTGTGCCACGTAATGGCCCAGGAGGTAAGACTTGGTGGTGAAATTATTTTCCTGTTGCTGGCCAGCCAGGCTTTGCTTGGCGATGTATCCTTTTTTCATCATGATACCTTCGTTCACGCGGTCGCTTCTCCAAAGACAGAAATCATAAGCCTGCTGCCAGCTCACACCTACCACGGGGTAGTTGTTGAAACCGGGGTGACGGAAATAATATTCCACCAGCGGCTCATTATAACTCAGCTCACTGCGCCATACCAGGGTATCAGGCAGGGCCTTGTCAATAATTTTTTGATTATTCTCATCAGCTTCGGGATCAAAGATCCTGTTCAGCCAGTGAATGTATTCTCGGTAGTGAATGTTGGCTACCTCGGTACGGTCCATGTAAAAAGAAGGAACCGTAACACGGCGGGGGATATTGTCCCAGTTGCCCATCACGTCTTCTTCGGTCTGGCCCATGGTGAAAGTACCACCTTGGACAAAGACCAGGCCTGGCCCGAGACCCTGTTCCTGGGATTTGGCCACCTGGTAGCCACCCATGTTCTTGTCGTTGTAGTTCCAGCCGGTAACTTCAGATTGTTGCGGTTTCTTCTTGAACAGGTTACAAGAACTCAACACCGCGGCTGAGGATAATAGGATTAAAAGATTTTTTACTTGCATGGTTGCATTTTTTGTCTTTCTGAGGACACATGGATTTTTACATGTGCCGACTTGATTAACCTTGTTTTGGAATAACTTTAACGGCCACTGACGGCAATTATTGTATCCCTCACAGGATTTATCAGGTCAGTTTGCGAATATATATACATTGCCATGAAATAAATAGTGGGTTTTACGTTTTTTTACATGTGAATTTTACGATGCTGCCAATGATAACTGCCTGCAGAAACCTTTTGTTCCTGGGTTTATCCCTCTTTTTCACCCTTGATTCCAATGGCCAGCGCAGTTATGCGTCACATTCGGTGCTCGCATCGGGTAACTGGTTCAGGATTAGTGTAAGCGGACCGGGTGTTTATAAAATGGATGTGCCCTTCCTGTCTTCCCTGGGCCTGCCCTCCGGCATTCCTTCCGCCCAGTTGCGACTTTACGGTAATGGGGGTGGCATGCTGCCGGAAGCGAACAGCTCTCTTCCCATTGATGACCTGCAAGAAAATGCCATCTTCATTTCTGACGGGGGTGATGGCATCATCAACGGTAGTGATTACGTACTCTTTTTTGCCCAGGGTCCCCATCACTGGGAAAAGGACTCCCTTAATAAAAGATTCGTACATAAAAAAAATATCTATTCCGACAAGGCATACTATTACCTGGCCGTTGGGGGCTCCGGGGTTCGCGTCAGCGGGCACCCGGGAGGGGGTTCTCCTTCTCTTTCTGTTTCTTCTTTCAATGAAAGATATTTTCACGAACTGGATACGGTCAATTTCCTTTCCAGCGGGAAAGAATGGTATGGAGAGGAATTCTCCAATGCGCCGGGAAGAACACTTACCCGCTCTTTCAACCTGCCGCTGGAAGACCTGCAGCAACAGGGCGCTACCCTGGTGAGCAGCGTGGCAGCCCGCAGCGTGAACGCGGTAAGCCGCTTCAATTTTTTAGTGAATAACCAGCCCGTGCAACAGGTTGAGGTCAACCCCATCAGTACCGCGCTTTACGATCTTTTCGCCCAGCAAAGCCAGAAGGCTGATGCCTTCATCATGAACCAGCCTACCGCTATCATCACTGTTAATTACCAGCAGGGAAGTTTTAACAGCCAGGGCTGGCTCAACTGGTTCGAATTTTTTCCGAGAAGGAACCTGGTGTTGCCGCAGGGAAAGCAGTTGCTGTTCCGCGACTGGAACAGCGTGGGGTCGGGTAATGCCGAATTTGTATTGACCGGGGCTGATGCAGCTACCCAGGTATGGGAGGTTACAGATCCATTCAACCCGGTAAGAATGACTGTTTCACTGGCAGGATCCCAGTTACGTTTTGTAAATGACGCGCAAAGACTTCGTGAATACGTTGCCTTCTCCGGCCAGTTCCCGGTGCCGGTGGCACATGGCAGGGTTTTGAACCAGGACCTTCATGCCACCACCGAAAAAGATTTCATCATTATTTCTCATCCTTCCTTTCTGCCGCAGGCACAAAGACTGGCGGAGTTTCATGAGGCCAGGAATAATCTAAGGGTTTTGATTGTAACACCAGAACAAATCTTTCATGAATTCTCCTCAGGCATTCCCGACCCCACGGCTATTCGTGATTTTGTGAAAATGTATTTCGACAGGTACCAATCCACCTGGGCACAAAGCGGTAAATACCTCCTGCTTTTCGGAAGGGCTTCATTTGATTACAAGGACCGTATCAATGGCAATACCAATTTTGTTCCGGCCTACGAAAGCTTCAACAGCATTGACCCGCTGGCCACTTATACCTCGGATGATTTTTTTGGTTTCCTGGATGATAACGAGGATATCAATTCGGGAGTGGTGGTGAACCAGCTTGACATCGGCATTGGCAGGATCCCCGCACGTAATATTGATGATGCGAAAAATTTTGTTGACAAGGTGCTGGAATATCATGCGGCCCCTTCGTATGGTCCCTGGCGCAACAACCTGAATTTTGTGGCGGATGATGAGGATTTTAACCTGCACCTGCAGGATGCGGAAGTATTAACTGCAACAGTATCTACAACTGCACCGGAATTCAACCAGCAAAAAATTTATCTCGATGCTTTCCAGCAGGAGAGTGGTTCCGCGGGCGGCCGCTACCCGCAGGCCAATGCCATGATCAATAATAATATTTTCAATGGCACTTTATTCTGGAACTACAGTGGTCATGGTGGTCCGCAGCGGCTGGCCGAAGAAGTGGTGATTGACCAGCAGATCGTCAATAACTGGAACAACCGTTATAAACTTCCGCTTTTCCTGACGGCCACCTGCGACTTCGCGCCATATGATAATCCCTTCATCAATTCTCTGGGTGAAAATTTACTGGTGCGTCCGCGCACCGGCGCCATCGCCCTCATGACTACAACAAGAGTGGTATTTGCTTTCTCCAACCGCATCCTCAATAATAATTACCTGCGTTTTGCTTTGGAGCCTGATGCAAGCGGCCGTTATAAAACCCTTGGTGAAGCGATGATGGCCGCGAAAAATTTTACCTACCAAACCTCCGGTGACCTCACCAACAACAGGAAATTCACCCTGTTGGGAGATCCCGCCATGACCCTTGGTTTCCCTGTGCTAAATGCAGTGATCACCCACGTAAACGGGAAGGATATTTCGGTAGACGCGGATACCCTCAGTGCCGCCGAAGTGGTATTGATGGAAGGCGAGGTGCGTGACCTGAACAATAACCTGCTGAACCAGTATAATGGTACGGCCTACCTTACGGTATTTGATAAAGTGCAAACCATTACCACGCTGGGTAATGATGCCAACAGCCAGCCTGTGGGTTTCCAAACAAGAGAGAATAGCCTGTTTAAAGGAAAGGCCTCCATCCAGGGCGGGAAATTCAAATTCAATTTCAAGGTTCCCCGGGATATCAATTACCAGTATGGAAGCGGGAAAATCAGTCTGTATGCCCAGGATGGCACCAGTGATGGTAATGGATTTACCAACAATGTGGTGATTGGCGGTATAGCAGCCAATGTAGCGCCTGATGTGGTGGGTCCGGAAATCAAAGCCTTCCTCAATGATGAAATGTTCGTGAACGGTTCCATCTCTAATGCCAATCCCATTTTGATCCTGAAACTTTCTGATTCTTCCGGCATCAATACCGGCGGCTCAGGAGTGGACCATGATATCGTAGCCACACTTGATAATGACCAGAACCAGTACTTCATCCTAAATTCTTTTTATGAATCGGATGTGGATGATTATCAAAACGGGTCCGTCCGTTTCCAGCTTCCCGAAATGAGCCCGGGTCATCATTCCTTAAAGATCAAGGCCTGGGATGTGATGAATAATTCCAGCGAATACATACTTGATTTTACTGTCATCAACAGCGACAACCTCAAAATAGACCGCGTTTTGAACTACCCGAATCCCTTTACTACCCGCACCCAGTTCTGGTTTGAACACAACCAGCCAGGGGCCGATCTCGGGGTAAAAATCGAGGTTTTTACCATAGGGGGTAAACTAATAAAAAGCATTACCCAAACAATAAATACCCCCGGTAACCGTTCCAGTGAAGTCGAATGGGATGGCAGGGACGACTATGGCCAGAAGATTGGTCGCGGCGTTTATGTGTACCGGTTGCGTGTAAAAGGTCCAAACGGCAAGACTGCAGAAAAATGGGAACGCCTCGTGATTCTGTAAATTACAAAAAATCAATGCTTTATAGTTTTTATAACCAAAACGCTCTAATTTCACACACTTTTTAATAAAGAACTATGAGATCAACTGTTATACGGCTGACTGCTTCCGTAATCCTATTGACTACCGTGTCCCTTTCATCCGTTTTCGCCCAAACCGCCCAACCCATCAATGTGGTGACCACCGCGGTTCCTTTCCTGAGAATTTCTCCTGATGCACGCGCCGGCGGCATGGGTGACCTGGCCCTGGCCACTACACCTGATGCCAGCAGCTCTTATTATAACCTGGGAAAAGTTCCTTTCAATGTCTCAAGGGCAGGCGTAAACCTGACCTATACACCCTGGCTCAAAAAGCTGGTGAATGATGTTTACCTGGCCTCACTTTCGGGTTATTATAAAATTGATGAAACCCAGGGACTTTCCGCTTCGCTCCGTTATTTCAGCCTGGGCAGCATCCAGTTCACTGATAATTTTGGTAACAACCTCAATACAGCCAATCCCCGCGAATTTGGTGTGGACATTGGTTATTCCCGCAAACTTTCTGACCGCCTCGGATTGGGTGTTGGTCTGAAATATGTGCACAGCAACCTGGCCGGTGGTTATTCCAGCAATGGTAATACCTATAAACCTGGAACCGCTGTTGCCGGTGATATCGGCTTATACCACAATGGTCATGATGCCAATGGACAGGGATGGGCTTTTGGCCTGGCTTTGACCAACCTCGGGTCACGCATCGCCTATACTGATAATGCTGACCAGAAAGATTATATCCCTGCCAACTTCGGACTGGGTACAACCTATACTGCGGTAATGGATGAAAGCAATAAGATCATGTTTGGTCTTGATATCAATAAACTGTTGGTACCTACGCCGCCCATGTCAACCGGTAATGCTTCACAGGATTCCGCGGAGCTGGCCAAGTACAGGGGCCAGAGTGTAATCGGTAGCTGGTTCGGATCTTTTGGGGACGCACCTGGTGGATTTAAAGAAGAGCTGCGTGAATTCCAGTTCTCTGTGGGAGCCGAATACTGGTATAACAACCAGTTTGCCTTGCGTGCCGGTTATTTTTACGAGGACAAAACAAAAGGCAACCGCCGTTACTTCACCACTGGTGTAGGTATCAAATACAATATTTTCGGTTTGAATTTTTCTTACCTCATTCCTTCAGGTTCCGGTAATACTCAGAACCCACTTTCCAATACACTGCGCTTCTCCCTGGTGTTTGATTTCGATAGCGAGGAACTGTAAGAAAATGATATAAGAGTTTAAACGATCCGCCCCCTGCGGATCGTTTTTGTTTTAAGATATTTGCACAAATTTTTTTATGGCAATGAGAATCGGTCTGGGTGTGGATTTTCACCAACTGGAAGAAGGAAGGAAATTGATGATCGGCGGGGTGCATATTCCCTTTCACAAAGGCGGTAAAGGACACAGCGATGCGGATGTGCTGATCCATGCCATTTGTGATGCCATGCTTGGGGCTTTAAGCCTGGGAGATATTGGTGTTCATTTCCCGGATACCGACCAGCAGTATAAGGATATTGACAGCAAGATCCTGTTAAAGAAAAGCAGGGAGCTTGTGGAAAAACGTGGATATGGCATCGTTAATATCGACAGCACACTTTGCCTGGAAGAGCCGAAGATCAAACCTTTCGTAGGAGATATGAAGCAGGCCATGGCGGAAATTTTAGGTATTCATGTGGATGATATTTCCATTAAAGCCACCACCACGGAGCAAATGGGTTTTGTTGGAAGAAAAGAAGGACTGGTAGCGCATGCCGTGGTTTTATTGCAAACAAAGTAACTGCCATAAACTCATGCACCTATCTTTGAAAGGATGACCATTGAAGTGAAAATAAGAAATACCTCTTCCAACCCGCTGCCGGCTTATGCCACGGAAGGCGCATCGGGTATGGATGTAAGGGCTGCAATCAGCACCCCGGAACACATGAAACCCCTGGAAAGGAAACTGATCCCGACCGGTTTGTACATGGAACTGCCAACGGGATATGAAGCCCAGGTTCGTCCGCGCAGCGGGCTGGCCATCAGGCAGGGCATAACCATTCTTAACGCGCCGGGTACCATTGACAGCGATTACAGGGGAGAAATTAAGATTGCTTTGGTAAACCTTTCAGGTGAAGAGCAGGTCATTCATCCTGGCGACCGCATCGCACAACTGGTGATACAGAAAGTGGAAGCAGTTGAATGGAAGGAAGTGAATATTCTTTCTGAAACTCTTCGCAGTGAAGGAGGATTCGGATCAACGGGAAAAAATTAATTACATGACAAGACTGATCATATTATTGTTCTCATTAGTGTTACTGGCCTCCTGCCGGTCAACCAGGAAAATTCAGACGGCCATCAATAAAAAAGATACAGTGGTAACCGTGCCGGCTGACCTTTCCAAAACCAATGATACACTGCAGCAGATCCGCAATACCCTTACCCGGCTCGATTCGGGCAGGATCAGCTTCAACACTTTCACCGCGAAAGTAAAAGTGGATTATATGGGAGGTGATGGCAAGAGTAATGATGTGAACGCGAATGTGCGCATGCACAGGGATTCCATCATCTGGATCAATATCAATGCGGTGCTGGGTATCGATGTGATGAGGGTGATGATTACAAAGGATTCGGTGAAGCTGATGGACAAACTCAATAAGACCTATACTGCCAGGAGCGTGGATTACCTGCAGGAAGTAACCGCCTTGCCGCTTGACCTGCGCACGGTGCAGGACCTGCTGCTGGGCAATGCCCTGTATGTGGATTCCAATATTGTTTCCTATTCGCTAAGCAATGAAAGAGTGACCATGTTAAGCCTCGGTCGCTATTTCAAAAACCTGCTGACGCTGAAAGCGCCTGAGACCTATGTTTTGCACAGCAAGCTGGATGATGCCGATATCAGCCGTAACCGTACGGCGGAATTGCTTTATGAGAATTATGAGAACAAAAAAGGAGTTCCCTTTTCAACCAAAAGAAAAATAACAGTGGCTGAAAAGAAAAAGCTGGAGATTAAACTCGATTTCAAGCAATATGATTTTAATGGTGAGGTCAGTTTTCCTTTTACCGTACCCAAAAATTATGACCATCTTTAAAATTTATTGAAAATATATACGTTAAGAACCCTCCATCTAAACAATCCAGGCATGAAAAAACTACTGATCTTCTTTATTTGCTTCATTACTGCAACCGGTTTGTCAGCCCAGGACAAGGATAAACTTGAAAGGGAACGCCAGCAATTGCAGAAAGAGCTGAAGGAGATCCAGTCGGAGTACAACCGCCTCAAGGGTAAGACCAAGGTGAGCCTGGGACAACTGGCCATGGTCCAGAAAAAACTGGATCTTCAGAATAAGTATATCGGCAATATCAATAAAGAGATCCGCGGGCTGAGCGATGAGATCTACCTCAACGCGCTCGAGATCCGCAAACTGCAGGGTGAACTGGATACCCTCAAGGCCCAGTACATGCGCAGCGTGGTATATGCTTACAAGAACAAGAGCAGCTACAGCTACCTGAATTTTATTTTCTCTGCCAATGATTTCAATGATGGCATCAAAAGGGCTGCCTACCTCAAATCCTACCGCAGCTACCGCCAGCAGCAGGTGGCCAATATTTTGGAAAAGAAACAACTGATTGAACAAAGAAAACAGGAACTGCAGGGCAAACAGATCCAGAAAAAATCAGCACTGCAGAACCAGCAGCAGCAAATGACGGCGCTTTCCGAACAAAAGAAAGAAAAGGATGCCGTGGTGCAGAAACTGAAATCACAGGAAAAGACCCTCTCAAAGGAAATCGCAGCCAAAAGAAAAAGAGATAACCAGCTAAAGAACCAGATCGCGGCTATTGTTCGCCGTGAGATTGAAGCAGCGAAAAAAGAAGCGGCTGCCAGGGCCGATGCGGAAAGAAAGGCCAATGCGGCAGCCAATCCCAATACACCGGCAGAGCCTAAGAAAACAGAAGTAAAACCCAAAAGTTATTTAGACCTTAATGCCAATGACGTAAAGCTCAATGCCAGCTTTGAAAAAAATAAAGCCTCCCTTCCCTGGCCGGTAGATAATGGTGTGGTGACGATTCCGTTTGGAACGAGTAAGGTGGGCGGACTTTCCTTTGATAATCCTGGTATCACTATATCCACTCCTTCAGCGGGTGTTGCGGTTAAATCTATTTTTAATGGGGAAGTGAGTGCGGTTTCCAATCTAGGTGACGGTATGATGGTGATGATTCGTCACGGTAAATACTTTACTGTTTATAGTAACCTGTCTTCTGCAAACGTGAAGAAAGGCGATAATGTTTCAACAGGCCAGGTGATTGGCCGTACTGCCGGTGCTGATGATGGCAGCGGCGGACAACTGGACCTGATCCTCATGATTGAAAATAAGAATGTGAATCCAACACCGTGGTTAAGGCGATAATGCTTCGAGATACGAGATACGTGAGCCGTGAGCCGTGAGATTTTTTTATCGCCAAGAAAGAAGGGCGCCAAGAAAGGCAATTGACATTAAGAGTTTAGTAAGCTACTTACCGTCCTTCCCGCTGTGTCAGCAGAAGCTTTAGCGAAGGCTGGCCTAAACGGCTAATGTTTTATTTTTTCAAGCAATGACCAGCATATCCTAAAGCTATAGCTGGCACTGCGCAAGGAAAGTCGAAAATTTTATGTATGAATAGTAAATGGTTGTAAGAACATTAGAGGCTACTTACCGCCTTCCCACCTTCCCGGCTATGTCTTTTTTTACCGCAGAGAAAAGGAGGTAACGCAGAGATTCACTATTCACGTCTCACGATTCACGCCTCACGTCACGCCATCACCCTCTCCCCAGCAACAACCTCTTCATACAACTTCTCATACAGCGGCACAATATTGATAATATCAAAAGACTGCGCGTGCCTGAAAGCCGCCTGCTTGAATTCATTCAGCCTTTCATCATCCGTTAAAATAGTCAAAGCCTGCTCACTCATCGTATCAATATCACCCACATCACCCATATAACCCGTAACACCCGGGATCATGATCTCCGGCAATCCACCCGCATTGGTGGAAATAACCGGCACACCTGCAGCCATTGCCTCAAGCGCAGCCAGGCCAAAACTTTCATATTCCGATGTCAGCAAAAACAGATCAGCAATCGCGAGGATCTCTTCCATCTGCTCCTGCTTACCAACGAAACGCACATCATCACAAACACCCAGTTGCCTGCACAATTGTTCAGCCGGCATCCTTTCCGGGCCATCACCCACAAACAATAATTTGGAAGGGATCTGCTTGTTCACTTCGTAAAAGATCTTCACCACATCTTCCACTCTTTTGATCTTCCTGAAATTGGAAGCATGCATCAAAATCTTTTCACCATTAGGCGCGATCACTTTTTTGAATGCATCAATAGGCTTTCGTGCGAAGCGCTGTACATCCACGAAATTGTGGATCACTTCAATATTCTTTTCAATGCGGAAGGTCTTAAAGGTTTCATCACGAAGGTTCTGCGATACGGCTGTGATGGCATCACTCTGGTTGATGGAAAAGGCAACTACAGGCGCATAGGTCTTGTCACGGCCAACAAGTGTAATGTCGGTGCCATGCAATGTTGTGATGATAGGAATATAAATACCTTCCTGCTCCAGGATCTTTTTGGCCATGTAGGCAGCCGAAGCATGCGGAATGGCATAATGCACATGCAGCAACTGCAACTGGTTATTCTTGA
>JAEYUA010000098.1 GCA_023433755.1 Bacteroidota bacterium | reverse complement strand
TTAAAGGATTGAAGAGCAGCGGGAGTTACCACTACATCATCTTTTGCGAAAGAGCTGAAACTGATCAGGCTCAAAGCAATTGTCAGGGTTAATACTAAACGTTTCATAACAATTTTGGTTTATAATTTTTTATTTGTTGTTGTTTTCTATCAGTGTGACGTAACAAAAGTAGAAATGGTTACACCCTCCTTCAAATGAATTGTGACGATTGGGTGACTCTGTTAAACGCCTTAACACAGGTTGTAGAATTGTTAACGCGGACGAACTGTAGTTTTGTAAGGATGAATTTCCTGGCTCACGCTTACCTTTCATTCAATCACCCCCAAATCCTGGTGGGCAATATGATCTCTGACTTTGTAAAAGGGAAGTACCGTTTAGGGCTGAGTGGTAACATAAGCCAGGGAATTACCCTCCACCGCGAGATTGATGGCTTTACCGATGACCATCCTTCCACTAAAAAAGCCAAAGAAATCTTCCGGCCGCATTACCGGTTGTACAGCGGGGCCCTACTGGATGTGATCTATGATTATTATCTCGCCAACGACCCCCGCTATTTTTCAGATGCTTCACTTTCTGTCTTTGCCAGGGAAACCTACCAACACCTGGAAGACCACAGCGCATATCTTCCTCCCAATTTTCTCCACGCCTTTACTTATATGAAGGCGCACAACTGGCTTTATCATTACCGGCTCAAAGATGGGATCCGTAACAGCCTTCGGGGGCTAGCCCGCAGAGCAAGCTATATTTCGGAAGGTGAAACGGCTTACCAGCTTTTTATTGAACATGAAGAAGTGCTCAAAAATCATTTTGAAATATTCTTCCCGGATGTTAAACAATTTGCAAAACAGCGGTTTAACGAACTTGTTTTATAAAGGCAGGCGTTCCCATTGAAAGCAGGTTTTTATTTTTGTAACCTAATAAGATGATTATGAAAAGGCTGACCTTATCCTTCGCATTTGCTTTGACGACCCTTTGCGCTATGTCCCAAACAAGTTCATCTCTTGTGACGGCCAATAATCCCAAACTTCCCGCGTTGGACCAGTCACCGATGGATATGGCTTATTTCCCTGCCGACTATCCCATCCTTAAAACACAGAATAAGGTAAGCACTCCTCCTGTTGCCCGCATCATTTATGGCAGGCCTCAAAGAAATGACCGTGATGTTTTTGGTGAACTGATCGCCTATGATAAGGTATGGAGGCTGGGTGCCAACGAAGCTACCGAGATTGAATTTTTTAAGGAAGTGATTATCGACGGTAAAAAAATCGCCAAAGGCCGCTATACGCTTTATGCAATACCCTCTGAAACCAAATGGACCATCATTATTAATAAGGATACGGATACCTGGGGTGCTTTTGTTTATGATCCCACCAAAGATGTACTACGCACAGATGTAAGCGTAACCAAACTTGATGTGCCGGTGGAACCTTTCAGCATGGTCTTTAATTCCGCTGCCAAAGGTGCAAACCTTGTGATTGCCTGGGAATCAGTAAGCGTTTCCCTCCCCATTGAATTCAAATAAAAAAAAGGCCACTTCTTAAAAGAAGCGGCCATGACAGAACTATAACCAACATGCAAATCATTCCATAATGAGCTTGCGTATTTCCGTGTGACCGGTACCCAGGTCGGTGATCCTCACTACATAGATACCCGGTAATATTTTCTGATTCCTTTCATACGTGTATACTGTAGAGCGGACCTGCTTCAGCCTCGTGCTGAATATTTCCTGGCCAGAACTGTTGAGCAGTTGCAACTGGTAATCGGTTACCTGTTCACCAGTAATGGAGACCTGCATCCTGTTCGATACTGGGTTTGGATACACATGTACACTGCCTGAACCCGAACGCAGCGTGACCACGTTAGAATATTCAAGCCCCTGGCCATGTATCATTTTAAGCCTGTATTGGTTTTCTCCTGCTGCAGGTGTATGATCATTAAACATATAATGATCCGTCTGACCTGCATTCAGGCTTCCAATAGACTTGAATGACTGTTCGCCTGCCCCTTTCCTTTCCACTACATATTTTACAATACCATCTTCATTCCTGTTGGACCAGTTCAACTGGTTGGAAGTACCGTTCCGGCGGCCCTGCAGCCTGGTTGAAACCGGCAGCACCTCGGCGCAGACCCCATCAAGTGAAAAATAAGAAAGACGGGTTACGCAACCTTCGTTCACGATCATTTTACAGATGTATTCACCTGCCTGCTCAGGAAGGAAGAAAGGCATGTTATAGGTGATGCTGGAATCAAGAAGCACACTGTCGGTCGGTGATGTTTTCCGGTACCACAGGTACCTGGCATTAGGAATGGTATCCACCGAAAGCGTAATATTCCTGAAAAAACAACTATCCGTAGCCGTGATAGATATGTTCTGCAGGGGCAGCACACTCACATCACTAAGGGTGGCATTACCGCAGGCATCTATCGTACGCAGCCTCACCAGTGAATAGGTTGTACCCGTATTGATATTAAATACAGGACTGGCCTGTGTACCGGTGGTAATATCAGGTGAAGATGGCATGCTCCCAATGATCTGGAAAGAATAAGGGCTTACACCACCCTGCACATCCGCGCCCAGGCTGAAGCTGTTATTATCACACTGGTAAATGGCTGACTGTCCCTGGCTGGGATAGGCATAAGGCGGAATCGTTACCGTATCATAGAGCTTGCCATTACAAGTGGTTTGCGTGTACTCCATGATATAAGTTGCAGGTTCAAGATCAGCAAAGGTGTAAACTCCCGCTGTAACCGAGGAATGGCTCTTGACAAAATTTGCGTTGTTCTTCTTAATAATCTTTGGTGTTACTGCGTGGTAGTTGGAACTGCAGCTTGCCAGCAGGTCACCTGCCCCGTTCAGCCAGGAAGCACTCGGACATTTTGAACGAACAGATACAGAGGTGGTAACGATATTGGCATCTGGAGTGATCATGGCAGAATCCCTGTTGCCGCAGTTGTCTATACCCACCACTTTATACTGGGTGCCCACAGGTAATGCGGGTAACACTACGCGGTAAGGATTGGTAGAAGTGGAGTTAGAGTGTACCATTGACCCATCGGGATGAAATACGTTGACCGTATAAGGACTGTTTCCATTTGCAAATAAAACATCCACATTGGCAGTACCGATTGTACAGGATTTTGTGGTGGATAGGGAAATACCTCTTACAGGATCAAACCTCCGGCAGACACGCATAGTAGTATCAAAGCAACCATCAACAACTTCAACACAATAGGTACCGTAAGGATAGTTATTAAAAGTTCCATCATTATTGGTTGCAATCAGCACATCTGATTCATCATACAGGTTATACGTGGGCGAACTCAGGTTGGTACCGGTTGCCCTGAATGATACCGTATTACATCCCGAGCTTAAAAGCTGGAGAGTAGCATTCACGGATGGCACAAGCGGGGCCTGTGTAAAGCATCGTGAAATAGTTGTATCATAACATGTGTTCACCATTTTAATGCAATAGCTTCCATAAGGCAGGTTGTCGAAAATGCCATTTGTGTTACATACTATCAGGTTATCATTGGAATCGAAGAGGCAAAAACTTGGATTGGTCAGGTTTACCTGGCCTGTTACTGTAGCGCTGAAAGTATTACAGTTCCTGTTGGTGATCTGCACGGAAGGCCCGATTGAAGGCACCGGCATGGATGAACCAAAACACAGGGAATTGGTAGAATCGCCGCAGGAAATTGCCCTGATGCAGTAGTTGCCGTGATCAAGCCCGGTAAAGATGCCCGTGGAATTACAGGCAATCACATTACCTAGATTATCGAATAAACAATAAACAGGGTTGTTAAGATTGTTACCGGTAACACTTACATTGAATCCATCACAATTAGACCCTGTGATGGTATAATTGGTGAGCGTGGCTACAGGCCGCACGCCGGTAAAGCACCTGGAAATAACCGTATCCACACAGCCGTCCTGCATCCTGATACAGTAGTTGCCATAAGGCACGTTGTTAAACACGCCGGTTGTATTACATGCAATCAATACATTGGCATTATCGTATAAACAGAAATTTGGGTTGGTAAGATTGTTCTTACTGGTAACGGTTGCCGTAAAGGTGGAGCAGTTCTGGTTGCTCTGGTTTACGTTGGCACCCAGCGATGGTACGGCCCGCGCAGCGGAAAAGCAACGTGTGATCACCGTATCATAACAAAGATCTGTGGCCCTGATGCAATAGCTGCCGTAAGGAAGATTAGTGAATGAACCAGTAGTATTACATGAGATCAATACATTATTATTATCATAAAGGCAGAACTGTGGGCTGGTAAGATTCTGTCCACTTACACTGGCGTTAAATCCACTACAAACCAGGCTGGTAAGAGAAGGATTGTTGAGTGAAGGTTTCAGGTTGTTGGGCAGGTTCCATACCGAAGTTTTGATGCCACCGCAACCATCCTTCACCACTACGGTAACCGAACGGCGCGTACCAATATAGATTCTGAAATCATGTTCGCTGTACCAGGTAGTATCACCCGGTGTCAAAACAATTCCATAACTGAAACCGCCGAATGTAATAACAGATGCATTGGTATTTCCTTTATTATCTTCCAGGTCAATGTTTACATCAGCGCTGTCGCAGCCCACCCTGGTCACACTCATCTGGTCAATCCACCAGCTATAATTTTCAATAGTCACTGCCCTTACCTGGATACCGCCGCAGGAATCCTGGAGCCTTACATAATATTCACCCGGTGTTAAACCGGTAAAATTTCCTGTTGTATTGCTGGTGCCTACGGCTGAAGGAGAAGGCGCGATGATGGTATAAGTAAAAGGTGCCCTTCCAAACTGCACATTGATGGCTGATATTGTGCCATCATTACCGGCACAGGTGCCATCAGTTTTAGAGAGCTGGAACCGCGGATCACTATAAGTACCTGCAACCACTACATCCTGAACTTCACGGATACAATTTAATGTTACATCTATTACCCTGATCGTATAAGTGCCGCCTGGCAAACCTGTAATGACAGGTGAAGAGGTTACCATAGTGGTAACCGGACCCATTGCCTGGTAATTGAAATTTCCCGAACCTCCCGTTGCATTAACCGTAATGGAACCCGTAGCGACACATCTTGATTCGGCGGTGGAATAAGCAATATTGATAGAAGCGCAATTTTGCGCTGCCAGGGAAAAATTAAGGAAAAGTATGATAGGTAAAAGGTAGAATTTTACTTTCATAGGCTTGGATTTGGATAGGCTGAATCTGTATCACACTGAAATTCAATAACAGAATACAGCACATACAAAGGAATAAAGAAATACAGGCGAAAACAATAGTATTAATACCTTATAAATACACGTAAATTTTTGACTGACTGGTAAGTATAAAACATTAGGCTATTTTCACTGGCATACATTTGGAATATATAGGATATGGCAAAGATGAACCTGAAGCAGCGCGTTTTGAAATATATCTACCCAGTTTTTACTGCTTTAAACAGGCGAATGGGTAAGGGAAATATCATAGAAAACAGGAGGATGGCAGAGGCAAATGAAAGTATTTACGATCTTGATGTAGAACTCATCAATGGAAAAAAACTTGATTTCGCAGGCTTAAAGGGAAAGAAGATCCTGATCGTGAATACCGCCAGCCTTTGCGGCTACACGGCGCAATATGATGAATTACAAAAGCTCTACCAGCATTCAAAAGAGGACCTGGAGATCATTGCTTTCCCCTCCAATGATTTTGGGGAACAAGAAAAAGGCTCCGACCAGGAGATCGCAGATTTTTGTATCAACAGTTTCAGTATCCGTTTCCCATTGGCCCGCAAAACGGTAGTAAAAAAATCGAAGGACCAGCATCCTGTTTTTCAATGGCTCTCGGAAAAAAGAAAAAACGGCTGGAACGACCAGGAGCCGGTGTGGAATTTCTCAAAATACCTGGTGAATGAAGAAGGCAATCTCACCCATTATTTTGACCCGGCAGTTTCTCCTTTGAGTGATGAGGTGAGAAAGGCAGTGCATCATTGAAGCCATTAGCTATTGGCCTTTAGCCATTGGCGACTGACTCATGGTCGAAGGTTGAAGTCGGTAGTCAGTAGCCAGTAGCCAGTCGGTATATTCTTAGATTTTAAAATATAGTTAAATGAAGACGATTCATTTTGAAATTGCTTCATTCAGCAAGTCCTCTATTTTCTTTCCACTGCTGGGTGGGGGAGCATCAAATTCAAGTATGTTACCCTCTTTGTTAATGATTATAAACTGGGGTACCATATTTACAAAAAAGAATTTTGTCACCACACCCTCGCTATCAAATAGCTGCAGCCAGGCAGGTTGATCTTCCCTAATCGCTTTTTTCCATTTTTTTTCTTCATCCAGTACACCGATACTTACAAAAGCAATCCTGTCATCGTTTTTGAAACGGTTGTATAATTCTTTGAAGGCGGGAATTTCTTCCCGGCAGGGGCCGCACCAGCTAGACCAAAGGTCAATATAAACGACCTTATTTTTAAAGTCACCGAGACTGTGCCTTGTGCCTGTATTGCTTTGCAGAACAAAATTTGGAACAGGTTGTCCTGTTTGGATACGGAGCAGTTCCATTTTCTTTTCCTCCATCCTGGCTATCAGCACATTTCTGTAATCCTGGTTGTCAATTTCGGCGCTGTATCGATTATAAAGATCTGACAAGGCATTAAACTCCTCCATTGACTTACAAAACATTATTTTACTCTGAAGCTTACTAAATAGAACCCTGTGCTTCACTTTGCCTGAATACACTTCTACTAACTTTTTAAATTCATAATCCTTATCGTTCTTCAGTGCCGGATTTTTTTCCAAATCCAGGTTGACCAGGTATTCCAGCCATACACTTGTAACCAGGCTTCTATACCTGGGAGAAATCAAATAATTCTCATTATTGATTTTATCCAGGATTTCATTATCAAAATGACTTCTTACGAAAGAAACAGATTTATCATAACCATAAAACTGCCAGTTAACATACGTCAGAAGCATGGATAATTTTTTGAACTGATTATCCAGTAAAACCATCGAACGGAAAAATTCAAAATACTTATCGTTATCAACAGCCCGGTCAAACGTAACCTTTGCCACGGAGTCTTCAAGATGCTCAATGGTTTTTATAAAAGCGACCAGGTCCTGCTCTTTAAAATTGTACCACTCTACACTGTTATTTCTGGACGACCATACCGAATCATACATAAAACGATACTGGTTGCTTGCTGCACCGGTACCTGAAATTCTTTTGCTTGTTTGCATGCTATAATTGTCTTCCCCATTTGCCGTTATGGTAAGATGATAACCAGGTGCCACCAATAGCTGATTGATCTGAACACTTCGGTTTTGAATACTTACCTGTTGTGGAAATTTTACATTAAAGGTTTTCAGGTAAAATCTCCCTGATTCGTTCAGGAATATTGTATCCACCAGCTCCTGGTGATTCGAATCATAATAGTAAAATTTTAAAAAATTTACTGGACAATTAGAGATGGTTCCCTGAATGATAAATGGTTCTGGCTCAAATTTCGATTGTCCTATTGTATCTGAAGTAATTATAAAAAGTGTGGAAACAAGCAGAAAAAATCTCATGGTTTCAGTTTGAATAATTAGTCAGCTATTGGGCTTCCTCGATTGATATTCATTAACTCAATCAGGTATGTGTTTATTGCAGTCTACTGAAAATATATAGAAATTTCGACACCTGTAGTTTAAGCCCCCTCCCTAATTTGGCTAGCTTTGCCCCATGAACTGGATCATACTTATCGTAGCAGGCTTATTTGAAGTGGGCTTCACTACCTGCCTGGCCAAAGCAAAAGAATCTTCAGGAAATGAATTTGCTTTATGGATCACCGGTTTTTTTATCAGCCTGGGTTTGAGTATGCTCCTGCTGTATAAAGCCAGCCTTACACTTCCTCTAGGTACGGCCTACGCGGTATGGACAGGTATTGGCGCGGTTGGAACGGTGATCATCGGCATCCTTTTTTTTAAAGAGCCTGCAGATTTCTGGAGATTATTTTTCATCACCACACTTATAGCATCTATCGCAGGATTAAAATTCGTGGCCTCCTAACCACAGCTATGCGCCATGGCATCCATGTCGATCTTCCTGGGAGCGAATTCATAACCGCTGTACTGCCGGATAATCTTTTCAAGAATGGCTTCCACCTCTTCCACTTCAGCAACCGTAACCAGCTGTAGCCTGAACTCTTTAATATTAGGCAGACCTTTGAGATAATTGGTATAATGGCGGCGCATTTCGTTGATGCCGGGCTTGAGCCCCTTCCAGGCCACGGATTTATGCAGGTGCTGCCGGATCACTTCCACCCTTTGCTCAATGGAAGGAGGCGCGAGATGTGTGCCCGTGCTGAAAAAATGTTTGATCTCGTTAAAGATCCAGGGATAACCAATGGCAGCACGACCAACCATGATGCCATCCACACCGTAACGGTTTTTATACTCCAGCGCTTTTTCAGGTGAATCAATATCACCGTTCCCGAAAATGGGAATATGAATGCGGGGATTATTCTTTACACGTGCAATCGGCGCCCAG
>JAEYUA010000112.1 GCA_023433755.1 Bacteroidota bacterium | reverse complement strand
GTATAGATACTTTCCATCCGCACTGCAGAATGGTTGCTGGCTGGATGTGCCTTGCATATTGATCGAAAGCAGCCTGGGTTGACCCCAGCCATTTGCTGTTTTCGGGGAGACATAAATGGAGGGCCTTTCATTTCTTTTCCATTGGGTGAAGTATAGAAACCTGCCATCAGCGCTCACACTCACCGCACCCTGGTTCATTGTTGAATCAAGTGATTCTATTGCAAGGGGCATTTGCTGTTGCAGGGCACCGGCGGAAATTGTAATCGCGAACAACCTGTTAACATAAGGATTTTGGTTAGGGCCTGTCGGTAAATTTTGAGTACTTGTAACAAATAATTGCTCTCCCTGGATAAATGGTGCGAAGAGGCCTTTATCCTTAGCGAAAGGAGCGGCCAGTTTTTCCACTTTGAACAATGGCAGGTCAGGTCTTGAAATTTGTGACATGATAAAGTCAAGCGTGCGCTTTTCGTTTTTTGCAGCCTGCTCAAAACGTGAAGCTGAAACATTGCCTGACAGAAATTGATTGATTGCTTCAACTGCTTCTTTATAGTTACCCAGTGAACGCTGGCTCACAGCGTACCAGTATAAAGCATCGGCATGTTTGGCAGGATCAGCTTCAAAGGTTTTTTTATAAACTTCAGCAGCTTCATTCCAGTAGTGGGCAAGACGGTAGCTTTCTGCCTGCTTGTACATAATATCTTCACGGCTCCCTGCTTTACCTGTTTTACCTTCTGCATTCCTGTTGGCATTCAGAGGAAAATCACTGGTGTTTTTCTTTTTCACCGGTGGTTCCAGGAATTGCCGGTACAGACCGGCTGCAGTATAATAGTCTCCCTGGGCAAATAGTTTATCTGCCATCACCAGTCTTTTATCTGTCTGGCTGTTGGCATCAAATAAAACCGTACATCCAAGTAATATAAGTATCACCCGTTTCAGTAGGTTCATGGCTTCTTCACCAGGAAGCATGTTATTGCGTGGAGAAAATAAGTTCGTATTCATAGTTTATCGATCTCTTGGATGGAAAAATAGGGACAGTTTATAACCTGGGACAGGGATTGAAATCAAGAACGCTTTTGATGCCTTTGCGCATAATATAGGAAAAGCTCAGCTCAAAACTATTCACGTTCCTGGTTTGCGCACCCAGTTTTGAAGTATTCACATCATAGCTCAGTCCCACCAGGAAATTTTTATAATCCACTCCAAAATATGGCGCAATCGCATCCTTATGCCTGTAGTAGGCGCCGAGCATTACATCGGTTTCATCATTCACAATTTTTCTTGCATATACACCTAGCATGGTTTCTCTTGCATTGCCCTGCTGGTTGTAAAGAAAATGAGGGACCAGCATCAGGTCATTTACAAGGTTGAGACTAACACCGCCATGCACGGTGTAGCGCATCGGGATCACATTGAGTTCCGTGCTTTGCGAGGAGATGATCGGGTCACTGGGTTTGTTGATATGGAAGAAGGAAACACCTCCGAATACATTAAATTTTTTGCCTGGAGCCGCATCATAATACATGGCTCCCGTACCCATGTCAAGAGTAGTGGCTGAAGTTGCTGCAAAACTTTCTGTAGTTGGATTGCCGCCGTTGTAGCCGGTGATGGGATTCCATTGTTCGCCCCACTTGAACTTCGACCGGTCCACGCTGCGGTTGATCAAACCTGCCTGCATGGCAAATACCACGCGGTGCTGTTCATCCTTTCCGAATTTCACACCAGTATAGGCAATGGATGCATAAGTATTGAAATAATTAAAACCTGCATCACCGGCAGACTGGTTCATGAGGTTAACCCCCAGTGCCAGGTTGTTGTTGGTACGTGCGTCGAACGAAATACCGCCGGTGCGGTAAGGATGACCCATGCTTCCCCATTGGCTTCTGTAAATAGCAGAAACCCTGTAGTCGCCATCACTGCTGCCAACCATGGCGGGATTGATGTACATGGGATAGGTATAGTTCTGCGTGAAATGAGGGTCTGTCTGAGCCGCAGCCTGAAGTACGTTTAATGCCAGGCAGCATATAAGCAGGGACAATTTCATCGGAATATTTTTCATTTTAGTTGGATATGGCTTTATGAATATTTCTGGTTTTAGCTTTTATCTCAATAAGGTTATGTTGCCTTTCAGGTTGAGGGTTCTTCCGTCAAGCATCACTACCTGCAAGGTGTACACATATACACCAACAGGTTGAGGTTTACCCTGGTGTCTACCGTCCCATCCTGCATTCTTATCAGTAATGCGTTGCACCTGCTCACCCCACTGGTTGAATATGCGCATGTCTATGCGGCTTATATAATTTCCATAAACCTTCAGCAGGTCATTTTTACCGTCATTATTAGGTGAGAATACATTGGGTACAAACACGTCTTTGTCAAGTGCGTTAACCGTAATCCTGTACACGTAAGGTGCGCCGGCACATCCATTCACCACGGGTGTGATGGTGATGACAGCTATTACAGGAGCAGATCCACTATTCACTGCTGTAAAGGATGGAATATTACCGGTACCTGATGCCGGCAGTCCTATTGCAGGATTGGAATTGGTCCAGTTGAAACTAACGCCTGCAGGGGAGCCGGAAAGATTATTGCCAGGGATGATGGCGCCGTCGTTTACAACAGTATCCTTGTTGCCGCTGAAAACAGTTGCAACAGGAATAACGGTCACGTTGAGCGTGGTGCCAGCAGAGGCACACTGTCCAGGTACAGAAGTAAATGTATAAACCCCTGATGCCTGGTTGCTGACCACAGCAGGACTCCAGGTACCGCTGATACCATTATCGGAAGTTGCAGGTAAAACAGGCGCAGTGCTTCCGCTACAAAGACTCAGCGAAGTACCAAAGCTGAATGCTGGTGACAGTATTGGATTTACAGTTAATGTAAAGGCAGCAATACCTATACACTGTCCGGGAACTGGATCCGGAGTGAAAGTATAAACAGCCGATGCAGTATTGCTTACCGTTGCAGGGCTCCAGGTTCCTGTGAATCCATTATTGGAAGTTGTGGGAAGAAC
>JAEYUA010000104.1 GCA_023433755.1 Bacteroidota bacterium | reverse complement strand
ACCAGGTGGCGGTTACCGGTACCGGGAATTATATCTACAAATTCTTCATGGCCATTTTACTTACGCCTGTGATTTATTTATTGCATGGATGGATTGAAAAATACCTGGGTCATGATAAGGCAGCAAGGATGAAAAAAGCTGCTATGGGAGAGGAACCGGAAACGAATATCCCCACTGCAGGATGATTTTTTCACCGCCAAGAAAGAAGGGCGCCAAGCCTTGGCGTTTACTTCTGCCCCTTATTTCTTGGCGGTTATTAAATCAACCACAATTTTATCAATCGGTAAAGTCACCTGGTCAGCAGAAATCTCAGCCCATGGAATAAACCTGAAAGCCTCGATCTCGTTCACCTTTTCATAATTCTCCATCTGGCTTTCATCAAAATCAAAAGGTTTGTCACAGATCCTGCACCGTATAGGTTCAAGCGCTTTTACATAATAATAAATGGAAACGATCTGGTGCCCCGGGTGAAAAGCTGATTCCTGGAAATGATCCGTGGTATAAATATGTTCCATCACCTCAACCGAAAGGTTCATCTCTTCCAAAAATTCCCTTCTTAAACAATCCCTGGTTCCTTCGCCGTATTCCATTCCACCACCGGGAAATTTGGTGTAACGTTTACCCCTGATCAGTTCATCACTTACCAGCAATTCTTTTTTTTCATTCAGCAGGATACCATAAACACGGATATTGAAAGGGAACATGTAGGATGTAATATGAAGGTTATGATTCTGAAATTTCTATTTCTCCCTGGAAAACTTTTTCGGCGGGACCGTTGAGCCAGACATCCGTATAACTGTGGCCGGATTTCACATACTCAACACTCAGCAGGCCACCCTTCGTTTCTACTTCAACGCGGTTGAAGCCATTATCATTATGATGACAGACCAGCGCCGCGGCTGTTACACCGGTGCCGCAGGAAAAGGTTTCGTCTTCCACACCGCGCTCAAAAGTTCTCACGATGATGCGGTCCGTATCATTATCAATATGCTCTACAAAATTCACATTGATGCCTTCTTCCCGGAAGGGCGGGCTATTGCGGATCTCTGAACCTTCTTTAAAAACATCCAGGTCCATCACATTTTCCCTCAGCGTAATAAAATGAGGCGAGCCCGTATTCAGAATATAATTTCCTTTTTCTTCTGTCATGGAGTCCACATCTTTCATCTTCAGTGCTATGGTGCCATCGTTATTGATGCCTGATTCATGTTCGCCATCATAGGCAATGAATTTATAGGTGGTCTGGATGATGCCCTGGTCGTAAGCGAATTGGGTAAGACACCTGCCGCCATTACCACACATGCTGCCTTCGCGTCCATCGGCATTGAAATATTTCATTTCAAAATCATACCCTTCTTTCAGGTTCAGCATCATGAGACCGTCAGCGCCGATGCCGAATCTCCTGTCGCAGAGCAGCGCGATCTGTGCTGTATTGAGGGAATTATATGAACCGTCGCGGTTGTCGAGGATCACAAAATCATTTCCCGTTCCCTGGTATTTGTAAAAATGTATTTTCATTATCCCTTTTAAAAATTCGCTTCAATAATGCTTAGAGTTTTTTCAATCAGTCGGTCAACTGCCGCTACACCATTCTCGGAAAAAGTTTTCTGCACCCTGTTGGCAACTACTGCATTCAGTGAAAGGCAATGATGTCCCAATAATTTTCCCAGTCCGTAAATGGCAGAAGTTTCCATTTCAAAATTGGAGATGCGGTGCTGGCCGAAACGGAATTCAGTGAGGCGGTTGATCAGTTCAGGATTGCGAACGCCTAATCTTAGCACTCTTCCCTGCGGACCATAAAACCCGGGACAGGTTACCGTGATGCCCTGGTAATAACCATCTACAAAATGTTTGAGCAGGGAGGGACTGGCCGAATTGATATAGGGATCACCTATCTGCGCATGCAACTGGGTATGTGTTACGAAGGATTGAAGCAATTGTTTTTCCTGGTCATTCGGTTCCAGCCTGTAAAAATTCAGCAGGTTGTCAAGACCAAGTCCATGCGTGGAAGCCACGAAGCCATCCACCGGTATATCAGCCTGCAGGGAGCCGCAGGTGCCGATCCGGAGGATATTGAGAGAACTTAGATTTTCCTTAATGGTCCGGCTTTCAAAATCGATGTTCACCAGTGCGTCCAGTTCATTGATCACGATATCTATATTATCAGGGCCAATACCGCTGGAAAGGACCGTGATCCTTTTTTTACCGACATAACCTGTGTGTGAGATGAATTCGCGGTGCTGCCTTTTGATCTCAATGGAATCAAATCGGCTGCTGACCCTGGACACACGGTCAGGGTCACCCACTGTGATCACGGTGCCCCCCAATTCTTCGGGTTTCAGGTCAAGATGGTAGATGGCTCCCCTGTTATTGATGATCAGTTCTGATGCGGCGATCTTTTGCATACGGGTAATTGAAATGGAAAGTTAATCCCCAAACCTTTCTGAGCAAGCGGGGAGTTCTTCCCGGATGTGATGCTTCTGCAAGTAAAATTATCCTTATTTTCGCAACCGCTTTAAACGGCATGGTACCGTGGCCGAGTGGCTAGGCTGAGCTCTGCAAAAGCTCCTACAGCAGTTCGAATCTGCTCGGTACCTCAGGCACCCCCCAGCATGGGGGTGTTTTATTTTTATAAGGTAAAAAGGCTTTTGGCTATTGGCCGTTGGCCATTGGCTTGAATGAACTTAAGTACCATGGATTGTTTTATTTCTCTGAGAAGGGACCAAACTTCGATAAACTTTTAGCGTTACGCTACGGAAGGCACAGGAATGACTATTTGAATGTAATACACTACTTACCGCTGCGTTAACCGTAGCTTCAGCGAAGGCTGGTACTTCCCGCCTAAACGGCTAAAAAAAAGAAGAAAGAGAAAGAGAAAGAGAAACAGTAACAGGAAGAGAGTGAACCATCCTG
>JAEYUA010000076.1 GCA_023433755.1 Bacteroidota bacterium | reverse complement strand
AAGCAGATGCGCTGAGTGGCAGAAAGTCCGTCCGCAAATCTGCTGCACCTGCAAAAAAATCTTCTGCAAAAAAAGCCGTTAAGAAAACTGCTCCGAAAAAAGCCAGAGCCAAAAAGAAGGCAACCGGTTCAAAAGCTGTAAAAAAAAAGTCCCGGCCTTAATAAAACAGGCAGGTGAACTGGCCAGGCCAGCACCGATGCCTGGAAACCTGGTGCCTATGCTGGCCAGCCTGGTGGAAGAACCTTTTGATAAGGATGATTGGATCTATGAAATAAAATGGGATGGTTACCGTGCCGTTGCTTATTGCGATGGTGAAGATGTGAAGCTGAGCTCCCGTAATCTTTCTGATTTTACGGCTCGTTATGAGCCGGTGTCCAGGGCATTACAGCAATTAAATCTGAAAGCGGTTTTCGATGGTGAGATCGTGGCAGTTGATGAAAAGGGTATGGCGGTTTTTCAATCTCTTCAAAACTGGCAGAACACGCCTGTGCACCTGCAATATTTTATTTTTGACCTGCTATGGCTCGATGGTTATGATATCTCAGCTTTGAGTTTGCTTGAAAGAAAAAAGATCCTCAGGTCAGTGATACCGGAGAATGACCCTGTGATTAAATACAGTGATCATGTGGAAGGAAAAGGAATAAAGTTTTTTGAAGCCGCCATGGCCCAGGGACTTGAAGGTATCATGGCAAAAAAAGGATCAGGCAGTTATCATGCAGGATCCCGTACGGCCGACTGGTTAAAAATCAAAGTGAATCAGCGGCAGGAAGTAGTGATCGCCGGATATACCCGTCCGCGCAATTCGCGAAAATATTTCGGTGCCCTGCTCTTGGGTGTTTATGAAAAAGAAAAACTGGTTTATGTAGGTCATACAGGAAGTGGATTCAATACGCAGTTGCTGAAGGAAGTTCACGAACAGTTACAACCTCTCATCATCAGTGATTGCCCATTTGAGAAATGTCCAAAACCTAACCAACCGGTCACCTGGGTGAAGCCTGAACTGGTATGTGAGATCAAGTTTTCCGAATGGACCAGGGAGGGCATTGCCAGGCATCCCATCTTCATGGGAATGCGGTCAGATAAAAAGGCAAAGGATGTAGGTTTTGAAAAATCAACGTATATGGCAGGTAAAAAAAGTGCAGTTAAAAAAACAGCAGCAAAGAAAACCGCCTCTAAAAAAACCGCTGTTAAAGTAAAAGAGCCGGCTAAAAAAACCGTTTCTTCAAAAAAATCACCTCGCAAAAGCAGCGGCGCTGTAACTGCTGCAAAAAAAACGGGGAAGGCTCCTGTGAAAAGCAAAGGACTTATACAATTGGATCTGTCTGTAGCTGATGAACAAATGCTGGTACTGAACGGTCATGAACTGAAACTTACCAACCTCAATAAATTGTACTGGAAGAAGGAAAAATTCAGTAAAGGTGATATGATCAATTATTACCTGAAGATCGCTCCTTACATCATGCCTTACATGAAGGACAGGCCCCAATCACTCAACCGGCATCCGAATGGAATTGAAGGCTCTAATTTTTACCAGAAGAACCAGAAAGGTAAGGTTCCTTCATGGGTGGAAACGCATAAAGACTTCAGTGAATCAACCAATACCACGGTGGAATACCTTGTTTGCACCAACGAAGCCAGCCTCATTTACATGGCTAACCTGGGTTGCATTGAAATGAATCCCTGGCATGGAAGGGTGCAGAGCTGGCAAAAACCCGACTGGTGCCTGATTGACCTGGATCCAGATGACAGCAATTCTTTTGAGCAGGTGATGCAGGTGGCTTTGAAAGTAAAGGAAATTTTGGATGCGATCGGTGCTGATGCTTATTGCAAAACTTCAGGATCAACAGGGCTTCACATATTGGTGCCACTGGGAGCGAAATACAGTTATGACCAATCGAAGCAGCTTGCAGAATTGGTGGTGACACTGGTTAATCATGAATTTCCTGGTTTCACCAGTATAGAAAGAAGACCAGCTAACAGGAAAGGCAAAATCTATCTTGATTACCTGCAGAACAGGGAAATACAAACAGTATCTGCACCTTATTCTTTAAGGCCCAAGCCCGGCATACCTGTTTCAACCCCGCTAGACTGGAGTGAGTTGAAAAAGGGACTTACATCCCGTACCTGGACAGCAAAAAATATTTTTGAAAGACTGGCAGTAGAAGGTGATTTGTTCAGGCCTGTGCTGGGAAAAGGGATCAATCTTGACAAGGTAGTGGGTCGTCTCGCTGGATTGATCGGGTAATGCCGGAGCTTTTGTCGATCTTGCATATTCATGCCAAGCAAAATCTTATGCATCATCAATTAACTGTTTACCAGGAAAAAGTTTTCCAGTTCATCACTCCGGATTTTACAAGCCATTGCCTGGCCGATGACTGCCTGTTCACTGAAGGGCCGGTATGGCATGAGCAGGGTTATTTTCTTTTCAGTGATATACAGGCAAATCATATCTGCAGCATCAGCCAGCAGGAATCAAAGCATATTGTTATTTCCAACAGTGGTACCAATATCCAGTATGATCCTGATCTGAAACCTGACCAGGCCGGGTCTAACGGTCTTGCATGGTCGAAACAAGGCGGGTTGCTTGTATGCCGTCATGGTAGTCATGATATCGGCATTTGGGATGGAAAAAATATTCAGTCTTATATCAGCATATTCAGGGGAAAGCCATTCAACAGTCCCAACGACCTGGTGGTGCATGATAATGGAACAGTGTTTTTCAGTGATCCACCATACGGATTAAAGAACGGGCAGTTAAATCCGGCGAAGTTCCAGGCAAAAGCCGGTGTGTATGCTTTCGCGGAAGGAGAAGTGAAATTATTCTGTGACCATTACCAGTATCCGAACGGGGTTTGTTTGTCGCCCGGCGGTGAAACCCTTTACATCTGTTCAAACAAAGCTTTTGAAAAAATGATCAGCATGTATGATGCCTACACGCTGGAATACAAGGGTGTGTTTGCTGAGGAAAACAGCGACGGCATGAAGATGGACGAAAATGGCAATATGTATTTATGCAATAAGGAGGGTATTCTCATTCTTGATGATAAAGGTGAAAGAATGGCTTTGATCAGTTTGCCTGCTATCCCTGCCAACTGCTGCTGGGGTCCCAAAGGGCTTTTGGTCACCGCCCGTGAGTATGTTTTCCATCTCGAAGGTTTGAAAAAGAGCTAAAAACCCATGAATAGCATCTTTCGTTGATATATGTCAACGTTATATCTTGACTATCCTCATAGTTCAGGGAAGCAGGTTGTGGTAGCTTTGTCGTTCTCAGTTGATGTATTGTTTCACCTTCAAAATCTTATGACATGACTACCATATTTGCCTTTATTTTTTTAGTGGCCGTTGCTATTGCTGCCTCGCTATTGGTCATATTGGAGCAAAATCTTAGAAGACAGGAAAGGGAGGAAAAACTCGGCAATGTAATCAGGATGAAAAGAACACTTTCGGCTGTTTAAGCTGGTTCCTACACTTTATTAAAAAGGCAGCCTTGAATAGCTGCCTTTTTTCATTCAGCAGGGAAACTTACTCGAAATAAGTATAAAAGCTTTCTATGTTTTTTTTCAGCTCTTCTTTTTCCTCTTCGTATTCCTCTTCTTCTTTTTTGATCTCTTTCATATTCTTTGTCACTTTGTTCAGCCAAAGGTGAAGGGCATCATGGTCAGGTCCCTGC
>JAEYUA010000031.1 GCA_023433755.1 Bacteroidota bacterium | reverse complement strand
TAATCCCACTGATATTTTTATTCCCTGCATGATCGCCACTTTCGTGGCTACGATGGCAGCCATGTTCATTGTATCCTTCAAACAAAAGATCAATGTGTTCCAGCCCGTCATCCTGGCCTGGGTGGGTGGCGTATCCGCACTGGTTACGCTTATTGTTCTTTACCTCACTTCTTTACCAACAGAGCGAGTGCAGGTAGTTTCCGGTGTTATGGGTAATGGTATTTTATTACTAATCCTCTTCCTCATCATCCTTGGAGCGGTGTATAAAAAGATTGATGTGTTTGATGCTTTCATTGAAGGAGCGAAGGGTGGATTTGAAACGGCTGTGCGCATCATTCCTTACCTGGTTGGAATGCTTGTGGCAATCAGCATGCTCCGTACCAGCGGAACCTTTGATGTGGTGATCAATGGCATCAAATATATTTTCGCGGCACTGGGCACTGATACAAAGTTTGTTGATGGTTTGCCTACCGCATTAATCAAACCGCTCAGCGGAAGTGGTGCAAGGGGCATGATGATCGATACCATGAAAACTTTCGGGCCTGATTCATTTTCCGGCAGGCTGGCCTGTATTCTTCAGGGATCTTCCGATACCACTTTTTACGTGATCGCGGTTTATTTCGGCGCGGTTTCCATCAGGAACACCAGGTATGCGGTAGGAGCCATGTTGCTCGCCGACCTGGTAGGGATCATTACTTCGGTTCTACTCTGTTATTTATTCTTCGGATAAAAAAAATCCCGCTTAACTAAGCGGGATTTTTTATGAACATATTTATTCACGATTCACGTCTCACGTCTCACGTCTCACGTCTCACGATTCACGATTCACGATTCACGATTCACGTCTCACCTGTTATACAAAAACGACACATACGGTTTCAGCGCCGCCGATGTCTGATCCTTGTATCCCATCGCGAAGATGGTGAATACTCTTCTGGGAGCGATACTGCTGGCACTGATATAGGTGGCCATTGCAGTACCGGTTGTTGTGCCAGCAGGACGGATGGTCCAGTTCTGCGATACAAGTCCCCATGTATTCATGGTGAAATAATTGCTTGCACCTAGATAAGGCACATTGGCAGCTACCAGCGTGGTTCCATAATAAAGATCCACTGCGGGTACATTAGGCATCAGGTTCACAAAACGATAGCGCACAGTGCCGGTATCAGGCATGCTGATATCATCTTCCAGCAATACCACCTTGGTATTGGCAGCCGTATCTGTTACATGAGCTGTGTAATTTTTACCTGCAACTAATGTTACATTGTTATTGAATAAAACGATTGAATCAGTCTCAGTTCCTTTTTTAGGAATAACAGCGGAAACTGAAACGGATCCTGGATCTACCGGAAGGTAATCAGGAAAATTACTGCCACCTGTATTCAGTCCGCCTCCGGGAAATGGTGTACGCCCCGTAATCAAATTACTCATCCTGGTGCCATTTATTTCCAATTGCACTGGAGGATTTGAGGCATAAGCGGAAGCATAGTTCACTTTCAGCAATGCCTTGGTACCCGGTACGAGTTCATACGTTGCCTTAATGCCACTGTCTTTATCACAACCCAGGCTGAAAGCTATCAGCGCGAATAAAGAAGTATATAAAAATGTTTTTTTCATGTTTGATGTTTTAAGAATGATCAAGGCTGGTTCCACCACATTTTTTTAGTATGATAATCCAGTTCGGTTGCACCGATACGCTCCAGTTCCAGGATATTCCAAACATATTCGGAGTTGAAACGTGGACGCATGCGGTAAACCAGTTCTCCATTATTGTCAGGGAAAAGATCACCACCTGTAGGTACTTCGAAATCAGTATATACCTGGCCGCCATCCGGACCTAAATCCACATAATCATAGCGGCGCATATCCACCCATGTTTCCAGGACACCATAACCAAACATGGCAATGTATTTCTGGAGCATGATCTGGTTGAGTTTCAATTCAGCAGGGGTAGGAGGCACCACCGCGGGATTGTTCATATAGGCGTCCTTGACAGCAGGAGTGATTTCTTTACCTGCAGGTATGCTGAGGTTATAGGTGGTGGTCAGCAGGTCAAAATGCTGGCTGATACCTTCACGATAGGCATTGTATGCTACACCGGAATAACCCTTTTTGAACGCAGCTTCTGCTTTCATGAAATGGATTTCGGAAGCAGTCATGATAGGGAAGGGTGAATTGTTCTTAAAAATAAAACGTGCATTGGCGTCAGTTGCAGGTGCCGTATTATTTGCAGTGGCCCCCTGTACAACCCCCCAGAAGCTTTCAGGCCTGTCGTTCACATCCGGAATCGCCTGTTGTCCCAGGTTGGGTTCAACACCAACGATGGTTCCATTAACATTACCTCTCAGGATGTACCATGCTCTTGGATCTTCCACGCCTGATAAGGCTGAGTTGGTGCCATTCATCAGGTTGGCGATATAAGCACCCTGGCGGATACCAGTTGGTGACACACTGCTTCCGGCTCCGAGGTTGTTACGCAGCGGCCCGAAAAAATTATTGGTTGCACTCAGTGGTGTGGCCGCAAATTTAACCATGGCATTATCAGCATTCACGAGAATAGAGCGGTCGGCATGATAGATCACAGAATCTGCGTTATAAGAAGGCAGGTTGCTCTGGTGGTTGTGATACCTGGCCAGTATGCCATGTACAAATTTTCTCCATTTGGCAATATCACCACCATAGAAATAGGTATCACCTTTTGCAAGGCTGGCATTCACACCCGTACCAGCAGCATCGAAATGAGCCAGGGCTTCATAACACAATTTGCGAACATGCTCATACACTTCCTCCTGCGTATCATATTTGAAAGTGATGAGGTCTGTATTGAAAGCCTCTTTCAAAATCACTTCTCCATAATAATCGGTAAGCGTGAGCCAACTCCAGGCAAAGATGGCCTTGCCGGCACCTGCGTATTCAGGCTTGCCTTCTTCCAATGCCCACTGAATCATACGGGCATTGTTCTGCCCGATATCATAATAGTGCATTCTCCAGGTGGATTGCGCCACATCACCGGCAGAGTTGGTATATCCCATGCGGTCGAAGTTGCTGTTATTGGTATACCATTGCCAGTTCTGAATGTATGCGCCAATGTAGCGGGAATCCCACATGGTACCATGACCTGCATAGTTGCCAGCCATTGCTGATACAATTTGTGGCAGCAGGGTTTCAACCGGAACCCTCACGTTCGCATTGGGGTTGGCATAGGCTTCGTCGATCTTTTTGGAGCAGGAAAAGCTTGCGCCCGCCAGCACCAGGAAGAAAGAAGATCTTATAATTATATTTTTCATTTTCATACTTTTTAATTTTTAAAAGTTTGCCCTGATTCCGATGTTAACACTTACCGGGGTACCAACGTTTCCGTAATCAAATCCAAAGGCACCTACACCGCGGCTGCCTGCTGTATTTCCATTCACGGCCGGATCTGCTCCCCTGTAATTGGTGATCAGCACCAGGTCATTGGCAGTAACAAATGCACTCAGCGTACGGACAAACTTGAGCCTGTTCATCACATTTGAACCAAAAGTGTAGTTCAGTGAAATATCCCTGAGGCGTGCCCAGTTTACATCTTTCTGGATGAATTCTTCTTCAGGCATAGTAGTGTAATAAGCCTGGTTGTGAAACGGAGTGAAAGAGATATTATTCCTGGTTGGTGTAGTGGTATTTTCCAAACCGTCTTCAAGTATACCGTCCACCACTCTTGGAGTCATACGGTCAGCTGTTCGGTGGCTTCTACCCAATCCGGTCAGGTAATCTTCTGTTGCATTGAAAATATCTCCTCCGATTTTGAAATCCCAAAGGAAACTTAAACGGAAATTCTTATAGGAAAGACTGTTCAGCCAACCTACAGTATAATTAGGATTTCTGTCACCCCTTAATTTGAAGGTGGCATCAACTACGGGCAAACCTGTAGTTGGATTGATCAGAATTTGACCTGCGTTATTGCGCTTGTAACCATAGGATGTGATGCTGGTTGTTGAACCACCTACAATCAATCCACCTCGGGCATTACCATACAACCAGGTGTCAGAAATATAAAATTCAGGAACGTTTGCAGGCAAACCAGTTACCTCGTTCCACATTTTATTAAAATTCACACGGCTGTTCCACCTGAACTTGGTATTCTGTACAATGTTCGCATCGATAGCCACCTCAACACCCTGGTTCTGGTTGGAACCCACGTTAAGTGTATTCAAAACGAAACCAGTACCATAACTGGCCCTGAACAATTCCACGATCAGGTCTTTGTTCTTGGTATTATAATAGGTTGCGTCCAGGGAAATACGGTTGCGGATCAGCCTGAACTCTGTTCCAATCTCAAATGTTTCCTGCTTTTCCGGTCTCAACAGGGGATTACTATTGGTGAAACCATAATAGTATCCGCCGCCGCTTCCAGTATTGTCGTTGAAAACAGACTGGTTAGCATACGGTGAGCTGGAACGGGCCGTATTAGCAAGCGATCCTCTTAACTTCCAGTAAGAGAGGAAATCACTCTTCAGGCCTATAAGGTCAGAAACAATTATACTGATGCTGGCTGCAGGATAATTGTATCGCCTGAAATCATTAGGGAAGATGGAAGACTCTTCAAACCTGTGAGAATAAGAAAGGTAAATGGCACTTTTCCAGCCAATGGAAGCCTCACCAAAGAAAGCTGACTGCCTGTTGATGCTATAGTTGGGCTCACCTTTTTTAGCGTTAGACAAACGTACCCTTGTAGCAGGATCGGTATTGCTGCTATCTGTAGCATTCGCATCTTTCAGGTTGGAACCGGAAACAGCATACATCTGTGTTTCATAATCCTGCCACATATTTCCTACAAGTAGCCTGGCAGAAAAATCGCCAAAGGTTTTTCTTGCAGTAGCAGTAATAGTATGGTTATAACCATAATAATTCCTGTAATAATTATCCTGGTAACCTCTCTGTGCCCGGGTCAGGAAATAGGACATGGAGTCAAATCTCGTATGACCGGTACTGTTATAGGTATCATAACCAAAACGTCCGGAAATGGTGAGCCAGTTGAGTGGTGTATAGTTTACACCGAGTGTTCCGATGAAACGGCGGGTTTCATCGTGGCTCCTGTTTTTGTAAACATTATAAAAAGGATTGTCAAGTTCCGCATTAGGATTGGCATTGAACAATGGTTTTTTAAAGCCATTGGGGTCTTGCCATTCACGGATGTCATCATCAACAGGCCATACCAGGAGGTTGAGCAGGTATCCGCTCGCGCCACGCAAAGGTTTGTCGTTCTGGCTGCTGATCATGGTCAGCGATGGAGTGAACTCAATGAATTTTCCCAGCTTGGTTGAATTCGATATCCTCAGGTTATACCTCTTGTAATCGTTGGTTGGAATAGGTGAAGCCTGGTCGAAAATGGATCCGGAAAAACGGAAACTTGCATTCTTCTGTCCATACTCTACCGAAAGGTTATGGGTTTGTGCAAAACCGTTGCGGAAGAAATTATTCAGGTTGTCATAACGAACGGTATTTGGTTCGTAGGCGGGTCCAAAATAACTGAAAAGGTCTTGTGGAACACCATTGGTACCACCCTGGTAGTCGAGGTTCACATCAGGTAAGCGAGTCAGTTTAGATACACGGAAACTGTTGTCATAACTTACCAGTACACGACCTGCAGTATTTGCTTTTTTGGTGGTGATGATGATGGCACCGGAACTGGCCTGGCTGCCATAAAGGGCAGTGGCTTCCGGACCTTTTAGTACCGTGATGGATTCGATATCGTTCGGGTTGATATCCGACATACGGTTGGAGTAGTCATTACCCCTGTTGGCACGGTCAGATGCCAGCCCGATACCGGAACCACCACTTGAAGTTTCATTCACCGTGGAGTTGTCAACAATCACACCATCTATCACGAAGAGGGGTGAGTTGTCGAGCGCCATGGAATTGAAACCACGCAGAACGATCTGGCTGCTGGAACCTGCGGCACCGCCGGTACCGTTGATGGTAAGACCAGCTACACGGCCTTGTAAACTGTTTAGAAAGTTTTCTCTTTGCGTTTCAGCGATTTCATTACCGGAGACTTTCTGAACAGAAAAACCAAGTTCCCTTGGGTTTCTTTTCACGTCCATCGCGGTTACCACCACTTCATTCATCACATCTTCCCTTGAACTGAGTTCAAGTTCGATATTGCTGCCGCTTTGCACCCTGATCTCACTGGTTTGCATACCCGCATAGGAAAACTGAAGCATGTCACCCGTTCTTGCGGTGATGGTGAAATTACCATTCTCATTGGTTGTGGTGGAACGGTTCGTTCCTTTAACAGAAACAGTTACTCCTTGCAGGGGTTTGTTATCATCAGCAGATGTAACACGTCCCGTGATGGTTCTATCCTGCGCAAAAGCAGAAAGACCCAGTAGCAGCAGTCCGATGTTCATAAACATCAGGGAGAGAAATTTTCTCATAGCAATCTTTTTTACTTTAATTGTTCAAAAAAAATGGTTTCCAGGATACTAAGGTTTTACAAAGGATATAAAAAAATATTTACAACACGTTGATGTTTGCTTTTTTATATGGTTCCAATATAGGATCGTCCGGTGTGAGTTCAGTGATCAGTGTATCTATTTTCTTGATATCACAAACCTGGATGGGCTGCTGGGAATTGATCTTCTCAGCAATCGTAAGACATACCAGCCGCTGAGCCGATTCGATCATAGCTTTTTTAATCTGCACCACTTCCCAGTCATTATCAGAAACGCCATTCTCTATATTGATCGCATTGATACCCATAAAACAGAGGTCGGCTTTCAACTGCCGTATCCGTGAAATAGCTTCGAGCCCCACCGTGATCTTCGAATTCTTGGAAATCTTATCGCCAATCACAATCACATCAATATTCGGGTGGTTCATGTATTCATAGATCGCGGGTATGCTGCCCGATATGAAAGTAGCATGCAGGTTGATGGGAAGAGCGCGGGCCAGTTCAATTATGGTTGTTCCACCGCCTGTTAGCACAAACATGCCATCCTTGATGAGTGAAGCCGCTTTCTGGGCGATGATCTTCTTTTGTGTATACGAATAAACTTCACGCGAGGTATGGTGACCGTTATGAAAGGAAGGGGAAAGCGCTCCTCCGTGTACCTTGATCAGTTTGCCGGCTTCTGCAAGTTCCTGCAGATCCCGCCTGATGGTATCATCCGATACATTGATGTGCTGACTTAAGTCAGTGGATAACACCTTATTATGCAGATTAACCTGGTGTAGGATATAGGCCTGCCGTTCTCTTTTAAGCATTCGTTAGTGCAATTACGTATCGAAATAACTGAAAATCCTGCACAATGCCGCAAAAATTTTAGGGAAATTTTAAGTAAAACCGCAAGAGACGCTGCGAGAGGTGAGCTTCGAGCTACGAGGACCTATCATTGAACCATGCAGCTTCTCGCAGCTCGTAGCTCATAGCGCGCCACTAATTCTCAAACATTTCATACTTCGTTTTCGGCCTTCTTCCATCGAGCCAACGGAAACCTGCAAGCCGCATCTGGGAAGGTGGCTTGTGATTCATGGGATAAAGCGTGCCCTTTAGTTCACTGCGGAACACAACCTTATCCAGTTCTCCTCCTTCAAAATAAATATCAATCGCATCGGAGCTGGTTTTGTTCACTCCGGTATAGGCACTGTCTTCATCCTGCAAAAAATATATGGACTCGGCAAGTCCCTCAGCACGTACTGAATCAAGTTGCCCTTCTTTGAAAAAACCATTAATAAAGGATGATTTTATTTGCTGGTAGATGCCGGGTTCCACTTCATCAGCAATAAAACTGTTCTCGAGTACCCTTACCCGGTCTGCCTTTTTATTTTTTGTATAAAGGAAGATGGTGTCACCGGTAATCTGGCTTTTTTTACTCCATACAACAGGATCGTAATACAGATGGAAAGTGGAATCCTTGAATGAATAGTATAAGCTGTCGCTTGCCGCCTGCATGGAATCTGAAAAAACCCTCACATTCCTGTAAGCTTCGAAATACCTGTTAGTGCTGTCCTTTTCATTGAGGTTGAGCAGCGCCAGCATGGCCGAATCATTTTTATATAGTTCCGTGAGCCGGGCCGAGAATAAGGTATCCGCCCTCACATAAATAGAATCTTCATCCTGTTTGATGATCATTAATGGATTGACCGTTGCCAGGAAGCGGTCATTCTTTTTATCAACCCAGATCACATCCGCGATCACAGTTTGTCCCTGTGCCGTATCATTCACCACAGCTCTTCCTTCCATCTGGATGATGCCGGTGCTGTCATCACTGGCCATACGGTCTGCGGAAGCGATCATGCTTCCATCTTCCACAGTGGTACGGGAAAAAAATTCAGCATGGCTTTTCGCTACATCATAATACCCTTCACGGGTGCGGATCACACGGCCGGTACTGTCTTTAATATAGGTATCGGCAATAAACCTGGCAATCTGTGTTTCTGAATTATAGATCAGTGAATCTGATTTGAGGTAATAGGAGGGATCTTTCAACTCTACGTTATGCCTGAAATAAATATCCTTCAGGTCAGTATAATAAGTGCCTTCGCGGCTGGTGAGCACGGATTTTTTATTTACAACCCTCCCCCCGTTTTTATAAGTGCCAATCTTGTTGGTTACATCATATTCCAGGTCGGGTGTGGTGAGGGTGGCTTCTCCATCGGTAAGCCGGACATTGCCACTGAGGTAAGCCATCTTTGAACTGATATAATATCTCAGGTAGTTGGAATGTACATCGGTAGTATCCTCGCTGATGTGCACGCGGCCGAAAGCTTCAAAGATGTTGGTGGTATTGTTGATGATGCAACTGTCGCAACTAAATAAAGTGTTGCCCTGCCTTAGTTTCACATCACCTGAAAGGATCTGCAGTTCAGTGTCGGGACTGATCCGCTTCCAGTAAAGGTTATTCGACTTGATGATCGTAACGGGTTGCGTGGTATCCCTGTTTTGGGCGAAGAGGGTTAACCCTGCAATGAGGCAGATTAGTGAGATCGAAAATTTTCTTTTCATTATTAATTTCCCACTGCAACAGTGTCCTTTGCTGCAGGCGAAGTTAGGGGCTCACCTTTGTCCTTGCCGCCGATCAGGGAAAAATTAAGATATCGTTTTGGATTCAGGCGAAGATCATCCAACGTGATCTCGGCGCTGAGTGCCACTGTTCTCAATTGCTCGGCAACTCGGTTGAGCCGGTCATACAGTTCCCGGTCATTCATCAACAGTCCAAGTGATCCGTTTTTGGAATTTAGATTAGCAATGGTGGATTTTAATTCATTCACCGCACCCTGCAAGGCAGCAACCGTTCCTTCAATATTTGCGCTTGCGAGTTTGGAAGTGGTAACCTCTACGTTCCTGATGGAACTGGTAACCGCATCGTTGTTCTTTGCGAGGTTGGCAGTAACGGAACTCAAATTATTAAGTGAGGAGGCCAGCGCTCCGGTTTGTGAATTCAGTAAGCGTTGCAGGTGGGCTGATGAAACCGTAAGGTTGGCAATCAGGTCCTGCATATTGTTTTTGGTATTGGGATCGAAAACGGACGCGATAGACCCGATGGCAATACGGAGTGAATCGAGGGTCTGGTTCACCCTGGTAATGGTAGGGGCCAGTTGTGACTGGATGTTGCCGATGATACCTCCATCGAGGCGGGTTGAAATAGTATCGCCAGATTTGTAATAATCAGTGCTTTCACCTTTCTCTATTTTGATGAAGGCAGAACCCAAAATGGATCCGTCAATAAATGCTACTGAGTTGCGGGGAATGCTTATGTCGCGGGTAAGGTGGATCTCCACCACGATGCTGTCTACTTCCTTATCAAATTGTTTTACATTATAAACGGTGCCCACCTGGAGACCGTTGATCTTAACGGGATTTGATTTATCAAGCGTACCGATGTCGGCGAACTTGGCAAATAGAACATCCGGTTTGGAGAAAATATTGGAGCCCTTCAGAAAGTTGAATCCTAAAACCAATAATACTATAGCTGTAATAGTGAGAATGCCAACCTTCGTCTCGTTGCTTAATTTCATGTATATGGTTTTCTGGTGCCTGCTATTGCTTAAGGGCCCTAAAATAAGCAATAAATGATCAACCCATATGGGGGGAATAAAAAACCGTACCATGGAGTGGGTGGTCAGTAGTCTGAAGTCAGTAGTCTGTAGTCAGTTCAAAGTCAAAAGTTCAAAGTTCAAAGTCAGAGTCGTTAGAGGATGGGGTGTACTATTTAGTCTGAAGTGGTGAGACGTGAGGCGTGAGGCGTGAGGCGTGAGACGTGAGTCGGCAGTCGGTAGTCTTAAGTTAAAAAGTTCAAAGTCGGTGAACCAGGTCTGTGAAAATATGATAAGTCAGTAATCTGAAGTCTGAAGTCTGAGCAAATAGAAGCTATCCAGTTCTTTAGTTCACTGACTTTGAACTTTCGGCTTTGAACTACCGACTACTGACTACCGACTTCAGACTACTGACTACTAACTACCTAGCCGTCTTCCGCTGTTCCTGTCTTTCAACAGCTTCAAGAAATTCATAGGTAGCAGTGCTATGATTATTGTTTGCTGGCGTTTTAGGGAAGTTGATAAATGTTTCGGAAGGAAGCTGTTTTTGCTCCAGCCATTTTTTATAATTCTTCAGGGCATTTGTGATACACTGGGCGATTTCGGTCTGGCCGCTTTCACTATTCAGATATGCTTCTTCCTGTGGATTGGTAATAAAGCCTGTTTCTACTAACACACTAGGCATAGCTGTTGCCTGCAGTACCCAGATACCCACCTGCCTTTGTTTGGAACCTTTACTTACACGTCCTGCTTTTTCAAATTCAGTTTCCACCATTTCAGCGAAGTGGGAACTGCGGCGGGCGAACTGCTGGGTCTTTACCAGGGACAGCGCGATGAACTCAGGAGAGTTTACATCAATATCACCATATTTTTCCTTGTAGTTTTCTTCTGCCAGCATGGGCGCATTTTCTCTTACCGCGATTTCTTTGTCTTCTCCTTTATGCGCACCCCAGATATAAGTCTCTGTTCCTTTCGTTGTGGTATTGGGAACTTCATAGTACCTGTATTTGGCTACTTTCCTGGTTTTCTTCTGTCTTTTTTTGCCTTTTCCTACATAATAAGTTTCAGTCTTGTAACCCACGAATTCTTTTTTCTGGATGGGAGGCATGGCATTCACGTGAATGGAAATGAAAATATCACCTTTGTTCTGGTTGGCGATATCCGCACGGGTACGGAGGTCAACAATATTTTTACCAGGCCTGGTTTCAACAATTTTTACATCCGGGAATTCCTTATGGAGCATGGCCACGAGTTTTTTGGATACATCATAGCAGATCTCATCTTCGTAAGAATAAGCACCCTTGGCCCCATTATGGCCTCCATTTGCCATCAGTCCATGGCCCGCATCAATAATAATAGTTCTTAAAACCTGTTGTTTGTTTGATTTGCTGAAAGAAAACAATAAAGATGAGGCTGGAAAAATCAGGAGTAGTAAAATTGTTTTTTTGAGCATACCAGATTTGTTTGACGGTTTAATGAATTCTTCACAAAATATTAAATGCCTAAACGACTACATTTGTTTACGGCTTATGACAGAACTCTACAAATTTAGTTTAAAAAACTGCTGCATAGCTGTTCTTACTTTAGCTTTTTGCATTGCCATAACGTGGAAATCTGAAGCCCGCCATATAGCCTCTCCTGAAATTTACAGCACTTTAACAACTGATACAATACCTGCACGTAAAATCAACCGGCCAGCCTCTGTTGCAGATACTGTTCCCGTTGTACCCGCCGACTCCACCGACATTGATACGCTTCCCACCGGTGAGCGGTTCCTGGGGGGGGATACTACCATCATACCCACAACTGACACTTTCTCTCTGAAACTTTCCAAAGATGCACTCGACGCACCTGTAGAATATGAAGCTGCTGACAGTGGCGTGCTGCTGGTGAAGGCTAAAAAGTTTTTGCTCTATGGCAATACTACCACCACTCACAAGGATATAACACTTACGGCTCCCCAGGTGGAGCTCGACCAGGCCACCAGCATACTCACGGCTGTGAATGCGAAGGACAGTGCCGGGAACATTATTGCCAGGGCCAATTTTAAGCAGGGTGACCAGGGTTTTCAAAGCGACACGATCCGTTTTAACTTCAAAACTCAGAGGGGTATCACCAAGAACACCTATACCAAGCAGGATGAGTTTTACCTGAATTTCGAGGAGGCGAAAAAAATTGATTCGCTCACCACCTTTGCGAAACATTTTACCATGACCACCTGCGAGTATGACCACCCGCATTTTGGTTTTGTGGGCAACAAGGGAAAATTCATTACCAATAATATCGCTGTTACCGGTCCCATACATCCGGAATTTGAAGGAGTGCCTATCCCTATATACCTGCCTTTCGGAATTTTTCCACTTAAGACCGGGCGTAAATCAGGACTGCTTCCGCCACAGTTCACGGCCAATGAACAATTTGGTCTCGGCCTCGAAGGACTGGGTTATTACCAGGTGCTGAATGAATACCTTGATGTTACCTTCCGCAGCAATATTTATTCTTACGGTGGATGGACGGCCAACTTCATTCCTTCCTACCGCAAGCGTTACCGCTACAATGGCTCGATGAATATCAGCATGCAGCGTTCGAAATTTAATTTTAAAGGTGATCCTGATTTTAGTCTCGTTAAAACATTCAATATTTCATGGAATCACTCCGTTGACCAGCGTGCCCGGCCAGGCACCAATTTTTCCGCCAATGTGAATGCAGGTTCCACCCGCTATAACCAGTTTGTGGTGAATGATGCGCAAAGGCCATTCAACAACCAGCTTACTTCTTCCATCAATTATTCCAAGACCTGGCGTGATAAACCTTTTAACCTGTCACTCAGTGCCAACCATAACCAGAACAACCTGAGTAAACTGATCAATATTACCCTGCCTGACGCGGGTTTTACCGTAACCACACTGTATCCCTTCCAGCGAAAGGAGGGAGCCATCGGCGCACCAAGATGGTATGAAAAAATTGGAGTGGGTTATACCGGTATCGCCCGGAACCAGCTTTCATTTTATGATACCACGGATATGAGTGTGCGCCGGATCATTGATACCCTGCAGTGGGGTGCACAGCACCGTTTCCCAATCAACATGTCACTTCCCCCGCTGGGACCCCTGCTCGTTTCTCCATTTGTTTCCTATGAAGAAACCTGGCTTACCCGGCGCATTGGGCAGGAATGGAATAGTGTTGACCGGAAGATTGATACCACATTCGACCGTAAAGGTCTTTTTATTGACAGGCAGTTGAGTTTCGGTATCGGGATGAACACAGCTCTCTACGGCACAAAGGCATTCAGGAAAGGAAGTCTCAGGGCAGTGCGGCATGTGATCCGTCCCAATATCAATTTCAACTACCGTCCCAATCTTTCCAAAAAATATTACGACGAGATCCAGATCGATACTTTTGGAAGGAAAGCCGTGGTACCTCAATTTATTTCTTCCCGCAACCTGTTTTCAAGCTATGGTTACGGAAGATTCGGCGGTATCACTTTTGGTATTGATAATAACGTTGAGATCAAATGGAAGGGTAAGAAAGATACTACCGCGGAAGGTAAAAAGATCAGGATCATAGATGGCTTTGGTATTACCTCCGGTTATAATTTTCTACAGGATTCACTGAGGCTGCTGCCTTTCAATATGTATTTCCGAACCACTTTGTTTGAGAAGATCAGCATCACCGCCCAGGCATTGTACAATCCTTACCAGCGGGATAATACCGGCCGGGATATCAACCGTTTTGTATGGCAGGGTGATAGATTCCGGCTGGGCAGGCTGAGAAGTGGTAGCATTTCCATGTCAACTAATTTCCAGAGCAAGCCAAGAGATCCTGATAAACAGGCGGTGCAACAGGGGCCTACTATTACAGATCCTACCCTGCTGGGCGACCGTGAAAGGCTGCAGGACTATATGCAGCGCAACCCGGCTGAATTTGTTGACTTCAATATTCCCTGGACCATCAATCTTTCGTTTTCCCTTTTCTTCAGTGAGCAGTTCAGGAATGGAGAAAGCTTTACTGACGTGTCTTCCAATATTTCTTTCAATAACAGTTTCAGTCTTACACCCAAGTGGAATTTCAGTACCAATGGATATTTTGATTTCAAGACTAAAAGGATGACCATGTTCACCATGTCCATCAACCGCGACCTTCACTGCTGGCAGATGTCTGTAAACGTTACTCCAATTGGGGAATGGCGTTCATTCAACATCAGCATCAGTCCCAAATCTTCAGTGTTGCAGGACCTCAAAGTCAACCGCACCCGCACTTTTTATAATTACTGATTGGATCATTTGGTCTGGCTGCCCTGCAAAATCCTGGCTTTCATTTTTTCAAATACTTCTTCTTTTAATTGGGCTACTGACTTGCCAATGGAAGGAACAGCCGGAAGGAAATGCATTTCCACGGGACGCGGCCAGAAAAAAAATGGTTTGCGTGGTAAAACTTTTGCGGTGTGAAAGATCACCGCGGGTATCATTGGTTTTTGTGTTTCCACTGCCAGTTTGAAAGCGCCGTCATGAAATTTTTGCAGGGGCTCACCGGATTTGTTCCTTGTGCCTTCAGGATAGATGCACATGTGCATGCCCATTGCCAGCACTTCTTTCATTTTGAGATAACTGTTGCGGCGGCTCTCCTCGCTTTTCCTGTCAACCAGCACACTTCCCCTTGTATACGCAATCCCGAAGATGGGAATTTTGGTCATCTCTTTTTTGGCGATGGTTTTATTGGTGCCAGGAATGCCAGGACTCGACAGGGGCACATCCATGAATGAGTTATGATTGCAGACCACCACGTAGTTTTCACCTTTCTTAAAATGTTCCCGGCCCGTAATGATGCGCCGCACCCCTGTGAATACAAAAAAGAAATTCATCCATGCCCTGAAAACATGGAACACGCTGATGGTCCGCTGCGGTTCTTTCAAAAGCCCGGTTAATAAAATGGGAATCACAATCACCAGCAGGGAGCTGATGAAAACGATGGCGGCCCATAATGCGAAGATCCTTCCTGCTATTTCCCTGATCAGTTTCATGCAATGTCTTTATAAATGGTTTGAAGCAGCACGGGCCACTCTTGTTTGAGAACGCTGTAATAGATGGAAGTCCTCCTCCTGTTGTTCCACATGGTCATGTGGCTGCGCAGGATGCCTTCTTCCACCGCACCAATTTTTTCCAGTCCCCGCCTTGCTCTTTCATTGAGCACATCGGTCTTGAATTCCACCCTTTCAAATCGCAAAATATCGAAAGCATAGCGCATCATCACAAATTTCGCATGCCGGTTGATGGAGGTGCTCCTGTATTCTTTCCCGAGCCAGCTCCAACCAATTTCCAGCCGCAGGTCATAAGGACTAATGTTTCCCATGCTCATAGAGCCTGCGATGGCGCCGGTTGATTTGTCAATGATGGTAAACGGTCTCCGCGTATTGGCAGCGCGGTCGTTCATGGCCATCTCCATCCATGTTGTAAGTTGTTCCGGGTCTGCCAGGTTCAGTGTAAAATAATCCCACATGCCGGGATCATTGGTGAGAGCAAGGAAAGATCCATGGTCTTCCATGCTCATTGGTCTTAGCAAGACCCTTGGCGTTTCCAGTGAAAGTTGTTCCGGAATCATTCAGTCGTTTTTAAATTGTCCAGTCGATAGGATCCAGTCCCTGCTTCACCAGCAACTGGTTGGTTTTTGAAAAATGCCTGTTGCCTAAAAAGCCATTATGGGCAGAAAGAGGAGAGGGGTGTGCCGATTTGAGCACGTAGTGTTTTTTAAGATCGATCAGTTCCATTTTTTCCTGGGCAAATTTGCCCCATAGCAGGAAGACTACCTTGGATTTTAGTTCTGAAATTTTAGTGATCACCGCATTGGTGAAGAGCTGCCAGCCGATCCTTGCATGGCTCATGGGCTCGCCGGCTCTTACCGTTAAAGATGCATTGAGCAGCAGTACACCCTGCCTGGCCCAACCGGTAAGGTCCCCGTGCCCGGGTATGGGAGTACCGGTATCATTTTGCAATTCCTTGAAGATATTGACCAGTGAAGGAGGCACCGGTATTCCTTTGGGTACGGAAAAACTCAGTCCCATGGCCTGGCCTGGCCCATGGTAAGGATCCTGGCCCAGTATCACCACTTTTACGAGGTCAAATGGGGTATTGTCAAAAGCGTTGAAGATCTGTGGACCGGGGGGATAGATGGTTTTACCCAGTTTTTTTTCGGTCTTGATGTGATCAGCCAGTTGTTTGAAATAAGGTTTCCTGAATTCCTGTTCCAGCACTTTATCCCACGAGGCTTCGATCCTGACCTTCATCCTTTTTTGGGGTTGAAGTTATTGATAAAACATTCAGGGTTGGCTGCTGTTTAAACTTTGGGCATTTCGTTTTCAATGATGCTTTTGATGAGATCATCTTTGTTGGTAAGAATATGCTGGGGTACGGAGTCAGGCAATCTCCATTCGCCATTGATCCAGGCTACCCGCACCGAGGTGCGCTCTGCCTTTTCATCAAACATGATATAATAGGTAATATCATCAAGAATGGTAGTCCGGTAAAAGGCATATTCTATCCCGTTAAAATTCTTTTTGAAGGATTCCGCCATCTAAGGGTGTGGTTTTAAAAAGGGCAAAACTAACTGAATGAAAGTGGCAGGAAGAGATCAGGGGTCATTCTAATGAGATTCTAATTTGAAATCGGTATGCAAGGAATATGCCGCGGAGCCAATGGCTAATAGCCAATAGCCATTAGCTTTCACCGCTTTTTACTACATTAGCATCAAACTAACGCTTGATCAGGGTTAACGATAAATGGCTCAGGATTTTCCTTTTTCTTTTGCCTTCCTCTCTTTTTTTGTATGACATTCTGATGTCGGGTAACCCGGATAAGAATGCCAATATCATTTATATTCTTACCGTACTGGCAGTATGCGAGATCAGCCGTATGCTGGTGTACCGGTCAAGAACCTGGTTTAACCCGCCTTACAGGAAATTAAAAAGACTTTCCACGCTGCTTCCTGTTGGATTTGTATCGGTTGGTGTCATTTTCGTAATCAGTAAAGCCTTGCGCAACTACCTCGCTTTTGGGCAGCATGGCATGCAGATGCAGGAAGGTTTTGCCATTCATGTAAATGAAAAACAGGTGGAACTTGGCCTGGTAGGTGCTTCATTTTTATATGGAGTGCTTGTTTTCATGATCCTGTTTCTGATTTATGAACAGGTTTATCATTTTGCCCGGCTAAGGCACATGGAGCATGAAGGGGAAAAACTCGAAAAGGCCAGGCTGCAGGCAGAACTGCAGCAGTTAAAAGGAATCGTGAACCCGCATTTTCTTTTTAATAATCTGAACTCCCTTTCTTCCCTTATTTCAGAGGATCCTCAAAGAGCGGATGATTTCCTGAATGAACTCACCAGGGTATTCCGCTATATGCTTCGCAATAATGAAATGGAACTGACCAGCCTGGCGCAGGAACTGGATTTCATTCATTCCTATTTCCACCTGCTGCAGACACGCTATGGAAAAGGCATACAAATGCAGCTCAGGATTGATGAAGAATGTCACAATGCCCTGCTTCCGCCACTTACTTTACAGTTGCTGGTAGAAAACGCAGTAAAGCATAACCGGGTGGATAAGGATGAACCACTGGTGATTGAGATCTTTAGCAATGCAGAAAAAAAGCTGGTGGTGCGTAACAATTTACTGGTAAGAAAAAACCAGATGGAATCCACCGGCATTGGCCTGAAAAGCATCAACAGCCGCTATTATCTTTTAAAGCATGAGGCTTTGACAATTGAACAGGACCATGATTATTTTTCTGTGGTTGTTCCCTTGATACCACCTGTTGAAAAATTCGAGGATGCACACCCTGCCAGGAAAAGCCAATGGCCATTGGCTTTTGGCCGTTAGCGTTTCACCATTAGTATATATTCAACGACACCTCCTGAACAGGAAGGACGATTCCTGGAATAATACTTATAATTTCTCCTGTTCGGTACAATGAGTCAAAAGAATAACTAATCCAAATAGAAATCATTTCCACTCAATTACTGACTACTGACTACCAACCTGCTAAACCACACCATTCTCTAAACCACAGACTTTTGATTTTTGATTTTTGACTTTTGACTTTTGACTTACGATCCTACCTCGGCATCTTCCACCCATTCCTGTATTCCGGCTTCACTAATTTATTTGCAGCAGATTGTTTAAAAAAATGGATATTGTTTTCAATATCAATTTTCTGCTTTGTTCGGTAAGCTATGTTACCCATGTGTGAAACAATAGCAGCACGACCGCCTTCTTTGATATCACAATTCAGTTTGGATGCGTCCCTGCTTTTAACTGCTTCAATAAAATTTTTCGTGTGCAGGTCCAGTCCATTATCTACATTTTTCTGCCAGGCCACCGCTTCCATTTTTAATGAATCGCCCTGTTTATCAGGTTTCACTTCCCATCCACCCCTGTTCAACAGCAGTGTGCCCTTGTCTCCAATAAAAGCAATTCCGTGTTGCATGCCATACAATCCTATACCTGTAGCCATATTATGCTCCCAGGTCATCTGGAAATTCCCGAAATCATAATGAGCAGCAAATACATCAGGTGTTTCCCTCGCATCGCCCGGGAAGGCAAGTTTACCTCCACTTGCGATCACTGATAATGGAAGGTTAGCCTTCATTCCGGCAAGCACCATATCAATCAGGTGTACACCCCAGTCGGTCATCAGTCCGCCTGCATAATCCCAGAACCACCTGAATTCATAGTGAAACCTGTTAGCATTGAAAGGCCGCATAGGTGCCGGGCCAATCCATCTCTGGTAGTCCACACCTGCGGGAACCGAACTATTGGCAACAACCGAAAGCCCCTTTGTGTTTCCCCTGTACATCCAGGCTTTAGTGGAATGTATGGTACCCAGCCTGCCTGAATGCACAAAGCTGATAGCGTCCTTAAAATGTTGCATGCTGCGCTGCCATTGCGCAACCTGCACGATACGTTTGGTTTTTTCCACCGCGGCGATCATCATGTTGGTTTCATGAATGGAATTTGCTACGGGCTTTTCCACGAATACATCACGGCCGGATTCAACAGCATCGATCATCTGGAGGCAATGCCAGTGATCGGGTGTGGCTACGATCACCACATCAAGATCTTTCATCTCCAGCATTTTCCTGTGATCAGTAAAAATTTCAGGTGCTTGTTTCAGTGACTCCAGTTCCTGTTTTCTTTTGCGGATCACTTCCTGGTCTATATCGCAAATGGCTACACATTGCACTTCACTGAGCTTTAACATGGAAACCAGGTTGGCCCATCCCTGTCCACGCAAACCAATCACGCCAACCCTGATCATGTCAGATGGCGCAACTGAATGTCTGAATCCTGCGATCATTTCCAATGGAATAGATGAGCCTAAAAGCAGAAGCGAAGTATTCCTGATAAACTCACGGCGGTGCTGTGACATTAAAAATCGTTTTCCTGAAATTAAGAATAATCCCTTGCAAAGATTTTTTCTTGCAAAGCCGTAAAATGAAAAAGACGCAATCAAGATGTTATTAATAAGAATGCTTATTGAATATTGAACACTTCTTACCGTCCTTGGTAGCCGAAGCTTTATCGAAGGATACCTTTCCGCCTTCGCTAAAGCTATGGCGGACACAGCCCTCCTTATCAGCTATTCTTTTAAATGCAGAAAAAGGCCGGGAAGACGAGAAGACGGTAAGTAATTTCATCAAGTTCATCAACTTATTCATTTACCCGGTTACCCAGTAATTTTGGCAAATCATTTTGCAATAAAGATTATTCCAGATCGCATGCATTCTAATCTCTTTAATAAAAAGCCGTTAGGCGGGCTGTGTATTTTTTCTCTTTCAAAAGAGTTAACTTTCACTTCCAATTTTACTTCATGAAGTTGATCCTGCTTACATCATTTTTTCTTTTTCAAATCACAACATCTGCCCAGCAATGGCAACCCTTATTCAATGGCAAAAACCTCAAGGGATGGAAACAATTAAATGGCAAGGCTAAATACACAATTGAAAAGAATGAGATCGTCGGTACTACAGTTTTTGGTGAACCCAATTCATTTTTAGCAACAGAAAAAAACTACGGGGATTTTATACTTGAATTCGAATATAAAGTAGACAGCACCATCAATTCTGGAGTGCAGTTCCGCAGTGAGAGCAAGCCGGAATACCAGGACGGCCGGGTGCATGGCTACCAGTTTGAAATTGACCCGTCAAGAAGAAATTGGACCGGTGGCATTTATGATGAAGCAAGGAGAGAATGGCTGTACACGATGGACCTGAATCCGCAGGCGAAAAAAGCTTTCCAGCAAGCAAAGTGGAACAAGGTGCGTATTGAATGTATTGGTAAAGAAATCCGTACCTGGGTAAATGGCGTACAGGCTTCCCATCTTATTGATGATATGACACCGTCAGGTTTTATTGCATTGCAGGTACATTCCATTGGCAATAAATCGGATGAAGGAAAAGAGATAAGGTGGAGAAATTTAAGAATACAGACCAGCCAGTTAAAAGCTTCGCCTTATGAAGGAGTATTTGTTGTAAACCTCATCCCTAATCATTTATCAGAAGCTGAAAAAAGAAATGGTGTGCAATTGTTGTGGGATGGAAAAACCGCTGCCGGCTGGAGAGGCGCTTATAAATCTGCCTTCCCTGAAAAAGGCTGGGCAATGAAGGATGGTGTGCTCAGCGTGCAACCTTCCGTGGGTGGTGAATCGGTGAACGGAGGCGATATCGTAACTGAAAAAATGTATAAGGCCTTTGTGCTGCAGTTTGATTTCAAATTGACGGAAGGCGCTAATAGCGGTATCAAATATTTTGTAACGGAAAAAGAGCAGAACACCGGTTCAGCCATCGGGCTCGAATACCAGGTGCTGGATGATGCACGGCATCCTGATGCGAAAATGGGTGTTGTTGGTAACCGAACACTGGCTTCACTTTATGACCTGATTCCCTCACTGCAGGAGAGAAGGGCGAGAAAGCCAATTGGTGAATGGAACCGGGGAATGATCATTGTTTATCCCGACAACAGGATTGAACACTGGCTTAATGGATGGAAGGTGCTGGAATATACCCGTGGCGTTCCATATTATCAAGCGCTGGTCGCCAGGAGTAAGTATGCACAATGGGAAAATTTTGGTATGGCACCCGAAGGTCGCATCCTGATCCAGGAACACGGCAATGAAGTACATTACAGGTCTATTAAGATCAGGGAACTTCAATAAAGCTTTCATCAACAAAAAATCAATTCCCGTACATGAGCACACGCAGGGATTTTATTAAGAATACAGGTGGTGCCACCGCGGCGGTCTATCTCGGGGCATTGGGTTTCTCCGCTAAAAGTTATGGAAGAATTATCGGAGCGAATGACAGGATAGGTATTGGCGTTGTTGGATTCTCTGACCGTTTCCGGTATTCATTATTGCCTTGTTTCAAACATCATTACAAGGAGTTGAACTTTGATATCGTTGCCCTGTCTGATATCTGGAAGCTGCGCCGCGAAGAAGGAGCCGGGTTGCTGAAAGCTGAAATGAATCATGATGTAAAATCCTGCCTGAATAATGAGGCTTTATATAACTTGAAAGAAGTGGATGCAGTGATGATCAGCACCGCCGATTTTCAACATGCCTTGCATACCATTGAAGCCGTAAAGGCTGGCAGGGATGCTTATACGGAAAAGCCTTTCGCTGAAACCATGGATGATAATATTGCCGCACTGAAAGCGGTGAAAGCATCCAAATGCATTGTGCAGATCGGTTCGCAGCGCAGGAGCGGATCCAATTATAAAGCGGCTGCAGATTTTATTGGCCAGGGAAAGTTTGGTCCCATCACCATGGTTGAACTGACATGGAACGTAAACCAGCCGGGCCGCTGGCGCAGGCCTGCATTGGTAGCCCGGGCAAAGGAAGAGGATGTAGACTGGAAACGATATTTGATGAATCGTCCTTCTGTGAAATGGGATCCCCGAAAATTTTTAGAGTACCGTTTATTCTGGCCTTATTCTTCAGGCATGCCGGGACAATGGATGTCGCACCAGATAGATACCGTACATTGGTTTTCCGGGTTCAACCACCCGAGGAGTGTAACAGCTAATGGTGGTATTTATATGTGGAAGGATGGAAGAACCAACTGGGATACCATGACTGCTGTATTTGATTATGGTCCGCCAGCTAGAATGGATGAAGGTTTCCAGGTGGTCTTTCTTTCACGCATGCATAATGGTGAGGAACGTCCGTCTGAATTGTATTATTCAAATGGAGGAGAGTTAAACCTCATCACGAATAAGGTTTCCCCTAAGGGCGGGCTCGAAAAAAATCATGCTGATGCTATGAATATGCAACCGAACCTTTTACCTGAGCTGGACCTGGTGGCGGAAGAAGTGAAAGTGGTTGCCTCTGCCAATACCGGGGGTGATCCGTTAACGAGTGCGCATGTGCGCAACTGGATGGAATGTGTGCGCAGCAGGAAGCAGCCCAATGCGCCGGTGGAGGCAGGATACAATCATTCCATCGCCTGCATCATGACCAATGCTGCTGTACGCACAGGAGGGAAGGCTGTGTTTGATGAAAAAACGCAGCAGGTAATGGTAAACGGAATAGTATTTAAATATTAAAACCTGTTTTAAGAATATGAAAAAGGTCATTTTTGGCATAGCCCTCTGCTTTTCTCTTGGAGTAAAAGCGCAGGAAAATAAACTGGAAAAATTATGGGAAACTGACGCTGTGATCGCCATCCCGGAATCGGTGCTGCATGCCGGCAAGAAAAAACTGTATGTCACCCTCATAGATGGTGCTCCCTGGGAAGCCGACGGTAAGGGTGGGGTAGGCATTATGAATGCCAAAGGAGAAAATTACAATGGGGCATGGATCACGGGCCTGAACGCTCCCAAGGGCATGGCACTGAAAGGGAAAAAACTGTACGTGGCTGATTTGTCGGAACTGGTGGTGATCAATACAAAGAAAGGTGTGATTGAAAAAAAGATCGCGATACCCGGTGCAACTGGACTCAATGATGTAACGATCACCAATAGCGGGATCATTTATATTTCTGATTCCAGGACAGGAAAAGTATGGAGAGTAGAAAATGAAACACCTGTTTTATACATGGATAGTCTCACCGGGTTAAATGGACTTAAAGCGGTTGGGGATGATTTGATCATTGCTGCTGGTAAATCATTTATCTCTGTAAATGCACAGAAACAAAAAACAAAGATCGCAGACCTGCCACAGGGTGGGGATGGCATCGAGCCCATTGGCAATGGTGATTACCTGGTGACCACCTGGGCCGGCCAGGTTTATTATGTGCATGCGGATGGCAAAGTGGATATCATTTTGGATACGATGGCGGAGAAAAAAAATACAGCGGATATTGGTTATGACCCTAAGAAGCGGATCATGTATGTGCCGACTTTTAATGCGAAGACGGTGGTGGCGTATAGGGTGAAGTGAAAGCTGTTGGCTGATGGCCATTGGCTAATGGCTAAAGGCATTAGACTTGTTATCTCAGG
>JAEYUA010000282.1 GCA_023433755.1 Bacteroidota bacterium | reverse complement strand
CCGCCAGATCACCTTGTACTCCTTGCCCACTTCACCAGGCTGATTTTTCTTCACGCGAAAAACACCATACTGGTTCTCGAACACCTGTCCGTAGGTAAAGGGGCCGCCCTTGTTGACGCGGAAACTGTTCTGGTTCTCAAAATCTATGTCAAGGGTGAAAGAAGAAAGTGAATCCCTGATCTCAAAGGCTTCTACCATGAAAGGGCTGCTTTTATAGATGTTCAGCTCTTTGATGTTGCCGATGGCCATGTAGGTGAAATTGAGATTGAGGCTTTTCACCACGCGGGCCATAATCTGCCTGGACCGGATGTATTCGATTTCATTGGCAATGTTCTTATTGTTATCGGCCTGGATAATCTGGTCGAATCGGTCGTTTGCTCCCCTGGCATTCCTTTCATCCTGTATGCTCATGGTTGCGGTGGCACTATATACCAAAGTAGCCCATCTCAGGTAGAGATAGGCAACAAAAAGGCATAATGCGACTGAGATCACAAACAGGGGAAGGAACCTGATATATTTATAGAACAGGTCTTTGATACTAAGTCCCGATAATTCGCTCTTTGCTGTTTGTGTCTGTTCTTCCATTAATGGAATTGATTAGTTGATTTTATCTGATTATGTTCAGGATAAGGGCAATTGCCGTGATGATAGAAGTGGCAATTCCAATCTGGAGTGCGATCTGTTGCTGCTCCTGCTGTTTGATACGCCTGCTAGACTGCTCCACGTACACGACATCATTCTGCTGCAGCCTGAAATAAGGAGAAGCAAACATATCCTTTGAAGTAAGATCAATGGTACCAACCTCTACCACACCATCAGTTTCTCGAATGATCCTCACATTTTCCTTTTTACCAAATTCTGAAATATCTCCCACCAGTCCCAGTGCTTCCAGGATTGTGATCCTTTCCGTAGGCACGGTAAGTGTACTGGGGGCCCGCACTTCACCGAGAATGGTGATCCTGTAGTTCAGGAACCTGATCACCACCGAAGGCTGAGACAATTCCGTTTCAAGCATTTTTTTCATAATGGCGGCCAGTTCATCCCTTGTCAGTCCTTCCGCTTTGAGCCTGCCCAGTTGGGGGTATTCAATAAAGCCCTCAGGATCTACGAGGAATCCGGATGCTCCGCCGGCTGCTGCCTGTTCTGGAAGATTGTAAGGAAGATCGGCATCCGACATCCCGTTAGCCTGGCTGAATACTTTAATGGAAAGCAGGTCACCCTTCCTGATAAGCGACTGTTTCTGCATCATGGCATCGCGGATGGTGGTATCAGAAACGTCCTGTATATAATTGCTGAAACCTTTTTGCTGTGTTCTGCAGGAACTGATCAAGAGCAATATAACCGTGCAGAATAAAATGAATCTCATTACTGGTGGTTTGTCTGTTGAACAGGGATAAGCTTAGATTTATCAATATAAGCAATAAGCATATACCCCAAACTTTCTATACGTACTTTGGCTGTTTTATTTTGCAGTTCCAGTATGCTGCCCTGCTGATCCATCATGGGACCGGCGATCACCTGCACCCTGCTGCCTGTTTCAAATTCCATTTTCACCGCTTCCACCTGCTCGTATTCATCAAGAAAACGTTTGATGGTCAGGATTTCTTTTTCCTTGATGATGGCAGGCTTTCCATCCCAGTAAACAAAGTTTACCACCCCGCTGGTCATGCGTACCTGCGCTCTGTCTTCATCACGGATCTTAACAAACACATATGATTTGAACAGCGGCTCTTCAATAGTTTTGATACGGTCACTCCATTTGCGCCTTACTTTATTGAGGGGGCAATAACTCTCCACCCCTTTCTGGAGAAGCAGTCCATTCACTTTCTTTTCCCAGCGCGGTTTTGTATATATGGCGTACCACTTCAATTCTTCAGTTCTTTGCACAGCTTCGCCACCTCGGTCACAGTCAATTTTTGCAACCAAGCCAGAAAAGCCGTGCAAATATAGTTCTTGGCTGTGACTGGCCCCCAATCAAAAAATACAGATTTAGAATTAGTTATTTATCCGGGCCTTTTAAATGGCATATTAAAAACACTTATTGAATTTGACTATTGATAATCAATCGCAAGGCATAAAAAGGCTTGCTGTATTTTTAACTAAATATCCATTCAATTTGAATCAGCGTTTTTATTCCCTTGATGTTTTCAGGGGTGCTACGGTCGCACTGATGATCCTGGTCAACAACCCGGGAAGCTGGAGCCATATTTATGGCCCCCTGGAGCATGCCCCCTGGCATGGCATCACCCCTACCGACCTCGTCTTCCCCTTCTTTTTGTTTGCGGTTGGTAATGCTCTTGCATTCGTGATGCCCCGTCTGGAGCAGTCCGGCAATGGCGTATTCTGGAGAAAGGTGGTCAAAAGAAGCCTGCTTATCTTTGCGATCGGGCTTTTTTTGAACTGGTGGCCCTTCCTGAGATGGTCTGGCGGAGAACTGGAAGCCATACCCTGGACCTGGGTGAATGCATCAGGACAGGAAGGTGGTGTCCGGATCTTTGGGGTGCTGCAAAGGATCGCTGTCTGCTATTTTTTTGCTTCCATCATTATTTACTATTTCAAGGCACGGGGCGCCTTCCTTACCGCGCTCATCTTACTGCTGGTATATTGGCTTCTTTGTGTGATGGGAAATCCTTCAGATCCCTACAGCTTGACAGGATGGTTCGGTACTGAGCTGGATAAAAAGATCCTTGGTGTGGCTCACATGTATAAGGGCGAAGGAATTCCTTTTGACCCGGAAGGAATCATGAGTACACTGCCTGCCATTGCACAGGTGATCTTTGGTTTTTTAGTAGGTGATTACCTGCTCAAACGCCGCCAGTTGCACCAGGCTACTGATACAAATATTGCAACTCCCGGTATCAACCCGCTTTACCAGGTTCTGACCGGGCTGTTCATTGCAGCAATGGCTTTTTTGGTAGCTGGTTATGCATGGAGCCTGAACTTCCCGGTGAATAAAAAGATCTGGACCAGTTCCTATGTAGTGGTGACCACCGGAATGGCAACGGCCATCCTGGCCACAATGATTTATGCGATAGAAATTAAGGGTATCCGCAATTGGTTTACCCGGTTTTTTGATGTGTTCGGGAAAAATGCGCTTTTTGTTTTTGCCCTGAGCGCCTTCCTTCCCAAAGGTCTCAGGCTGATCAGGATCCCCAATGGTGTTAATGCAAAGGGTGACCCTGTATTCATCAGCCCCTGGAATTTTCTGTACGAGAAAGTATACAAATTCATACCTGGCGCACCTGAGAATGGTTCACTGGCCTTTGCACTGACGGTTATCTTTTTTATGTGGGCCATTTGTTACTGGATGGACAAAAAAGGGTGGTACATAAAAGTTTAAAAGAAAAGCCCGGTCCGCCGGGCTTTTCTTTTAAATGATTTGTGGAGATTACCTGTTGAACTGGTAAAATAGACCGAACTGAAAGACCCTGTTCTTTACATCATGCTGGCTGTCGTTCACAATATTGATCAGGCCAAGATTATACCTTGCATCAACTCCCAAACCTATTGGTGAAAGATAGCCAAGGCCTACTGCCCAGGAGAAACAGGCATTCTCAATCTGGTCATTGATATCCGTTTCGCCGCCACTATATCTTTCCAATTTTGCACTGGTTGCAAAGCCCACCTGCGGACCCGTTTGTACCCGCAATCCTTTATTCAGCATCACCTGCAGCATAATGGGAATGTTTACATAATTGATCTTTTCTACCCCGAGATTGGGATATTCAGCACCCTGCCTGGAATACACTACTTCCGGTTGAAGGGCCAGAGAACGGTTGAGGTGAATATGCGCCAGGATACCTGCATGAAAATCGGTGAGACTGCCGGTATTGGCTTCCCAGTTATCCTCCAGGTTGGCAATATTTACTCCCGCTTTTACACCAAAGGATACCCGGGAGGAAGCTTTCTGGGGTGTATTATCCTGGGCAAAAACGATGGAATGAGACAGGAAAAGCAGAGCGAAAAGGAAAAAGGTAGATTTCATAATGGTTATGTTTTCCTCATACTATCAAAAAAAGAGCCAGCCCCCCTGTCCACAGATCAGTAGAGCTCAAACGCAGATGGCTGACCGAAAATCTATTCACCGTCAATTAGTTTCTTTTTCTTCCATTGCTTATGCACCGCACCATCCATTTTTACAATCCTGGGATAAAAAAGGCCAAGGGTATCTACAAGTTTTGACTGTGCTTTCATCACCTCGGTTATGTCCTTGTAGGCAAAC
>JAEYUA010000261.1 GCA_023433755.1 Bacteroidota bacterium | reverse complement strand
ATCTTGCGTATGTCGAATTCAAAAGGTTTCAGAAAGGCTGGCATCTTCAACTGCAGTTCAAACTGTTTTCCATTGAGGGATTTGATATCTATCAGGAAAGTTTTATCACCTACGTTCTGCTCTGCTCTGCCGAAGCCTGTCATGGACTTGATCATGTAAATTTTTTAGATTGAAGTAAAGGTATTTGAATTGTACCAACGAACGGATTTAAGTAAAATGAAGGCAAACAAAAAGCCCTCCGTTGTGCGGAGGGCTAATATGTAGATGGGTTAGTAAGTACGGGAAAATAAATTCCCATCACAATATTAAAAAGAATTTTCCCATACTAAAAAATTTTTGTGTAAAAATTATTCACATTTTTTTTTGGATGATGTGGATTGCCTCCCCTGGAAATTTTGAAGACCATCAATTCATTAGCGCAACATTGATGGAAGATGGATGATGATGAGTGATAGTGCAATCAAAAATTTTCGCTTGAAGGGTTTGATGAATGATTGAAGTGTATCTCCATTCTTCCCGGACTTACCTTTGAAAAAAATCTGGAACATGAAGTTCGAACAACCGGTCCCACTCAGGGAAATTGCATTGCTTATAGGGGCCAGGATCATTGGCAATGAGAACAGGGAGGCAACAGGCATCAATGAAATTCACAAGGTGGAAAGCGGTGATCTTGTATTTGTTGATCATCCCAAATACTATAAAAAATGTATCGACTCAGCAGCGAGCTTTATCATCATTAACAGGGAAACAGATTTTCCAGAAGAGAAAACCCTGCTGCTTGTTGATGAACCTTTTGAAGCTTACCTGCGGATAGTAGAAAACTTCAGGCCTTTCATTGCCTCTCCCCGGCCTATAAGTGAATCGGCAGTGGTTGGAGAAGAAACCATCATCATGCCGGGAGCCTTTATCGGCAATAAAGTACGCATCGGGTCCAACTGCATCATCCATCCCAACGTGGTGATTATGGATCATTGCGTGGTTGGCGACCATGTGGTCATTCAGCCTGGTACCATTATCGGCAGTGATGCTTTTTACTATAACAAAAAAACCAGCAGGGAAGTTCATTATAAAAAAATGCTCAGTTGCGGAAGGGTGGTGATAGAAGACCATGTGGAGATTGGTGCCAACTGCACCATCGACCGTGGTGTAACCGGTGATACAGTAATAGGAGCAGGTACCAAGATTGACAACCTGGTTCATATTGGACATGATACAACTGTTGGAAGAAATTGCCTGTTTGCCGCGCAGGTTGGAATTGCCGGGGCCACTACCATTGAAGATGAGGTGATTCTTTGGGGCCAGGTGGGAGTAAGTAAAACCTTAACAGTTGGCAGGGGTGCGGAGGTGTATGCGCAAAGCGGTGTGCCTGCTACTATCGAAGGCGGCAAAAAATATTTTGGCTCTCCTGCCGAAGATGCGATGAGCAAAAAAAAGGAATTGGTCTGGATCAAAAGAATTCCGGAATTATGGGAACGGGTCCGGGGGAAATAAAAGGGGTTAGGCGACAAATTTGACCGGTTGGTCTAAGATGCTCAAAGAGTTTTTGGCGGGATCAGACATTTGCATCCCAATATCAACCTATGTTCAACCAACTGTTCAGCGAACACTCCATCAAAAGCCTCTTCAGGGTCATTGTCTTCGTCATCATCCTCTTTATTGTGGTCAATCTTGCTGCCTGATTACCGGTCACGTTCGTAATCATAAGGCAACTGGTCGGCCAGGTTCTTCCAGCTCCAGTAACCCTGGCTTACCCAACTGCTTTGAGGGAAAAAATATCCATTGGGCTTGATGAGGATCTCTTCAGCCAGGTTTATGTATGAGATCTGCATCTTTACATTGAGCGGAAGTTTATACTGTTTGAGGTATGATTGTTCCGGCGCTTTTCTTTCATAGGTGATGCTGGCCGTAACAGGGAAATATAAAAAAGCATTGTAGGTGCTGTCATCAAAATAATAATAGATGCTGTCATATGGATTACGCAGCCTCGCGAATTTCGTGCTGCCCGGGCTGGTGACCACATCAACCGTGAATCCTTCCTGTTTCAGTGTGCTGTCATAATAGGACCTGAGAAAATGCAGCTTAGATCCCGCATAAGCTTCGGCGCGGTTAGCCTTCCAAACCTGTAATTGTTCATAGGTGGTGTCAATCTGCGTATACAGGCACTGGCCCCGGTAGGAATACATATCGGTCTTGAAAAAATGCACGAATGAATCCAGCTCATAACGGAGTTCGTAGCCCAGTGAATAATTGGTGATCCTCAATGGTTCGGAGGCAAGGATCTTGAGCCGGTCGTTTCTTTTATAATAAAGAAATTTAAGGGCTTCAGGATTTTCGAGAAAGCAACTGTCGGCAAAAGGAGTGGATCCAATAAACCGTTGCAGGAAAAAACTCCCATATTTTTCCCATCCGTCCTCAACCTCGAAACTGCTTTTGATCACCACCTCGCTCATGCTGTTATCAGCTTTTTTGAGTTCAATGATGAATTCCTTTTTTTCTCCCTCCACTACAATGGTCTGGCTTTCATAGCCGGTAAAAGATACGATGAGTTCATAACCACCCTTGTCAAGGTAGAGGTAAAATGCACCTGCCGAATCGGTGGTGGTTCCCTTGGTTGTATTCTGCGCGAATACTGATGCCCCCTGGAGTTTTTCCTTTGATTCTGCATCTACTACTTTCCCGCTGATGGAAAACTGTGCGAAGGAAAGAATGGATAACAGGCAGAAGCAGGAAAGAAGAATCGGTTTTTTCATCCTTGGATTTTTAATGACCCCTCTAAGATAAAAGGTTTAGGGAGTAAGAATGCCCTTTTCAACAGCCTCAAGGTATTTTTCACAAGAGTTTTTAATAACTGTTTCGAGTGGAGTATAGGAAAATCCCGGCAGGGCAAGTAAAAGTGCCTGGTTGGCGAAGGAAGTTTTGCTATGAGCCACTTTTGCTGTTTCCCTGGTGAGTAAGGGTTTGCTTCCAGTGAGCATGGACTTCAGTTTTTCAAGTCTCCATGCTATGGCGCCCATGGTTCTTGTGGCTTTTTTATTAGGACGTGGTTTTTGAAAATCATCTGCCATGGTATCAAACAATTTCCGGAAGGCCCAGTTATCGGCGTTCACAATAAATCTTTTGTGGTTGAGGGAAGAAGCAAGCGCCTGTACTGCCGCTTCAGCAACATCTTCAACGCCAACAAATCCATTCAGTCCTTCCGTGTACCAGGGAAAGGAGCGGTAAGCATTTTTGAAAACGGCACAACTCGACTGGTGCCAGTCGCCGTAACCCAGGATGGTGCTGGGGTTGAGTACCAGTCCTTCCAGCCCTTCTGCGAATCCCCGCCACGCATGCAGTTCCGCATGATGCTTTGAAATCGCATAGTGTGTGTTGTTAGGATTCTCTTCCCATTTCTTTTCTTCAGTTACCATTTCCGGTTTGGTGGTTCTTCCCAGGGCAGCTATGGAACTGATATGCACCAGGCGATTCACATTATTCTCGAGCGCCATATTTACCACGTTCTCCGTTCCTTCCACATTCACCTGGTACATTTCTTTTCTTTTGTCTTTGGAAAAAGAAACAATGGCAGCGGTATGGATGATGCTTTCTACATTCTTCATGGCATCATCAAGAGAAACCAGGTCAAGCACATCGCCTTTGATCCACTCAACTTTATCATAGATGCCGCGTGGGATATAGAAGGGAAAATTATCTGAACGGTGCAAGGCACGCACCGGCAAACCTTTTTCAACCAGGTTTTTGATAAGGTAAGATCCCAGAAAGCCTGTACCACCCGTTACAAGAATCATCTTCGTTGCAATTATTTTTGTGGATCAATAACTGTAATAGCCTTGTCCTGTTTTTTTTCCTAAAGATCCCTGATTTACTTTTTGCTGCTGGATAAACGAGGGTTTGAGTCTTTCGGGTTTTCCCAGTTGTTCGTATACCGAACAACTCACCGCGTAATTCACGTCATTGCCAATGAGGTCCATAAGTCTGAAAGGTCCCATTTTAAATCCCTTGCTTTCCATCAGCCTGTCAATGGTTTCAAAATCAGCAATCCCTTCTTCAGCCAGCCTTAATGATTCAATATAATAAGGCCTGGCTACACGGTTCACGATAAAGCCGGGAGCATCACTGCAAACAACCGGAATTTTTCCCAGTTTTTTAGTGAGCGCTACCAGTGTTTCTATCACTTCATCACTGGTTTGTTTGCCTTTAACCACTTCCACCAGTTTCATGATGGGGGCAGGGTTGAAAAAATGGATTCCCGCGAATCTTTGCGGGTTGTTGGTTTTCTCTGCAAGTGCGGAGATGGACAGGGAAGATGTATTGGAAGCAAAGATTGTCTCCTCTGCATTGTAGTTGGCGAGCTGGTTGAACAATTGAACTTTGATGTCTTCCCTTTCTATTATGGCCTCGATCACCAGGTCGGCTTTACAGTCTTCGATCCTGTTTGTAAAAACCAGGTTGCTGAAAATCTTTTCTTTCTGACCGGGTAGCAGCTTTTGTTTATCAACGAGTTTTTGAAGATCGGAGCTGATTTTCAATGAAGCTTTATTCACCATGTCTTTGTTCACATCATACAATATGGTGGTAAATCCACTGGCGGCTACCACCTGCGCAATTCCGCTTCCCATTGTTCCCGCACCGCAAATACAGATGGTTGTCATAATAAAAAATTGGTGTAAAGATAATTGGCTTCCCAAATGATATTACCTTAACATAAAGAAATCAAAGATGGAACATGTTTCTGCATCCCGTTCAGGTTTTCCTACAGGCCGTATGAGCAGTATCAGTTTCGCGGTTGCGATCCTGTTATTTCTGCTTCCCTTTGTTGAAATCAGGTGCAATGGTCAGGAGTTCGCAACCAATACTGGACTGGGCCTTGCGCTGGGT
>JAEYUA010000218.1 GCA_023433755.1 Bacteroidota bacterium | reverse complement strand
CGACTTTTAACTTACCTCTATACCATCTCCCCATATAATTGCTTAAGTTTGCGGATCAATGTTATCGAACAGAACAAATATCAATTCCAATTCACCCATGTTCATCATGCTGAACATGCAGGATTGTTATACCTGTTCTTTTACGGAGTTTCATCCCTTTTGCTCCAGTCTCTACTACTATTCCAGTTTGAAAGCCTTTGGCACCGTTTCCTCGCTTAGCTAAGCGGGTTTTACGGTTTCAACATTCCTTATTCATTTTTAAACTGGGTTTATCATGCAACATCATGAAAAAGAGCAGCTATTAATGGCTGAAAGCGACCATGCAGAACTAATTCAATATATCAATACACACCGCACTTCCATCATCGGGAAAGCCGGTATGGCGGAACTGGTGCAGGACATCGAAAAGGCAGCGACCGTACCGGATTCCGAATTTCCATGGGATCATATCCGCCTGCATTCCAAAGTGATCATCCGCGACAAGATCGCAAGGGTGAACTATACCTATACGCTGGTGATGCCTGAATTTAATGATCACCGCAAGTGTAAGGTCTCTGTTTTTTCTTCCATTGGTAAAGCATTACTTGGAAGTAAGAGAGGATCAGACATCGTATGGGAATTGCCTGGGAAGAAGAGATATTTTACGGTAATGGCAATTACCCAATTGAGTGAAGGGCAGGAAGTGTAAGAAGCTGTTGGCTTTTGGCCATTGGCCATTGGCCATTGGCTGTGGCCTTCCCGGCTATAAAAAAAAGAGAAAAAATTGCGGAGGAGAAAATATATCTCTTCCGCATTTTCTATAAAAACACAAATATGAAAAAGTTTGTACCCTCAACCGGAGGACTCGTACTGGGAATCATGATCCTGGTAAACGCATTTATTGTAACAGCAGCATTTACAATGAACACAGAATGGGCCTGGGCTTTACTTCCCGCCCTTCCCCTGATGATGCTTGCGATTCATGACCGCGTCCAAAAAAAACATGCGATCCTAAGGAACTATCCCATCGTTGGACATCTCCGCTATTTATTTGAAAGCATCCGTCCCGAGATGCGCCAGTATTTTTTTGAATCGGATCTTGACGGCAAACCATTCAGCCGCCGGCAGCGCTCCATTGTTTACCAGCGTTCCAAGAATGAAAAACAGACTGTGGCCTTTGGTATGCAGGCCGATCCCTCGAGACCCGGTTATGAATGGACCGCACATTCTGTATATCCTGTCACCATCAAAGAAAAAGACCTGCGTGTATGGATCGGTAATGAGCAATGTGCCCAACCTTATCATGCCAGCATCTTTAATATCGGTGCTATGAGTTATGGTGCCCTCAGCAAGAATGCAATTGCGGCACTGAATAACGGTGCACGCCTGGGTGGCTTCGCGCATAATACAGGAGAAGGCGGCATCAGTACCTATCACCTGCAGGGTGGAGATCTGATCTGGCAAATCGGTACCGGGTATTTTGGCTGTCGTGATGAGCAGGGAAAGTTTAGTCCCTCTGCTTTCAGGAAAAACGCCCTCAGGGACAAAGTGAAAATGATTGAACTCAAATTATCACAGGGAGCCAAACCAGGTCATGGTGGTATTCTGCCTGCCGCGAAAAACACACCGGAGATCGCGGAGATCAGGCTGTTGGCGCCTGGCACGACCGTTCACTCTCCCACTACGCACAGTGAGTTTTCCAATTCCATTGAGATGATGGAGTTCCTTCAATATATGCGCGAGCTTTCAGATGGCAAGCCAGTAGGTTTCAAACTTTGTATCGGTGATCCCGAAGAGTTCAGGGATATCTGCAGGGCCATGACCATCACCGGCATCATTCCCGATTTTATTTCGATTGACGGTGCTGAAGGTGGCACGGGTGCAGCTCCGCTCGAATTCACCGACCACCTGGGCATGCCTATGAATGATGCCCTCGCGTTCGCGAAACAAAGTCTGAAAGAAGTGAAACTTGACCAGAAAGTTAAGCTGATCGCAGCCGGAAAGATCATTACAGGTTTTGATATTTTAAAAGCAATGGCGCTGGGTGCTTCTGCCTGTTACAGTGCAAGAGGTATGATGTTATCGCTCGGTTGCATCCAGGCACTGGTTTGCGACAGCGGCCGTTGTCCCGTTGGTGTTGCCACCCAGGATCCGAAATTGTACAAGGGACTTGATCCCGCGGAGAAAAGTGTGAGGGTTGCCAGTTTTCATACCAAGACTATCGCGGCAACAAAAGAACTCATGGAGGCTTGCGGTTACCATGATATCAATGCTGTAAAACCTTCTAAGTTTTATAGAAGGGTGAGTGAATTTGAAACCAAAACTTTTGAAGAGATCTATTTCAATAAACAGGAAATGACTTTGAAGTCCCAGCCTGCCTTCAAGTCGGAGGCTGTGTTCAAAAGACTGATCGACCTGGAAGAAAGAGGTGCATCTTAATGCGTACCCAGGATTTAGAGGTTAGTCCTACCTCATGACTACTACCTAAAAACATATCATTCATTCAGGTAACTGTCTTCTTTAGTACTTACTACTAAGTAATTCTACTTGTTATCATGGATCCATCTATACCGTAAATCCTTTCATCCTGAAAATCCTGCTCCTTCTTTCCCGGTGGTAAAAATCCCTTTATCTTACAGCCAAATCCAGCTTTTCCATGAAAAAGGTATTAAAGATCACAGGCATTACCCTGCTCTCCCTTCTCCTGGTCGCTTTCCTGATTCCCTTTCTTTTCAAAGGAAAGATCGTTGCCTTTGTAAAAAAAGAGATCAACAGCAGTCTCCAGGCAAAGGTTGACTTCACTGATGTGGATCTTTCGCTGTTCAGGCGTTTTCCGAGGCTTTCCATACGACTCGAAAATTTATATGTAGCCGGCGTTAATGAATTTGAAGGAGATACCCTCTTGTCGGCCCCCTCGGTAGATGCCGCCGTGAATTTGTTCAGCCTTTTTGATACGGAGGATATGAAACTCTATGCTTTTCACCTCGACAAACCCAGTATCAGGGCCCTGGTGAATGAAGAAGGCAAGGCCAATTGGGAAATCACTAAAGAAGATACGGTTAACATAACCACTCAAGATACCAGTACCAGTAATTTCAACCTGAACATTGAAAAATATTCCATCAGTGACGGGTACATTCTATATGATGATAAGAGCAGTAATATGCGGCTTGAACTCAGCGGACTGGATCATGAAGGTGGCGGAGACATCGGCGCGGAAGTATTCACGCTGGCCACCAACACTTCTGCCCGCGAAGCAAGTTTTGTTTATGAAGGAATTCCCTACCTCGCCAAAGCCAAGACCAGCATTGGCACGGACATTACCATCAATACCTCTAATGGCCGGTATGATTTCAAAACTGATGACATCCTGGTAAATGATCTGAAACTTTCCGCGGAAGGATTTTTCCAGTTGGCCAATGACAGCACTTACAACATGGATATCGAATTCAAAACACCTTCGAATGAGTTCAAGGACATCCTTTCACTGGTGCCGGGGATTTATATGAGTGGTTTTGAAGACCTGAAGACCAGCGGCACTGCCAGCTTCAATGGATTTGTAAAAGGAAGTTATACACCCACACAAATGCCCGCCTACCTCGTAAACCTGGAAGTGAAGGATGGATTTTTCCAGTACCCGGATCTTCCCAGCCCGGTTCAGAATATTCAACTGGCGATGAAAGTGGAGAACATTGATGGAACAGACGATAAGCTGGTGATTGACATTCCGACGGGTCACCTTGAAATGGATAAAGAACCTTTTGATTTCAGGATGATCTTCAAAAACCCTGTAACCACCCAGTATATTGATGCGGCCATCAAAGGTCGTGTGGATCTTTCCAATATTACAAAATTCATCAAACTGGAACAGGGCACTAAATTATCAGGACTGTTGAATGCCGATGCATTTGCCAAAGGAAACCTTTCTGCCATTGAGCAGCAGCAGGGAGCATTCAGCGCAGGAGGATTTTTAAACATCACCAACCTGTTTTATGCTGCACCGGCATTTCCGCAACCGGTACAGAATGGGAACCTGAAAATCGAACTGCAGAATAATGGAGGCATTGCTGATAACACTTCCATCAAAATCACAGAAGGGCATGTTGAGCTCGGGAAAGATCCTTTTGATTTTACCCTGCAACTCAGCAAGCCTGTCAGCACCATGGATTTTGCAGGCAGCGTAAAAGGAAGGTTCACATTGGATAATATCAAACAGTTCATAGAACTGGAGCCGGGCACCAGCCTTAGTGGTTTATTGAATACGGACCTGCGTTTCTCCGGGAATAAAAAAGCCATTGATGAAAAGAAATATGACCAGGTGAAGATCGCGGGAACGGCGGGTGTGACAGCTCTGAAATATATATCAAAAGATTATCCCGGTGGTGTGCAGGTCAGCCGGTCGCTACTGGAGTTCAATCCGACCCATATCAACCTGAGCCGCTTTGAAGGAAATTTGATGGGCAGCAACCTGTCTGCAACCGGTACGCTGGATAACCTGGTCGGTTATATGATGCAGGACCAGCAACTAACCGGTAAGCTCAGCGTATCGGCCGATCAAATCAACCTGGATGAATGGATGGGAACCGATACCACCACCAGCAGCAGCACGAATGAACCTGTACAACCCTTCCAGGTACCGTCCAATATTGATTTCACATTGAATGCAAAGGCCGGCCTGGTGCAATATGACAAGGTGGATTACAGGAACGTGAAAGGAACGGTACTGATCAAAAATGAAACGGTGCATTTGCAGGATGTGGGCACTGAGGCACTTGATGGAACCGTCTCGTTTGCGGGTACCTATTCCACCAGGGTCAATCAACAACAGCCTGCCATAGCTTTAACCTATGATGTGAAGGATGTTAATATCCAGAAAGCCTTTCTGGCATTCAATACAGTGCAGAAGCTGATGCCGGTGGGGCAGTTCCTATCAGGTAAACTTTCATCCAGGTTAACCATGACAGGAAATCTTGGTGGTGATATGATGCCGGAGCTCAATTCACTAACCGGCAATGGTAACCTGCTGTTGCTGGAAGGAGTATTGAAAAAATTCAAGCCGCTGGAGACGCTTGCCAATACTTTGCAGATAGAAGAATTGCAGAATATTTCGGTCAGGGATATCAAAAACTATATTGAGTTTGCCAATGGCAAGGTGCTGGTGAAGCCTTTTGACCTGAAAGTAAAGGATATAGAGATGCAGATCGGTGGCATGCATGGTTTTGACCAGAGTATGGATTATATCATCGCGATGAAGCTGCCAAGAAAATACCTGGGAGAAAGAGGCAATGCGCTGGTGAATGGGCTGGTAGCTAAAGCTTCTTCAAAAGGAATTAAAGTTGATCCGGGTGAAACGGTCAACCTGAATATCAAGATGGGAGGCAGCATTACAAATCCCGTTATTAGCACGGATCTGAAGGAAGTTGCCGGAGATGCGGCGAAGGAACTGAAGGACCAGGCAACAGATTTCGCGAAAGAGAAAATTGACAGTGCAAAAAAGCAGGTAAAGGACACATTGAATGTGATCAAAAAGCAGGTGACGGATGATTTGAAAGATGAATTGAAAGACAGGATTTTTGGAAAGGATACGAATAATAAAAAGGAGCCTGTTATCAATAACAACACGAAGAAAAAAGCGGAAGAAACGTTGAAGAATATGTTTAAAAAGAAGAAACCGCAGAAGGATAGTACGAGGTGATTTAAATACATTTAATCGCTATTTGAAAGAATAACTAACATCAACAATTCCAGTGGGTAGTCAACAATACCAGGAGAGAAATTTTGAAGTTAGTAACCTCTTGTCATCCTGAGGAGCGGAGTCAAAGACACTGTTCTCTCAACAACATCACCAGCGACGAAGGATCACTTACGCACTGTTCTGTGAGGTTTCCTGAGCCGGGCAGACACATCGCATACAACCATCTCACCGGCGAAGGATCTGGTACGATGGCGGCGCACCTGAGTGAACTCGTAGCCCGTACCAGATCCTTCACCCGCAAATCATTCATCAGAGAACAGTGTGTATCCGGCGGGTTCAGGATGCAGGCCCTCCGCGGTTCGATGAGGTCCTTCGTCGCGCAGTTACTTTACAAGAGAACAGTGTGGCTGAGGCGCTCCTCAGGATGACAAAGAGTTGATCAAAGAATGGAGTTTACTATTTAGAGATCAGAAAATGTTTCTATTATTTGAAGATTTTTTGAAAACAAAAGCGAAAATATTTTCGAGTCGAGTTAACCCCTTGTCATCCTGAGGAGCGGAGTTAGTGGCATTGTTCTCTCCACCACACCACCAGCGACGAAGGATCACGTACGCACTGTTCTGTGAGGTTTCCTGAGCCGGGCAGACACATCGCATACAACCATCTCACCGGCGAAGGATCTGGTACGATGGCGGCGCACCAAAGTGAACGCGTAGCCCGTACCAGATCCTTCACCCGCTAATCATTCATTAGAGAACAGATTGTACCCGGCGGGTTCAGGATGCAGGCCCTCCGCTGTTCGATGTGGTCCTTCGTCGCGCAGTTACTTTACAAGAAAACAGTGTGGCTGAGGCGCTCCTCAGGATGACAAAGAGTGGATCAGAGAATGATGTTTATAAGTTAAAGATCGAAAATGCATTTTCTTGATAAAGATTTTTCGAAAACGAAAACCGGGTAAAATTTCGAATTAAGTTAACCACTTTGTCATCCTGAGGAGCGGACTTAGAGGCATTGTTCTCTCAACTACATCACCAGCTCCGAAGGATCAGCAGCCGCGTTGTTCTTTGGGGATCCTGAGTCGGGCAAACACACCGCATACGATAACTTCACCGGCGAAGGATCTGGTACGATGCCTGATAATGCTTTAAACATCAAGGATTAATCTTAATTGAAATCTAATCTGGTAAGCAAAGCAGCACTGATTTATGATATATCAATTAGAAAATCATTTTTCAAACAATTTGAGATTATAAAATCTACATCCACATCATAAATTCTGTAAAGCAAAAGTGTTTCCTTTCTAAAAACAAAGCTGATATAAGTAAGTATGTTACGACCTTTATAAGTATAATAAATATACTCGACAGCTTCCTCAGACTTCTTTACTTTATCAGGAGGGCCAAGCTTTTCTTTCAACTCATTAACATCTATCGAATCAATTCTACAACTAAGCAATTTTTCAAAACTAAAAAGCCTAGCCCCATTTGTTGCGTTCGAATCATTCTTCCAGAAAAAAGAAAGCGCATCGAGAAATTTGGTACACGATATAGAATCTGCAGAATAAGACTGGCATTTTGCTTTATTGAACACTAATAAACCAATAAAAAACAGTACACAATATTTCATTGTTTTAGGTTTATATGTTTTAAACTGCCGTTGTTGGTGTTCTTCTCTAAACCACACTACGCTCCCAACCTCCCACACCAACAACTGACCTAAGTATTTTCCAAAATCCCAAATTCATACCATTAGCCTATTCAAAACATGGCTTTAACGCCCAGTTCGATTATCCCCTAAAGTACCGTATTACTACGGTTGTTTGTCCAGCTAAATAACCAGAACTTACATGTCGTGTATTTGATACACTATCCCTGCCTGGATCACGCTCCGGGAAATCTATCCCTCTAAAACACATACAACTAAAAACGTCCCCTCTTTAAATCCGCGTATAAATATGTGATCAAACTTATTTTGAAAGATTGATTGCTTATGTGAAGCATTCTAAAACCACAAATATGAATCTGAGAAACATTTTATTTACTGCAATTTGCTTTACAGTATGCTGCCAGTCTGCGCATGCGCAAAACGATGTAATGATGCAGGCGTTTTATTGG
>JAEYUA010000208.1 GCA_023433755.1 Bacteroidota bacterium | reverse complement strand
TCACGCCTCACGAATGATCACATCACTACTTCCCTTTATAATACTGCCCTGCAGGCATTTTGAAGATCCTGCCTTTCTGGAAGTTGGTAAATTTTGTATAGGTCTCCGCATTGGAACGGGTCCACTGGTCGAAAGCTGAAAGATTTTCAACTGGTCCGAATAACCACTGGTTATAAGCTTCAAACATGCCATCCTTTATGAGCTGCTGGTGGTAATCAAATAAACGGAAAGGAAATTTGCCGGCATAATTCGCATACCAGTCAAGAATAAAACGTGTCCTGATCATGTTGAGCGTCTCAATGCTGATGCCCCTGGTAACAAGAGAGATCTGTTTGTCGTAAGTGTTGAGGACAGCTTTTGAGAACTCGTTTTGTTTTTTATCATTCTTATCTGCCAGGTCACTGAACAGTTTTTCCTTGTACGTGCTCAGTAAAATTCTTTTGATCTCTGTTGAACGTTCGGTAAGATTTTCCATGTTCACGAAGATCTCACCATAGATCAGGGGCCATACCTTGTCTTTTGTGAAATAATAATACACCGCTGCATTATAATAGTTACCTGCATAGGAAGGGTCCACCTCAATTCCTTTTTCCCAAAGCTCGATGGCTTCATAATCCTGTTTGTCCCAGAGCAGGTCTCCGTACTCGCTGTACAGCGGACCACTGTTCGGGAATTTCTTCAAAGCTTTTTTATACATCTTTTCTCCGTCCTTGGAAAGTGCCAGCGCCCTGTACACATTTCCGGCAGCCTGGTACATCTGCACATCCAGGTCATCACGGTCCAGTACGGGCTTCACCACTTCCAAAGCTTTAGCAAAATCTCTTTTATAGGTATAGGATAGCACCAGGTATTTATGCAATTCCAGGTTATCAGGATTTTGCCTGATCGCACTGTTCAAAACAAGAATGGCATTGTCCCAGTCACCTGAATTCATAAAACCGCGGGCGGTTTCCAGGGGTGATTCCTGCGCATTAACGGAAGTAAAAAGAGAAAGTCCCAGGAATAAAGAAAAGATCCGTTTCATATATGGTAAAAGTATTAAGGTAATTGGTTAGGAAATGTTAAGAAGTCAGTCAGTAGTCTAAAGTCGGTAGTCAGTAGCCTGAATTCAAAAGTCAAAATTCAAAAGTCAAAATTCAACAATCTCAGAGATTATCTACCGACTACTGACTACCGACTACTGACTACTGACTTCAGACTAATACAGCCTCATTGTTCTCTCAGCCACCGACTTTGAACTTTGAACTTTCAACTATTCAAAGCATGTGCGTCAAAAGCCCATCCCTCAGCTTCGGTTCAAACCACGTGCTCTTTGGTGGCATTACATTTCCACTGTCTGCAATATCAAACAACTGCTGGATGCTCACAGGATGCAAACTGAATGCCACTTTCACCTCCCCGCTGTTCACTCTTTTTTCAAGTTCCCCGAGGCCGCGGATGCCGCCAACAAAATCGACACGGTTATCAGTACGCGGGTCTTTGATGTTCAGAACTTTATCCAATATATTTTCCTGTAAGATGGTCACATCCAGGATGCCAATCGGGTCATTCCGGTAACTGCCTTCTTTGGAAATCAAACGGTACCACTGTCCATCGAGGTACATACCGAATTGATGCAGTTGATCGGGCCGTACGGCGCTGTCAGCTTTGCTGATCTCGAAATCAGACGATAGTTTTTGTAAGAATGTTGCATGATCCAGGCCATTCAAATCTTTCGCTACGCGGTTGTAATCCATAATGGCCAGTTCATTAGCAGGGAAAATGGTCGTGAGAAAATAACGGGCATCCTCACTGTCTTTAAATTCCTGGCTCACTTTGGCGGCGGATGCGGCTCGGTGATGGCCGTCGGCTATGTAGGTAAAAGGAATTTTTTCTTTGAACAGGTAGGTGATGGTGTCAATGGTGGCAGCTCCATCCACGATCCAGATGGCATGCGTGACGCCATCATCTGCCGTGAAATTGTAAACAGCCGGGTATTGTTTCTTCCAGGAGTTGAACACATCATCCAGCTCTTTCAGTTCCTTACAGGCCAGGAATACATTTCCTGTCTGTGCTTTGATGGCCAGCATATGATCGATGCGGTCCTTTTCTTTTTCAGGACGGGTGAACTCATGTTTTTTGATGATGTCATTAAAATAATCATCAACGGAAGAAACACATACCAGGCCGGTCTGGCTACGGCCTTTCCATGCCAGTTCATAAATATAATAGCAGGGTTTTTCTTCCTGAAAAAGGATCTTTCGGTCGATGAAGGCCTGCAGGTTCTCATGCGCCTTGCTGTACACCTCTTCACTGTGAATATCAACAGATGGATCAAGGTCCACTTCTGACTTGGTTACATGCAGGAAAGAAAGCAGGTTGCCCTGCACTGCTGCGCGTGCTTCTTCAGAATTCAAAACATCGTAAGGTCTTGATGCTACCTGTGCTGCGTATTCATTGTGAGGTCTGAGTGCCCTGAAAGGTTTGATAGTTGCCATGTGTGCAAAGCTATTGGCTAAGAGCCAATGGCCAATGGCTTACAGGCGGTTCTCATCCTTTTTTCTGGTTGAAATTTTTCATCAGATCCGTTATGGCACTCACACTATCAATGCTGAGCGCATTATACATGGAGATCCTGAAACCTCCTGTGGTACGGTGTCCTTTGATCCCGATCATACCGTTTTGCTCACAAAGCGAGATAAATTCTTTTTCGAGTGCTGCATCGGCAATGGTGAAAACAGCATTCATATGACTGCGGTCTTCTTTGGCAACCGTGCCTTTGAAAACGGTACAACTGTCGAGCGTATCATAAAACAATTTCGACTTGGCCAGGTTCCTTTTCTCCGCTGCTGCCACACCGCCATTATTTTTCAGCCAGCGCAGCGTAAGCATACATACATAAATGGAAAAAACAGGTGGTGTATTCAATAAAGACCCGGCTTCGATATGATTCCGGTAGTCCATCATAGTGGGCAACGTACGGCTGATCTTGCCCAGGCATTTTTTATTAACGATCACGATGTTAACACCGGCAGCGCCAATATTCTTCTGGGCGCCGGCATAGATCAGGTCAAAGCGGTTGAAGTCCACCTGGCGACTGAGGATATCACTGCTCATATCAGCTACCAGCGGCACTTCCTTATCATAAAACAATGAAAAGTCCTGCCACTGCGTACCATAAACGGTATTGTTACTGGTAAAATGGAGGTAGGCTGCATTCTTGTCAACATCAAAAGATTTGGGAAGGAAGGTATAGTTGGCCTCTTTTGAACTGCATACCACATCAACACTTCCATAAAGCCTGGCTTCTTTGATGGCTTTGGCTGCCCAGATGCCTGTTTCGGTATAGGCGGCGGTTGCTTTATCATCGAGCAGGTTCATGGGCACCTGGAAAAACTGCGTTGAGGCGCCACCGTGAAGAAAGAGGATCTCATGGTCTGCATCCAGTTGCATGAGTTCGCGCAGGAGCAACATGGCTTCGTCTACCACGGACTGGAAGGTTTTGGTGCGGTGACCAATCTCCAGGATCGACAAACCTGAATTGTTGTAATCGAGTATGGCGCGGCTGGCTTCTTCAAATACTTCACGGGGGAGAATAGAGGGGCCCGCGCCGAAATTGTGTACAGTGTTCATGGATCACAAAAGTAAGGAAAGCCAATGGCTAGAGGCATTTCACGCAAAAACGCAAAAGCGCAAAGGATTTTCAATGCAATTAATTCTATAATTAACTACTGACTTCCCGGCTATGCCTTTCTTTTTTTCACCGCAGAGAAAACCAGCCTGCGCTAAAGCTATGGCTGGCAAAGGGACCAGCCTTCGCTAAAGCTACGGCTGGCGAAGAAAAAGGAGGTTACGCAGAGTAAGGTCATACGGGCTATAATACTTCAACTGCAAGCGGAGGGCTGGCAAAAACTACTGACTACTGACTACCGACTACAGACTTCAGACTAACACAACCACTCCATTCTCTGATACACCGACTTTGAACTTTCAAATTTGAACTTTGAACTCTTACCCTGTCAGGGCAGGCTACTCCTCCTCCTTTCTCCCAATCATCTCCCTGTTTCTCCATGCCAGGTTGAGTGTTTCAAATTCCTTGATTTCGGATTCCGTAAAATCTTTGTTCACCAGCTTACCCAGGTCAGGTTGTCCCGCATCCACCCAGGCGGTGTACCAGAAACTGGCCACAGCATAAATAGACTGCCGCATCCTTCTTTCCACCATTCCCTCCATGCTTTGATCATAAGCCCGGCAGAACGCAGAACTGTATTGCCGGATGATCTTACCATTCCTTTCTTCGAAAGCATATTTGCGGTCTGAAGGGAATGAGGCAGTAAGCTCTTTTTCAAACCTGAGCACAGTATCTGCCGCCAGTGCGCTTTCCAATACCCGCTTCCAGGTAAAGCCCAACGGATCGTGCAGGTAATCGGCCTTGCCAATAAAAAAATCCCATTCTTCTTCCGCCAGCAGTTCGGGTATCCGGCTTTCCCAGAATCCATGGATCCCCTTCTGACCCGTGTATTGACCGTTGTGATTACTGCTGGCGTGAAGCGGCACATGCGCATCAGCAATATAATGCCCGATCTCGGCTGATAGTTTCAGTATGCGCACCTGGTCTTTTTCCCTGAAGGCATGAATGAGCCTGCGGTGCATCACCTGGATCCACCAGGGCACAATACCATGCTTCTGTAAACTATCTACTGTAAACTTCGCCACTGCATCTTCCCATTTGCGCGGAAGCGAATCGAATGGATATACACCATATTTATCAAGGTCCAGGTAATGCCTGGGTCCTTCCTCCGCCACCAGGTATCTTCTTTTATCGGGATCTATGGCATGTTCTCCCAAAAATCCTGAATGTATTTTATACAATACCATCATTTCAGGCGGGAGTAGAAATACCGCCTGGTAATTGATCTTGCGGTGTCCAAAAAATCCCCAAGCATAAACAAGTTGTGAGATTAAAAGCATCAACAGGCAACACGCTGTTCTCATATTTTATATTCAGACAGCAAATTGCTTCTTAAGCAGGCAATGACCCGGGGAAAATCAACAGGAAAACCTGGTATTATTCTCAGTGTGGTTTGTTGTCATCATGTACATGTACCACACCACCGGTAACAGCATACTTCATGGCATCGCCGGAGGTAAGGTGACTGATCTTTTTCACTTTAGAACGGGGAAGGATGTAAAGCTGACCGGCAAAATTGTATGCCTGGGGCACATAAACAGAAACATGTTCGGCGCCCATCTCAAATTTTTCCATTTCAGCATCGGTGAGAAAGCCAATGATCCATACATCTTCAGAAAAAACATTGATGAGAACAGCTTTATCAAATTTCTTCTTATCACCCGCGAAAGCCCTGAAAAAATCCTTGGTGGAGGAATAGATGAATTTTACACCGGGCGTACGTTCCAGCCAGTGGTCAAACAGGTTTAAAGCACTGGTCATCAGGATGGTGGAACTCAGCCATCCAACAAATAAAACAAAAAGGATGATGAGGATGAAGCCCAGGCCCGGGATGTTGACATAAGGCCTTAAAATGCCATCCACCCGCTCAAAAAGTTCATACAGCAACCAACCTGTAATAAGAATGGGAGCCAGCACCAGTATGCCCTGAACGAAATAACGTAGTAAACTTTTATAACCGGATCCTTTCTTGTCATTCTCTTCAGCCATGCGTCTAATTTAAACAAAGGTAACCTCATGCCACTCATCCCCAAATTCGGGGATATGATAAAAATAATCACTGGAAACTTTGGTCACGAAAAAAGTTTCCATAGTTTTGCTCCCCTGTTATGGAAGCAAAAGAGCGCATATTAGTGAAGGCCCATGAGTTGTTTAACCGCTATGGGATCAGGTCTGTGTCCATGGACGATATTGCCGCGCAACTGGGCATGTCCAAGAAAACCCTTTACCAGTACTATGCTGATAAGGACGAGCTGGTGAACGCGGTGTTCACGGGGGTAATGGATCATAATAAAGAAGAGTGCAGCATCTGCCAGGCTAAAGGAGAGAATGCCATCCATGAAGTATTCCTGTCCTTTGACATGTTACAAGGCATGATTACGCATATGAATCCCTCCATATTGTTTGACATGCAGAAATATCATCCTTCTGCATTCAAAAAATTCCAGGATTACCGTAATCATTTTCTATATGGAATCATCAGGCAGAATATAGAAAACGGCATTAAAGAGGAATTATACAGGCCTGATGTTGATGTGGACATCCTGACGCGCTACCGCCTGTACAGCATCATGCTTTCATTTGATGCGGATGTTTTTCCTTCTAACAAAACCAACCTGGTATATATAGAACAACAGATGCTGGAACATTTTCTTTGGGGACTGGCCACGCCAAAAGGACAAAAACTGATCACGAAATATAAAAACCAACGAACCAAAAAATAAAGAGATGAAATCAAAACTGATAGGGAGTTTCTGTTTGATGATGCTTGCCATGGTGGTACAGGCGCAGCAGAAATATGAGCTTACGGTAAAGGAGGCGGTAGACCTTGCCTATAAAAATGTGGTAGAACTGAAGAACGCCCAACTCGATTACCAGTTACAGGAAGCAAAGAATAAGGAGATTGTAGGCCAGGCACTTCCGCAGATCAGCGGGAATATGCAGGCCAACCATTACCTCAAACTGCCTACCATTCTTTTTCCACAATCCGAACAGGGCATTTATGATGTACTGAAGCGCGAGGGTCTTGTTCCCGGTACGGTGCAGCCTCCGCCGCCATCGCTGCTGGCTTTCAGTTTCCAGCAACCCTGGAATTTCGCAGCCGGCGCTACCCTAACACAACTTTTATTTCAGCCTGATGTATTTGTTGGACTGCAGGCCAGGCAAACATCTTTGGATTATAATTCAGCGCTCATTGAACAAACCAAAGAAACGATCAAGGATTCTGCTTATAAAAGATATTATGCCATACTGATCGCCGAAAAACAACTGTTCTTCCTCAACGCAAGTGTGAGCAGGCTGGAAAAATTCGCTGCTGACCTGAACGAGATCTTTAAAAATGGATTTGCCGAAAGACTGGATGTAGACAAGGTACAGGTGCAGCTCAATAACCTCAAGACTACCCAAAGCGTTGTGCAAAATGCGGTGGACATGTCTTACGCTGCTTTGAAATTCGCCATAGGTGTTTCGCAAAAGGATACCATTGTTCTGAAAGAAGAATTGACAACAGCCAGTCTGAAGGAAGGCATCCTTGATGAAAGTTTTGAGTACGAGAACAGGGCTGAAATCCGCACCCTGAACCAGTTGCAGAAACTGCAGCAGCTCGATATCAAAAGAAATAAACTGGGATACCTGCCTACTGTTGCCCTCTCAGGTAATTACTCCGTAAATGGAATGGGACAGAAATTTTTCACCGATGAGAGCACCTTCTGGTACAGGAGTGCTTTTGTGGGATTGAACGTGAACCTGCCCATCTTCAGTGGTTTCCAGCGCAGGTACAGGGTGGTGCAATCACAACTGACGCTGCAGAAATTGAATAACACCATTGAGAATGTAAAACAGGCGATCGATTTTCAGCAGGTGGTCACCAAACAAAGCCTGACCAATGCCCTGCTCAACCTGGATGCGCAGGAAAGGAACCTGGAACTGGCAGAAAAAGTATTCAACACCACGAGGATCAAATTTGAAAATGGCGTAGGCAGCAGCCAGGAAGTATTGCTGGCTGATTCCGAATACCAGACCGCGCAGGCTAATTATTTCAATGCTCTATATAATGCTACCATCGCCCGCATCAGTTACCAGCAGGCACTTGGTAAACTTCAATAAAAATTCTACAAAACAGATTTATGAGAAAACAATTTATAGGAATCGTACTGGCTGGATTGATAGCAACATCCTGCGGCAATGCCAGCAAGGATGAGAAAGGAAGTCTCAACGATAAAAAAATAGAACTCGAGAAACTCAAAAAAGAACAGGCATCCATCAACGATAAAGTAAAAAAACTGGAAAGCGAAATCCAGTTACTGGATACGGCCGCACAGAAAGCAAACGCGAAACTGGTGAGTGTTACCCCGCTCAACCCTCAAAATTTTGCGCATTATATCAGCCTGCAGGGTAAGATCGAGGCGGAAAAATCATCTTACGTTTCACCCCGCCTGGGGCCAGGACTGGTCAAAGCTGTGTATGTGACCGAGGGACAGCAGGTGAAGAAAGGACAGTTATTGCTGAAGATGGATGATGCGGTGCAGCGCCAGAATATCAGCGCCGCCACCCAGGGACTTGAATTGATTCGCAC
>JAEYUA010000196.1 GCA_023433755.1 Bacteroidota bacterium | reverse complement strand
AATAGAATCGAAAATCTTAAAAATCAGTTTCCGGCAAATTCTCCAAATCTGCTCAACCATCCTATGTTTATCTTTGCACAAATTTTTACATGGCAAATTTTGAAGAGCTTGGATTACAGGAGAAACTGGTAAGGGCCGTTACTGACCTTGGATTTACCACCGCTACTCCCATCCAGGAAAAAGCGATTCCGGTGCTGCTTTCCGGAACCAAAGACCTGATAGGCCTGGCACAAACCGGCACAGGCAAAACCGCGGCTTTCGGGCTGCCTTTGTTGCAATTGATCGAGACCGGGAAGAAATTCCCCCAGGCCCTGATTATATGTCCCACCAGGGAATTATGCCTCCAGATTGTAAATGAAATGGAGCTGTTTAAAAAACACATGAGCAGCCTCCAGATCGTGGCGGTTTACGGGGGTTCTTCCATTTCCATGCAGATCCGCGACATCCGCCGTGGCGTTCACGTGGTAGTGGCCACACCCGGCCGGCTGATCGATCTGATCGAAAGAAAGGCCATCAACCTGGAAGAGATCAAATACGTGGTGTTGGATGAGGCCGATGAAATGCTCAACATGGGCTTCCAGGAAGATATTGAATTCATTTTGCAGAATACACCGCAGCGCGACAGCACCTGGCTGTTTAGCGCTACCATGCCGCCTGAGATCCGCAAGGTGAGCAAAAAATACATGAAGGAACCGGTGGAGATCACGGTAGGTAAAATGAATACCGCCAACAAGAACATCGACCACCAGTTCGTAATTACGTCTGCCCAGCACCGTTATGAAACCCTCAAGAGGCTGATAGATTTTAATCCCGGCATGTACGGTATCATCTTCACCCGCACCAAGGCCGATGCCCAGGATATTGCTGAAAAGCTCACACGTGAAGGTTATGATATTGATGCCCTTCATGGTGATCTTACCCAGCAGCAGCGTAACAAGGTAATGGATGAATTCAGGGAAAAGACTTTACAGCTACTCATTGCAACCGATGTTGCTGCAAGGGGCATTGATGTAGTGGGCATCACACATGTGATCAACTATGAACTGCCTGATGATGTGGAAGTGTACACCCACCGTTCGGGAAGAACCGGCCGTGCGGGCAAGACCGGCGTGTGTATGTCTATTGTGCATAGCAGGGAAACAGGTCGTATCCGCCAGATCGAAAGAATGGTGCAGGTGCCTTTTCATAAGCTGGAGATTCCTTCCGGGAAGGATGTGTGCCGCAAGCAGTTCTATTATTTTATGGATAAACTGTTGCAGGCCGATATCAGCCATGGCGATTACGAGACCTATATGCCTATGCTCCAGGAAAAATTCGCGGATGTTACCAAGGAAGAAGTGCTGAAAAGAGTGGCGGCACTGGAATTTGACCGCTTTCTCAAATACTATGAGAACGCTGAAGACCTTAATACCCGTGAAAGAGACCGCAGGCAGGACGACCGCAGGTCAGATAGCCGGTCCGAAAGAAGTGGTGACAGGAGAAGGGACACCAGGGGTCGTGAATTTGGCGGCGGAGGTGGCAATTTCACCCGCTTGTTTGTGAACCTGGGAACCAAGGACGGTTTTTACAAAGCCAGCTTCCTGCAATTCATTCTTGATATGAGTGACCTGGGCAAGGATGTGCTGGGCCGCATTGATATGAAAGAGATGAACAGTTGGATCGAGATTGATAAATCTTCCGCGGGTAAAATGATGCAGGCCATTGACGGTAAAAAGTACAAAGGACGCCGCATCAGGATGAATGAAGCAGATTCTGTAAGAAGGAACTGATCACCGCCCGTAAAATTTTTATTGGATTTCAAGATCCACATTTTATATTTGTTATGATGGCATTATCAAAAGCATACCGTTGGTTTTATTTTTACTTCTATCAAAAGAAGCCGGGAATGCTTTTGTTGAACGCGTAAGAAATCATTGAATCAACATAAGACTCCCGGCTAAATGCCGGGATTTTTTTTGACTATGGGCAAAAGAATTTACATACAGGGTTACGAAGGCAGTTTCCATGAAGTGGCAGCCATTGAGTTTTTTAACGAACCCGTCAGCATTATTCCCTGTGATACATTCCGGGAAGTGGTCAGGTTAGCTGCAGACCAGGGAAAGAGCGAGGGCGGACTGATGGCGATAGAAAATTCCATCGCAGGCAGCATCCTGCCCAACTATGCTTTACTACAGAAATCAGGGTTGACCATTGCCGGTGAGATCTACCTGCAGATCAACCAGCAATTGATGGCCAATCCTGGTGTAAACCTGGAAGCCATTACTGAAGTGCATTCCCATCCCATGGCCCTGCTGCAATGCATGGACTATCTTGAAAAAAACCCAGGATGGAAACTGGTTGAGACAGAAGATACCGCGCTGAGTGCTAAACAAATCCACCGCCATCAAAACCGGCATGTGGCCGTGATCGCCAGCAACCGGGCCGCGGAACTTTATTCATTACAGGTGCTTGGCAAGAACATCCAGAGTAATAAAAACAATTATACCCGCTTTTTATACCTCAGGCCGGGTAACGTAAAAGATCATCCCGAAGCCTCCAATAAAGCATCCATCAATTTTCATACAGATCATTCACGCGGCAGCCTTGCCAGGGTGCTGACGAAAATCGCAGAGGGAGCTATCAACCTGTCCAAACTTCAAAGCCTACCTATTCCGGGTGCGGAATGGGAATACAGTTTTCATGCTGATATGGAGTTTGATGAACCCCAGCAACTGCAACGCGTACTCGAAAATATTAAACCGGTTACACAGGCACTTACAGTGCTGGGCATTTACCGGAAAGGGAGGACCATCAAATGAAACTGGCAGAAAGACTCAACCAGGTAGGTGAATATTATTTCTCCCAAAAGCTCAGGGAGATTGATGCGATGAACCGCAACGGCGCTGCCGTGATCAACCTGGGTATTGGCAGCCCGGACCTGCCTCCCCATCCGGCGGTAATTAAAACCCTGCAGGAAGCATCAGCAAATACAAATGTGCATGCTTACCAGGGATACAGGGGTATTGAGGAGCTGAGACAATCCATCAGCAAGTGGTATCGCAATTGGTATGATGTTTCTCTTGATCCTGCTTCCGAGATCCTTCCGCTTATCGGTTCCAAGGAAGGCATCATGCATATCTGCATGACCTGGCTGAACGAAGGCGATGAGGTGCTTGTACCTGACCCGGGTTATCCCACTTACCGTTCGGCTGTACAACTGGCAGGGGGTACCTGCATCAGTTATACATTAGATGATACAGGCAGTCCTTCATTGGAAAAGATCATGCAGCATAACCTCAGCAAGGTTAAACTGATGTTCATCAATTACCCGCACATGCCAACCGGTGCGCAGGCAACAGAAGAAATTTTCAAAATGCTCATTGACTTTGCAGGTAAGCATGATATCCTGCTGGTATCTGATAATCCCTACAGCTTTATTCTCACATCGAAGCCGATCAGTATTTTATCTGTTGAGGGAGGTAAGGAAGTAGCAGTTGAGCTGAATTCGCTGAGCAAATCTCATAATATGGCAGGATGGAGAGTTGGAATGTTATGTGGTCACGCTGATAGGATCAATGCGGTGATGAGATTCCGCAGCAATATGGATAGCGGGATGTTCCTGCCTTTGCAGCTTGCAGCAGCGAAAGCGCTTTCACTTGGCAAGGATTGGTATGATTCACTAAATGCTGTTTACAGCAAAAGAAAGAAAAAGGCGCTCTTCTTAGTTCAGGATGTCCTTGGATGTAATGTAAGTGAGGACCAGGCAGGTCTTTTTACCTGGGCGAGGATACCGGCTCACTTTAAAGATGCTTATGAACTGAGTGACCTGGTGCTTACCCATGCGGCAGTTTTCCTTACACCCGGTGGTATTTTTGGTGATACCGGTAAGGAATACATCAGGATCAGTTTGTGCAGCACTGAAGAAAGATTTGACGAGGCGATTAGCCGAATCAACGGATCAGGAATTTTTTCATCAACCCAATTAACTAATTTATGAGAGTAGCTGTAGTGGGAATGGGATTAATAGGCGGTTCCTTTGCACTTGCTTTGAAAGACCGGCAAATTGCCAGTCATATTACCGGTGTGGATGAAAACCCATTACATGCTGCAGAAGCCCTGCAAAAAGGTCTGGCAGATGAAATGGCTTCACTCGAAGAAGCGGTGAAACAATCAGACCTGGTAATAATGGCTGTACCTGTACATGCGCTTGCGTCTCTTTTACCTCTTGTGCTGCACCAGGTAGATCAGCAGGTGGTGATGGATGTGGGTTCAACCAAAGAAAATATACTTGAAGTAGTTAAGGATCATCCCAAAAGAAAAAATTTTGTAGCCACCCATCCCATGTGGGGAACAGAGTTTAGCGGACCAGCCGCTGCAGTTCACGGCGCTTTTGCTGAAAAGGCAACGGTGATCTGTAACCGTGAAGATTCCGATGCTGCCGCGGTGGCGATGGTGGAAGCCATTTATCAAAAGCTTGGCATGCATATCATGTATATGAATGCAGCCGATCATGATGTGCACGTGGCTTATGTAAGCCATATCTCTCACATCACCTCCTTTGCTCTTGCCAATACAGTGCTTGAAAAAGAAAAAGAAGAGCATACGATTTTTGAACTGGCCAGCGGTGGATTTGAGTCCACTGTAAGGCTGGCCAAAAGCAACCCGGTCACCTGGGCTTCCATCTTTATGCAAAACAGGGAGAATGTGCTGGATGTGCTTAATGAACATATCAGCCAGTTGAGAAAATTCAAAGCAAGCCTGGAGAAGGAAAACTATGAATACCTGGAGGATTTGATGGTAAACGCAAATAAGATTAAAAGGATTTTGAAATAGGAAAGCCAATGGCTAATGGCCAATAGCCAATAGCCAATAGCCAGTGGCCAATAGCCAATAGCCAGTGGCCAATAGCCAATAGCCAATAGCCAATAGCCAATAGCCAATAGCCAATAGCC
>JAEYUA010000194.1 GCA_023433755.1 Bacteroidota bacterium | reverse complement strand
GTATGGTGTAACAACCGGCTTTGGTATACTTGCCAATACACGCATCAATGAAGAAGACACGGCAACACTCCAATACAAGATTCTCCAGAGTCATAGTGTTGGCGTTGGTGATCCTGTTCCTTTGCATGTCGCAAAGCTGATGATGATCACCAAGGTGCAATCACTGGCGCAGGGTTTTTCCGGAGTTCAAATAAGCACAGTGGAAAGAATTTTATGGCATATCGAACATGAAGTGATACCTGTGGTTCCTGAAAAAGGTAGTGTAGGCGCATCGGGTGACCTGGCTCCCCTGGCGCATTTATTTCTTCCATTAATTGGCCTGGGTGAAGTGTTTCATAAGGGAACCCGGTATAAGACCCAGGAAGTGTTAAGTCAATACGGGCTCAAACCAATCCAGCTTGGACCCAAGGAAGGACTTGCCCTCATCAATGGTACACAGTTCATTTTGTCATACGCAGTGGAAGCTGTCCGCCGATTTCAATACTGTTTGGAAGCTGCCGATATCATTGGTGCCATGAGCCTTGAAGCACTCACCGGCACCAAGTCGCCCTTTGATGAAAGACTCCACCAGCTCAGGCCATTTGAAGGCAATCAAATAGTGGCAGAAAGACTGCGTAAACTGTTGCAGGATTCAGAGATCATGCAAAGCCATGTGGATTGCGGAAGGGTGCAGGATCCTTATTCATTGCGTTGTATGCCCCAGGTGCATGGTGCTTCGCGCAATGCCTGGCAGCATTTGAAAGAACTTACCGAAACAGAGCTCAATTCCGTTACGGATAACCCGGTTGTATTGGGACCGGATGATACCATCAGCGGGGGAAATTTTCACGGGCAACCACTGGCGCTTCCATTGGATTATGCCTGCTTTGCCGCTGCTGAAATCGGGAATATATCAGACCGGCGCTGTTATTTATTGCTGGAAGGAAAATGGGGGCTGCCCCTGCTGCTGATGAAGGATGTGGGACTCAACAGTGGTTTTATGATTCCCCAATACACAACCGCAGCATTGGTCACTGAAAATAAAACCCTTTGTTTCCCTGCCAGTGCAGATAGTATTCCAACATCCCTGGGACAGGAAGATCATGTGAGCATGGGAAGTATCAGCGGGAGAAAACTGGTGCAGGTGCTGTTGAACCTGGAATATATTCTTGCGATTGAATTGATGAGTGCCTGCCAGGCTATCGAATTTAGAAGACCATTAAAAAGCAGCGCTGTTCTGGAAGCTGCGCATGACTATGTGCGTGAGTTGGTGAGTTTTGCGGAAGAGGACAGGATCTTTGGTGATGATATCAAAAAGATCAGGGATTGTATCCATGATTTTTCTTTTGTGGATCATGTGAATGCTTTTGCGGCTTCGAAGGGAATTGTCTTATCTATGGAAAAAAAATTGCCGGGAAGGCGGGAAGACCAGCTTTCGCTGTAGCTTCAGCTGACGCAGCGGTAAGTAGTGGTTACAGTACATAAATACACTTGGTGAACCCTTCTTTTTCTTCTTTTCTTGGCGGTAAAATTTTTTTTAGTAGTTGTTCATTTCATAACTCTGCGTGTTCTCTTTTTCTCCTTTTCTCTGCGGTAAAAGAAAATAAATTATTGAAATCCTGTTCATTTTTCTGTGTTAGCTGCAGTAAAAAAACAAATTCGTGATTATAAAAAAGAATCTTATAAATTACCTCCTGGTAAAAGTATAAGGATCATATTCCACGAATTCATTCTGCCTCGTTGTAAGGGACTGTACCTTGCCTTCACTGATTTCAAACTTTACCACGAAAACCCCATACTCGATATTGGAATATTGCATCAGCCATTCACCATTATCAAGATAATCCAGTTTTGCTTCCAGGTCCGGCTTGATTCCAAATTTGATATTCAGTTGTTTCCCAACCTGGCTGATGGTGATATCACCATACAAAGGATTGGTGTAAACACCCGCATAGCGGTTAACAGGCAATTCAGGCTGGTTATTTTTGATCCTGGCCTTCCATGAATCGATCTGGCTTACCTGGTTTTTCATTTCATCTCTGAAAGCTTTGAGTTGCCCCTGGCTCCTGTTGGTGTAAGGCATTCCGAGGTAGGCATCCATTACCTGGTAGCGCAGGTATTCGAAAAAACCCTGGTTATCATTATTAGTGAGAATGGCAATACCAAGTTTTTCTTCAGGAATAAAACAAACATTACTTACCATTCCTGCCGCTCCACCGGTATGCCAGTACACCTGCCTGCCATTATAATCCGCAGCGGATAACCCCAACCCGTAACCCCTGAAATGCATGGGATAAATGGCTGATTTACGGCTGGTGATGATAATATTCACGTCCCTTGTTTTTTGCAATACCTGCCAGGGAAGAATTTGTTTTCCTTCCAGCCTGCCACTGTCGAGCTGCATCAGCAGCCATTTGGAAAGATCACTTACATTACTGATCATGCTGGCGGAAGGTGCCAGGTTGTTCCAGTTATCAAAAGGAACCCGTTGCAGTGTATTGGTATAGGAAGTGGTGTAGGGTTTGGCTGCATTTCCTTTTTGGTTGATTCCCGTGGAGAGCATCATAGTCTGGTTCATACCAAGCGGTTTGGTAATACTGTCAGCCACAAATTCCTCCCATTGTTTACCGGTAACCCTGGGTATCACTTCCCCAGCTGTTAAAAAGCAACTATTGCAGTAGCCATAATCCTGGCGGAAAACCTGGCTGGGCCTGAGAAGGCGCATCTTTTCCATGATTTCCCTCCGGGTGAGCTTTGTGTTCCAGAAGGTGAAGTCTCCCTGGAAGGTTTTAGTGCCAATCCTGTGGGTTAGCATATCCCTGATGGTAACCATCGAGGTACTCACGGTATCATACAAACGGAAAGAAGGGAAGTATTTAGTGATTTTATCATTCAGGGAAAGAAGTTTCGTGTGTTCCAGTAAGGCCAGTGCTGTTCCGGTAAACAGCTTGGTATTGCTGGCGATCATGAATAAAGTATGCTCATCAACAGCTTCACGGGTCTCTAAATCTTTTACGCCATAACCTTTCATTACCTCCACTTTACCATCTTTCACGATCACGATGGCAAGCCCTGGTATTTTCCAGTCTTCCAATCCTCTCCTGATATAGGCATCAAGACTATCTTTTATAAAGGATGGCGTTTGTGTGTTGGCTTCCTGAATGATGAGGCAGGCCACAAGAAAGAATAATAGCTTTTTCATAAATCCGAGTTGAAACAAAATAAGGGAATTTTTACGCAGGCCTTGCACAGAAAGAGACCGGATGTGGGCAACAAGCCACAAAAACATGGTCAAAAACACTGGCATAAAATTTTTAATGTATCAGCTCAAACAAGATTTTATGAATAAAAAACTCAGTGCTTTTGCATTCGGACTTGCTGCGATGTCCCTCTTTTCCTGTAATGATTCATCCAATGATGGTTCCAATGTAGCTGATGGACCCAAACCTGATTCTGTAACGAATGCTGCCAATGGCACCGAAACCATGAGCAATATTCCTTTGTCAAAAGATGATTCTGCTTTCATCATGGAAGCCGCGATTGGTGGTCTCATGGAAGTGGAATCTGGTAACATTGCCCAGCAGAATGCAGCTCATGCCAGGGTTAAAGATTTTGGCGCCATGATGGTGGCAGATCATACCAAAGCCAACGATGAACTGAAGAGCTTTGCATCCAGCCGCGGCATGAACCTGCCTTCCGCCCTGCCTGAGAACCTGCAGAAACATATGGAGGAAATGAAAAAAATAAAAGGCCGTTCATTCGATAATCATTATGTAAGCATGATGGAAGATGATCACCAGAAAACGATTGATAAATTTGAAAAGCAGGCTAATGGTGGTGGTGATGCCCAGTTGAAGTCATGGGCTTCTGCTACGCTTCCTGTATTAAAAAAACATATGGACTCGGTAAAAGCAATCCGGTCAGTGATCAAATAACTACGCCTAGATTAGCCGGGAGGCTGGTGATTAATGATATCGCCCGCTACCCGGCTTTCTTTATGATTTGTATTCTCCAAATACCTCTCGCAATTCACCAGCAATTTCTCCAAGGGTGCAATGATTTTCCACTCCTTCAATCACAGCGGGCATCAGGTTTTCATTCAATACAGCTTTTTCCCGGATCAGGGTAAGACTTTGAGCGGCTTTCCCTGCATTGCGGTTTTGCTTCAATACATGCAGGCGTTTTACCTGTTCATCACGGATGCTGTCATCAACTTTTAAAATATTGATGTGCGGTTCCTCGTTCACGGTGAACTGGTTCATTCCCACAATAATCTTTTCTTTTGATTCAACCTTTCGCTGGTAATCGTAAGCGCTTTTTGCAATCTCTTCCTGGATGAACCCCTGTTCGATGGCATTTACACTTCCGCCCATGGCATCAATCTTATGTACCAGCTCCCAGGCCCTGCTTTCCATTTCACTGGTTAGTTGCTCAACAAAAAAAGAACCGGCCAGCGGATCTACCGTGTCTGCCGCTCCACTTTCAAATGCAACCACCTGCTGCGTGCGCAGGGCAATGCGTGCTGCTTCTTCAGTAGGGAGACTCAGCGCTTCATCATATCCATTGGTGTGAAGCGATTGCGTGCCTCCCAGCACTGCTGCCAGTGTCTGGATGGTCACCCGGGAAATATTATTTAAGGGCTGCTGCGCTGTAAGGGTGCTGCCACCTGTTTGGGTATGAAAGCGCAGCATCATGGCCTTGGGATCAGTTGCGCCCAGCTCTTTCATGATGGCCGCCCACATGCGGCGTGCCGCACGGAACTTGGCTACTTCTTCAAATAAATGATTGTGTGAATTGAAAAAGAATGAAAGTCTTTTTCCAAATACATTAATATCTAATCCTTTTTCCAGTGCCGCCTGCACATAGGCCTTACCGTTACTTAAAGTAAATGCGATTTCCTGTACAGCGGTGCTCCCGGCTTCACGGATATGATAACCGGAAATGGAAATGGTATTCCATTTGGGTAATTCCCTGCTGCACCATTCAAAAATATCTGTGATGATGCGCATGGAAGGTTTGGGTGGATAGATATAGGTGCCCCTCGCCGCATATTCTTTCAGTATATCATTCTGAATGGTTCCCGAAATCTTTGAAAGATCAGCCCCCTGCTTTTTAGCCTGGGCCACATAAAAGGAGAGAAGGATGAAAGAAGTTGCATTGATGGTCATGGAGGTGGAAACGGATTCCAGTTTGATATTGTGAAATAAGGTTTCAATATCATCCAGCGAATCGATGGCCACACCCACTTTGCCTACTTCTCCTTCAGATAGCGGGTGGTCACTATCATATCCAATCTGTGTAGGCAGGTCAAAGGCCACACTGAGTCCGCTCACTCCTTGTGAAAGCAGGTAATGATAACGTTTATTGCTTTCGGCCGCTGTTGAAAAACCGGCATACTGCCTCATGGTCCACAGGCGCCCCCGGTACATATCTTCCTGCACACCGCGGGTGAATGGATATTGTCCCGGCATTTCATTCATGGACACTGCATCTGAATACAGTTTCCTGATCTCAATGCCGCTATCCGTAAAAATTTTTTTTTCCTCCATAAGAAATTCCTGCCTGCAATTTATTTCATGAGTTGTTTAGCTTCATGGTTGAGTGTTTCCAGTACAATGGAATGCATGGCTTTTTCCTGCTGGCTCATCACCACTTCCAGTAATTGCTTATTGAGGTCGCTGGATTTTGCATCGGGCGGCATTACATTGGAGATCTGGTTAATGATGAGCATATTCTGGTCACGCAGGTTGCGGACGGCATCCCAGGCGATGGTGCTTACGTAAACCTGTTGTGAGATGTTGTATTCAAATTCCTGCTTGATGGTTTCAATCAGGTAGACCTGCATTTCCCTGGCACTTAAACCTGGCTGGCTCACCCGGCTGATAAGGCTGGGCAGTGAGATCCTTTCACACAAAATAACCAGCCTTTCATAAGCCTGCAGTTGCAGGGGACGGGTAGTGAAATTGGTCTCCGGTGCTTTTTCTTCTTCATCTTTCCATAGCCTGGAACTGTAATAAACAAAGATGGATACCAGCAGGGCAATGATGGAAATAACAAGAGCGATCGTAGATTGATCCATTGGTAAAATGTTGTGTGCAAATATAGTCTGATGGAGGGAAAGGGGAGAGGCCTTTAGCTGATAGCCATTGGCCATTGGCTTTTGCCCTTCGAGGTTTTGACTTTTGACTTTTGACTTTTGACTTGATTTTTGACTTATGAAAAAGCCCCGCATTCCTGCAGGGCTCTTTGTATTCAATTCTGATAAATTAATGTTTAACTGTCTCAGGCTTTGATACAGGTTTTTTCTCCGGAGCGGCAGCAGCATCATTAAATGCTTTTTTACCACCCAGGTCAACCAGTACGGGAGCCGCAACAAATACGGAAGAATAGATACCAACCAGTACACCGATCAGCATCGCGAAAGCGAATCCTTTTGTTACTTCACCACCTACCAGGAAGAGGATGAGGATGGTAAGAAACACGGTCAGTGAGGTCATGATCGTACGGCTCATTGTATCGTTGATGGCACGGTTGATGATCACCTCTTTGGTTTGTCCTGTCATCTGCCTGCTATATTCCCTGATACGGTCAAAGATTACCACTGTATCATTCATGGAGAAACCGATCACTGTGAGGATGGCCGCGATGAAATGCTGGTCAATTTCCAGTGGGAAGGGAACAATCTCCCTTGCGAATGAAAACACAATAAGGGTTACAATAACATCATGGAAAAGTGCTGCCAGCGTACCCAGTGAATACCTCCAGTCGCGGAAGCGGATGAAAATGTATAAAGAGATCAATAATAAAGACCAGATCGTTGCCCATTTGGCACCATCAACCAAATCATCAGAGATGGTTGGTAATACCGTAGTGGAACCAAGCTGGTATTTTTTGGTATTGAATTCTTCGAAGGTCAACCCGGCAGGTAAATGTTTCGCAAGTCCTTCATATAATTTTCTTTGTACCTGCACACCCGCGTCAGGTGAAGGATTGTCGATCAGGTAAGCCGTAGTAATATCCAGTTGCTGGTTATTACCAATGGTTTTAATGATTGGTGATTCACCAAAGGTCTGTGCAAGGTCCTCGCGGATCTGCTCAATGTTTGGCGTCTGGTCAAAACGAACCTGGTAGCTGCGTCCTCCTTTGAACTCCACGCCATAGTCAAAACCATTGAAGAAAGCGCCTATACCCAATGCAATCACCACGAAGGAGATGGCATAAGCGATCTTTCTTTTCTCAATAAATTTAAAATTGGCATGCTGGAAAATTTTCCTTGATACGGGAGTGAAATATTGCAGGTGACGCTTTTTGCTGGTGAACCATTCAGTTACCCAGCGGCTCACGAGGATACCACAGAAAAGGGAAAGTAAAAGACCAATGATCTGCGTGGTAGCGAAACCTTTTACAGGTCCCAGTCCGAATGAGAAAAGAATGATAGCTGTAAGTAAAGTGGTGATGTGTCCGTCCAATACCGGGGGAAGTGAACGTTTATAACCATCATTCACCGCCTGTATATAACTTTTGCCCCGCGTGAGTTCTTCCTTAATCCTTTCATAAATCAATACGTTGGTGTCAACCGCCATACCAATGGTAAGTACCAGACCAGCGATACCCGGTGCTGTAAGAGTGGCGCCCAGGCCTGTAAGCACCCCAATGGTGAAAAGCAGGTTGAGAACAAGAGCAATATTGGCTACCCATCCGCTGGTGTTATAATAGATAAGCATCAGCAGGAAGATCACAATAAAGGACACTACAAAGGCAGTGATACCACCAACAATAGCGTCTTCACCCAGGGTTGGTCCCACTACCTGCTCCTGTACTATGCGGGCAGGGGCGGAGAGGCGTCCGATCTTGAGGATGTTGGCAAGGTCCTGTGCTTCTTCCAAAGAGAAATTACCGGAGATGGAAGTACGTCCCCCGGTGATCTTACCATCATTGGCAACAGGAGCGGAATAAACGATATCATCCACTACAATAGCGATGGGTCTTTTTTCATTGAAGCTGGTTTCTGTCATGGTCTCCCATTTGAGAGAACCACCATGGTTCATATCCATGGAAACAACAGGCTTGTTGGTAACCGGGTCAAAGACCTGGCTGGCTGAAACAACCACATCACCTTCGATGGGGGCTTTGTCGCTGCCCTTGGTCCTGATCACGTAGATTGGGATATTCTTGCTTCTTACGTTATTTACCAGTGCGGGAATACCAAAAAGAACCTTGGCATCCGGCGGGAAAGCTTTCAGGATTACATTGCGTAATACAGAACGGAATTCCGCTGAATCTCTCAAAGAGATTTCACGGTAGCCCGATGCGGCCAGTTCAGGGAAGGCAGCAGCCAGGGAAACCTGGTTGTTATTGGGATTGGCAGCCGAATCAGTTTTGGCTACAGGATTACCTGCGCTGTCAACAGTGGCCGCAGAACTATCAGGAGTAACTGCAGGAGTGGTACCGTTGACAAAATTGCTGTAAGCCTGTTCGGCGGCAGCCCAGTAAGGCATCAGTTCATCATCGCGGTACACTTCCCAGAACTGCAGGTTGGCAGATGACTGGAGGTTGGTACGCACCCTTTCAATATCCTGCACACCCGGCAGTTCAACCGTAATGATATCACGTTCGCTGTCAGGATTGATATTGGGCTGTGCTACTCCAAACTGGTCGATACGCTGCACCAGTTTATTATAAGTGATGTCGAACGCTTCGTTGGCGGATTTGCGGATCTCGCTTTCCACCTTGGCATCGGAATCACCCGGTTTGATCCTGTCGCTGTTGGCAGCAGAGAACAAAGCGGCCAGGCGTCCGTCAGGATTTTGTTTTTTGTATTCTTCAATGAAGAGGGTGATGAAGTCGGAACCGCTGGTTGCCTTCCTGGCATTGGCGTTCTCGATAGCTTTCAAAAAGCGTGGGTCTTTTGAATTGTTGGCCATGGTACGTACCAGGCCGGAAAGGTCTACTTCCAGGCTTACATTGATACCGCCTTTCAGGTCAAGACCCAGGTTCAATTCGTTCTGTTTGGCTTTGTCGTAGCTGATGGCGCCTGTAAAACCATAATGCACGGTTTCATCTCCGGTGTCGTTCAGCAGTTTTTTGTAGATAGAGTCGGTGACGTTGGCTTTGGTGGCACTGTCAGCATCGGGAAAGTTAGCTTTTACCAGTCTTTCGGCATTCGCCATCTGATTGTTCTCATGGTTACGCACTACCCAGGTAAAGGATAATTCGTAGATCGAATAAAGGATCAGCAAAATGGTAAAAAAGCGAACCAGGCCTTTCAATTGCATATACACGGTTTTTTAAGAGTTGGCAAAGATAGTTTTTTCACCTTATATCCTGCCTTTAATTATAAGCGGTTTGAACGGCTGAAAAGGCCTGTTCATGGGGATTTACAGATATTTTAAAGAAAAGGCTGGAAAAGGCAAAAGTCAAAAGGTAAAATTCAAAAGGGGTTTCAAGCTAAGCCGAAAAGAAAAGAGGGACGGAATCTTAATACCTGAAGATTTAAAATCATATACGATCGAAGCCAGGCCTGTCCGATTTTTCCTGGCCGCTAATTGATCGTTATTCCTTTCTTCCGGATCCAAAAATCCACAAATCCAGGTTCAGACTTTAAACTCCTATTTTTGAATCTCCATCAAACCAACCACATAATGTTATCATCCATTCTCGATCGTTTTAGTGAACCGGAGACTCTCAAGATGGCAAGGCTTGGCCGGGAGCTCAGGGCAAAAGGCATTGATATTGTTGACCTCAGCCTGGGAGAACCTGATTTTGATACCCCCGCCCATATCAAGGAAGCCGCTAAAAAGGCGATCGATGAAAACTGGAGTCATTATACACCCGTTTCCGGGTACCTGGAGCTCCGCCAGGCGGTCTGTGAAAAACTGAAAAGAGACAACGGGCTTGAGTACAGCCCGGAAAACATAGTGGTGTCAACCGGCGCCAAGCAAAGCCTGGCCAATGCCATCCTTGCCATTGTGGACAAAGGAGACGAGGTGCTGATTCCCACACCCTTCTGGGTGACCTATGCAGCCCTGGTGCAACTGGCCCAGGGAGAAGTGAAACTAATGCAGACAACCCTTGACCAGGGCTACAAAATCACACCTGCCCAACTGGAAGCTGCCATTACACCCAAGACCCGGCTTTTTATCTTTTCTTCTCCCTGCAACCCGAGCGGTGCAGTTTATTCCCGGAAAGAACTGGAAGGCCTGGCAGCCGTTTTCAATAAAAATCCACAGGTAATCGTGATCTCCGACGAGATCTATGAATACATCAACTATGCAGGCGCACATGAAAGCATTGCCCGCATCGAAGGCATGAAAGAAAGGACTGTTGTGATCAATGGCCTGAGTAAAGGTTTTGCCATGACCGGCTGGAGGCTTGGATACCTGGCTGCCAGTCCTGAAATTGCCAAAGCCTGTGAGAAACTCCAGGGACAATTTACGAGTGGTACCAATGCCGTTACACAAAGGGCCGCCATTGTTGCGCTTACCGGGCCCCTGGATGCTACAAAGGAAATGATCAAAGAATTTTCAAAAAGACGTGCCCGCATGAATGAGCTGATGAAAGAGATCAAAGGTTTTGAGTTCGCGGAGCCTGATGGCGCCTTTTATGCTTTTCCCTGCGTGGATTATTATTTTGGAAAGACTGATGGGGAAGAAGTGATCAAGAATGCCGATGATCTCTGCATGTATTTATTGAATAAGGGTCATGTAAGCACCGTTACAGGATCTGCTTTTGGTGATGACCGGTGTATTAGGATTTCTTTTGCCAACAATATGGCCAATATTGAAAAAGGAATGGAGCGGATAAAATCTGCCCTCGCAAAATTGAGTTGAATTCTTATTTAAAGTAGTTAAAACCCATAGAACGCAGAGAACTGGATTGCGGTAAATACATAATTGTAACCCCAAAGAAAACGCAAAGTATTTTCGAATTTTCTTTGCGCGATCTCTGCGTCCTTGGCGTCCTTAGCGGTTAATTTCAATTATGAAAGTGAATCAATTAAGCTTGCCGTAAAAGATTTCCATGCAATTCAAGGATCTGCGGAATCAACATTTGCTGTTCATCATTCACTATAATAAAATCGCAGAGTTTCATTTTGATGTTCTCATCCAACTGCCGGTTGATACGGCTGTACACATCCTCTCTCGATACATGGTCACGGTCCATCACACGTTTCACTCTCAGTGCCAATGGTGCCTGCACCCCAATCACATAATCCAATCCTGATGCCGACCCGCTTTCAAAGATGAGTGCTGCTT
>JAEYUA010000160.1 GCA_023433755.1 Bacteroidota bacterium | reverse complement strand
CTTCAAAGTGGTTTCAGTAACGGAACGTGGGGTAGATTCCACTTCGGTAAAGCTGCTGGGCATCACCGCATTGGTTACGGAAACGATATCCGGGCCTTTTTCAAACTGCAGCTTGCTGAAATGCGAGATCTCGAATGGAAGTGAACTTGGTTCAATCTCCTCGCTATCGGTGAGCAGTGTAGCCCGCTTGATCACGTTTTTCAACTCACGCAGGTTACCATACCATACATAATTCCTGAAAATGGTTTCCACTTCATTGCTGAAACGTTTGATGTGCTTGCCCAGTTCCTGGTTGGTCTGATGCAGGAAATGATTGGCGAACAGCATCACATCATCCGGACGCTGGCGCAGTGGCGGAACATCTATACTAAATTCATTGAACCTGTGGTAAAGATCTTCCCTGAACTTTCCTTTACGCACTGCATCCCATAATCTTTCATTACTTGCGATGATGATGCGAACATCCAGTTCAATATCTTTCACACCGCCCACACGTCTCATTTTTCTTTCCTGAACTACACGCAGCAAGGAAACCTGGATGTCGTAAGAAAGGTTGGCGATCTCATCGAGGAAAATGGTTCCGCCGTTGGCCAGTTCAAAACTTCCGATCTTCTGGTTTAGGGCACCTGTGAAAGATCCTTTTTCGTGGCCAAACAGTTCGCTGCCGGCAAGTTCTTTTGAAAGAGCGCCGCAGTCGATCGCCTGGAAAGGTTTTCCTTTTCTTTTACTGCGCTTATGAATTTCCTGCGCAATGGCTTCCTTACCGCTTCCGCTTTCACCATGAATGATTACGGTATAGTTGGTAGGCGCTACAAGATCTATCTGCTGCAGCAATTGTTTGAATACAGGTGTTTCTCCAAAAATATAATCGCCTGATACGGTGATGGCAGGGCCTTTTTCACGGGTAGCAACGGCCGTTTCCTGTTGTTTCTGTTGTCCATTGGTGGAAGCTTCCACCTGGCGGGGAGCCACAACTGTTTCTCCCTGTGATGCGGTTTCCAGCGCTTTTTTGATCGTTACCAGTATCTCGTCTGGAAAGAGGGGTTTTGTGATATAATCATAAGCTCCCATTTTCATTACTTCAACGGCGATTTTGATATCGCTGTAACCGGTGATGATGATAACGGGAAGGTGGGGATATTTTTCTTTGATCTTACCCAGCAACACATTTCCTTCCATATCCTCCAGGCGGAAATCACACATGACTAACGACGGTTCCGTGGTCTCCAGGAGTTCCAGGGCTTTTTTACCGCTGTAAGATTCCAGCACTTCATAACCATGCCTCGTAAGGAATCGCTTCAGTAAAAGACACATATCACGGTCATCATCAATAATTAAAATGGTTTGCATCTGGTTTTTTGTTTTTTATGGTTCGTAATCAAATTTAAGCTTATGCCCACAACCCTCTTACATGGGAAACAGGAATCTGCAACTGTTCCCTGTATTTGGCCACCGTACGCCTGGCCACGGAGAATCCTTTTTGTGACAGGATCTTAACCAGTTGCTGATCGGTGTAAGGATTGTGCTTGTCTTCGCTTTCTATCACTTCTTCGATGGCGGACTGAATCACTTTATTGCTGATCACCTGGCCGGTCTGGTTGGCAATACCTTCTGTAAAAAGATCTTTCAGCAGCAGGAGCCCGAAAGGCGACTCCGCGTACTTGTTACAGGTGATCCTTGAAACCGTTGATATATCCACTCCCACCATCTCCGCGATATTTTTCAGGATCATAGGTTTGAGCTGGTTGATATCACCTGTTATAAAATAGTCATACTGCATCTGTACAATGGCCCTCATGATCTTTAGCATGGTAGATTCACGCTGCTGTACGGCATGAATGAACCATTGGGCGGATTGCAATTTGTTCTTGATATACTGAACCGCTGATTTATCAGTGGTAACCTTTGCATTGTTCTGGGCCATCTCCTTCCAGGATGAATTAATGCTCAGGCTTTCAGAACGGTTCCTGTACAAAGCAACATCAATGGAATCCCCGTTTCTTGTAATAATAAAATCGGGCAGGATGTTCTGGTTCGTATTTACACCTTCCTGCAATTCACATACCGGCCTCATCTTTAAAGATGCAATCAGCCTCAATACGATCTTGAGTTCCTCATCATCAATGGCAAGATGCATTTTGATCTTGTCCATATTCCTATTATGCAGGTCTGTGAAATGCTCTTCCAGCAGGCGTACAGCCATCTTCACATCCGGCCTTTTGGTGTTCATGCGGTGCAACTGTATCAGCAGGCATTCCTTGATGCTACGTGCACCAATGCCTACAGGCTCCAGTTGCTGAACCTTTTCCAGGATCATTTCAATGGAAGAAGGTTCCACCCATTTATTCTGTTTGAAAGAATAGTCTTCGGCCAGGGCTTCCATATCCTGCTCCATCAGGCCTGAATCATTGAGGGAATCAATAATGAATTCGGCCACTTCGATCTCGGCCTGGTCATCGGTGGTAAGCTTGTATTGCTCTTTTAGCGTGCTGCGGTAATCAAAACCGCCCACTACCGGGCGTTCTGGGAGTTTATCATTATGAAGATACCCGTTGTACTCAGTTTTGTAGTCGGGGATATCATCATAACCATACTCTTCCCAGTCCTGGTAGTCCTGCACCGAATCCTTGTTGTATTTATCCGCTGCAGTTTCAAACTCGTTCTTCTGATCGTCGAGCAGGGGGTTGTCTTCAATCTCCTGGGCAATCCTTTGTTCGAGTTCTAATGTGTTGAGATGAAAAAAGTTAAGCAACTGGATCTGCTGGGGCAGAATCTTGAGGCGCTGCTTCTGGCCTAAATGCTGATTGATCATGTGGTGATGATTTTGGCTCATCACCATAAGACAAGATGGGCACCAAAAAACTGTTGTGGCCGATTTTAATTATTAAGCTTTGATTTATAGGAACTTAAAGATTATAAACTATTGCTCCACGAAAAGATAAATCCGGGCAGACCCTATATTTATTGATGAGCTGTGTATAAAATTTCCCAAATTGTGGAATTTCCCAGTTTTCGAAAACAAAAAAAAGTCCTGCATAAGCAGGACATTAAATTTATTCAGGAAGATGATCAAAGCGGATCAAAATCCCTGGGTTTGATCCTGTATTCAAAAAAGGAAGGGATAGGATAACGTTCTCCCTTTGGAAAGGTAGAAGAAGGATCTGCAATTTTTCTTTCTATCACCGGCTGCCTGCCATGAACGGGCATTGTTGGTTTTCCCGCGCTGCTCATTGATAGAACTGCTGAACCAGCAGCGGTGTTATTCATCTTTTGCATATCAGTAAATTCTTTAGGGGTATGAGGGAAGGCATAAGTTGCCCTGTAATAAATTATTAGAAAAAACAATACCACAAATTTCAAGAGCCGGAAAGGAAAGTGACTGGAGAAACCAGTAGAATTTAGTAGAACAAATTCCTCAAAATCACGACCCTAAAATCAACACTAAATTGATCATCCCCACCTGTTTATGGTATGGTTCTTTGATAAGTAATGATGATATAAAAATTCATAACAAAACCTTTAACTATGTTACGCTGGACACTTATTTTTTTGGTGATTGCTATAGTAGCAGCCATCTTCGGATTTGGTGGAGTTGCGGCGGGTGCGGCTTCCATAGCCAAAATCCTGTTCTATATATTCCTGGTACTTTTTGTATTATCCCTTATTGCAGGTGGCTTCAGAAGAGTTGATTAATAGATAACCCTTTTAAGCGAAAGGCCCATGCCTTGGCCAAATAAAATTGCCCCGTTCACTGAGTGACGGGGCAATTTTCAACCTAACCCTCCGACGACAAAATATTTGTTTTAAAAAAACCTCCCGGCCATTCGTTCAGCACATCCACCCATTTCAAATCACAACCAGGAGGTTAAATCCTTATGACTGTTTCCTGTTAATCAGAGAATACCTTCTTCACTGTTGTTGCCTTCGCTGTAGGCGGCAGTCTGTGAAGGAGCATTTACTGTTTTGTTTTCACGCTGTTCATTCACAATTACTTTCTCATCCGAACGGCTGTCGGTTGGTGAAGAATCAGCGAGGTTATCATCACCACCTTCTCTTTCCATTGGCTTTTCAGGCTCAGGAGAGGTAAATGGTCCCTGTTTATTTTTTTCCCTTGGATCCCTGGGTCCTCTTGTATCCATAAGTGAATATTTTATGGCTCATGTAGTATAACGAAAAAACTATACCTTTTTTTAAAAGCCTCAAACGCCATGATTGGTGAAAAAGGAAGGGAATAAACTTCCACAGGAAGAGGAGATCAATTCCTGTTTGCTTCCGGCCTTACTTTATTGAACATATCCCGGATCTTTTTTACCAGTGCCTTTCGTTTTTCCTCACCAATAATATGAGACGAATAGTTTTTAACAAGGTAAGGCACCATGATCTTCGCAAACCAGCCGGCTCTTGCCAGTATTAAACGGCGAAGCAACAGATCAATACCCATCTCAAGGCCGAGGTTGAATACGGGCACGCGGTTATCCCTTGTAAATATTTTGTGTACTGTATCGTACATTTTCTTAACAGGTTCAAAGTTTTCCTTCATGCCCAGGATATCCTGGCGAATGAGCATTTCCTGTCCCTTCAGTTTCTGCTGAAGTCTTTGTTCTTCCTGCAGAAGGTCGTTATATGTTTTAATCTTACTCATAAATTTTGGAGATAAGCATATTCCGGATCATGGGAACAATAACTTTTTTACGCAGGGCAAAAAGGACTACGCATAACAAAAGAAAGAATCCCGCAACAGCAAAAAATCCACCGGCACGGCTGTCAAGCACATCGCCCAGCCACCAGCCCAGGCCAAACCCTGTAAAGAACAAGAGAAAGAAAGCAAAGAAAAAAGCCGTGATGCCTATGGCAATTCCTGCAGTGGCAGTGGATGCTCCACGTACCGCCCTGGCTTTTGCGATCTCTGCATAAGTAGAAACATAATCACTTACATGATCTTTGAGGTGCGTAACCTTGGTCTTGAATTCTTCTTTAGGCTTTACATTTTCTTGCATGAGAAATTACTTTCAGGAAAGGTATAAAAAAGGCAGGCCGGTTGGCCTGCCCATGAGCCTGATCAGCTATAACTTTCTTTAATGTTGCTGAATTTTTCAGCAGCATTTCCTGCAGCTTTGCTACCCTTGTTGCGCAGGTTGTCAAATTCACCTTTGGCGCTGGAAAACAGGTCGGAAAGATGTCCGGCCCAGTCACCTGCAGTGTCTTTAACTTTTTTACGCATGTCAGTGCCTTTTTCAGGTGCAAGCATCAGGCCTATTACCACACCTGCAGCGGCAGCGCCTACCAGGCCCAGTATCACTTTTGATTTTGTTGTCATAGTATTCAGTTTAATTAGTGAGCAATTATTTCACTTGATTTTTAAAATAATCATACCAGACTGTTCTGAATTACCGTGAGAATATTTCTGTTGATTGATTAAAAATATGCACCAATGCTTAATTTTATCCTGATGACGGGCAGCTAATCTAATGATTGTGGTATGATAATTAATGGAAGTAAATCTTTGCAGGGAGTTTTATGACAACGAGGAAAAAGGTTTTAATTATTGATGACGAAGTAGATCTGTGTCTCCTCATGAAGACATATTTCCTTCGCAAAAATTACGAGGTACATATTGCGCACACGCTCAATGACGGCATTTCCCGGATGGGAGAAATAGTGCCTGATTACCTGTTTATTGACTATAACCTGCCCGACGGACTGGGATGGGACAAACTTCCTGAGCTCTACCAGAAGTTCCCTGCCATCCAGTATCACCTGATCAGCGCCTTCAGGCCAACCATGCCTTCTGAACTCGATGGCGCCAAGCTCACGATTTGGGAAAAGCCCATCAGTTTGAAATCTCTTGACAATTTTTTCTGACCCTTAGTCACCCCAGATTTCATCCTCGCCTTTCAGCCATTTTTTTACAAGCTCCGTCGTAACGGACTTTGGTCTTTCCAGCGGGAATCCCAGCACCCTGTCCCAGCAGAGACTTGACAGAACACCCAGCGCACGGCTTACACCAAATAATACGGTGTAAAATTCATATTCCCTCATCCCATAATGCACTAACAATGCCCCACTGTGCGCATCTACATTGGGCCATGGATTCTTGATTTTGCCCAGCGACTGAAGAATGGGTGGAACCGCTTCATAAATATTCCAGACTGTTTGCACCAGCGGATCATCCGGCATGTGCTTCTTGCCAAATTCCATTTGTGCAGTATAGCGAGGATCGGTTTTGCGCAATACAGCATGGCCATATCCCGGTACCACCTTTCCTTCACTCAAAGTTTTTTTCACATATTCCGCGATCTGGTCTTTTGAAGGCAGTTCGGTATTGAGTTCTTCACGCATTTCAAAAATCCATTTGATCACTTCCTGGTTAGCCAGGCCATGCAGGGGACCTGCCAGTCCATTCATCCCGGCTGCGAAACTGAGGTATGGATCACTTAGTGCAGATCCCACCAGGTGGGTGGTGTGGGCAGAAACATTTCCTCCTTCATGATCGGCATGAATGGTCATATATAAACGCATCAGCTCCTTAAAACTTTCATCTTCATAACCCATCATGTGGGCGAAATTGCCCGACCAGTCCAGCAGTCCATTCGGCTGGATATGGTCCCCATTTTTATATTTGCGGCGGTAGATATAGGCAGCAACCCTGGGCAGGCGTGCGATCAGGTCCATACTGTCGTCGAATACCGCATCCCAGTAATCTTTTTTACTCATGCCGGCGGCATAACGTTTGGCAAAATGACTTTCAGTCTGTAAAGCCATCACTGCTACCACAAACTGCGTCATGGGGTGGGTAGAAATAGGCAGGGCTTCGATGGTAGCGAATACATGATTGGGTACATGGCTCCTGCGCTGCCATACAGATGTTACATGCTGTACATCATCATCTGTTGGTAACTCACCAACCAGCATCAGGTAAAACAAACCTTCAGGAAGGGGCTCTGAACCACCATCCGCTTTGGGAAGTTTCTGTTGCAGTTCTGGAATGGAATAACCCCGGAAACGAATACCATCCTGGGCGTCGAGCAGGGAAGTTTCTGTAACCAGGCCGGTCATGCCCCGCATGCCCTGGTATACCTGGGATAACTGTACTTCTCCAATTTTTTTATCACCATGTTCCTTCAGAATATCTTTGATTTCAGCAGCAACCGCATCTCCTTTTAACTTGAACCTGTCTTTAATAATTCCCATGTTTCAGCTTTTATATTGAGAAGATTAATTTAGAACGCCTAAAGTTATAACATGAGGATGGGGCAACCAAATCATGTAAGACGTTAAAATGCCTATGGACAATGGCTGTTAGCCACCGGCTTCCTATCTTAGCCCCCGATGATCCGAAAGCTTGACTGGTACATCCTCAAGAAATTTTTCACTACTTTTTTCTTTTGCATGCTGTTGTTCACCATTATCGCAGTGGCGGTAGACAGCAGTGAACATACAGACGATTTTGTCAAGTCCGGCCTGAGCACTAAAGAAATCATCAATCAATATTATTTAGGATTCGTTCCCTGGATCTGGGGGCTGCTCTACCCGCTTTTTGTTTTTATCGCTGTCATCTTCTTTACCAGCAAAATGGCCCTTCGTTCAGAAGTGATCGCCATAATTGCGGCAGGTACCAGTTACAACCGCTGGCTGCTACCCTATGTTTTTGGCGGAATCATTTTTGGCACAGGACTCTGGTTTGCCAACCGGTATGGTATTCCAAAAGCCAATGAAATCAAATCAGCATTCCAATCTACATATATTGATAATCCCACCCGCTCAAGTGCTGCCAGTTTATCCTGCACCAGGTGTTTTTATAAAAGGCTTGATTCAGTGACTTACATCGGTATTAAGAATTATGATACTGCCACCCGGTCGGCCAGCCCTTTTTTCATGGAAAAAATCCGGAACAACCTGGTTTTTTATAACATGCGTGCACAAAGAATCGAATGGGATACCACCAGGAAAAACTGGAAACTGACCGGAGTTACGGAACGCACCATTGATGGTATGAAGGAAACGCTGAAAGAAACCAGTTCCATGAACCTGGACATGCCCATCAAGCCGGAAGAATTGCGAAGCGATGAATACCTCAAGGATAAGTTAACCACTCCAGAACTGGTGAAATTCATTGAAACAGAAAAGCTGCGAGGCCGTGAAGGACTGGAAGCGTTTGAGGTGGAAAGACATCGCAGAACCGCCACACCTGTAACGGTTGTGCTGCTCACTATTATCGGGGCCATCATTGCCGGGCGAAAGACCCGCGGGGGCAGTGGCCTGCACCTGGCCATTGGCATCGGCCTGGCAGCCCTGTTCATTTTGTCCGACCGTTTCTCTACTGTATTCGCGGTAAAAGGTGAAATGCCGCCCATGCTCGCCGCCTGGCTTCCCAACCTGGTTTTTGTGCTGATCATGTTTTTGTTTTACCGGAGGGCACCGAAGTGATGGGGGAAAGTCGGTAGTCGGTAGTCGGTAGTCTGCAGTCGGTAGTCGGTAGTTCAAAGTTCAAAGTCGGTGAACCAGGGAATAGTGAGGAAAAGTATTATTCAAAAAGTCGGTAGTCTGTAGTCTGTAGTCTGTAGTCGGTAGTTCAAAATTCAAAGTCGGTGAACCAGGGAACAGTGAGAAAAAGTATTATTCGAAAAGCAGGTAATTGGTAGTCTGACATGTAGAACTTAAGCGTTGATCTGACCTGTCTGAGTAAAGAGTAGCTATTTAGTTCTTTAGTACACTGGCTTTGAACTTTCAACTTTGAACTACCGACTACAGACTACAGACTACCGACTACAGACTCCCAACTACCGACTACCTCACAGTCTCCTCTTCACCACTTCCACCATTTCTTTTTTCCAGGAATAAAAATCACCGGCCAGGATATGTTTACGTGCTTCTTTCACCAGCCAGAGGTAGAAAGCGAGGTTTTGAATGGATGCAATGGTAAGGCCCAGTAATTCTCCTGATTTGAAAAGATGCCGCACATAGGCTTTGCTATAATACTGGCTGGTTACATTGTCAAGCCCTTCATCAATGGGTGAAAAATCACGTTCCCATTTTTTATTATCGATATTGATAACACCTTTTGTTGTGAACAGCATTGCGTTCCTTCCATTTCTTGTAGGCATCACGCAATCAAACATATCAACCCCCAGGGAAATACATTCCAGAATATTCCAGGGCGTGCCCACACCCATAAGATACCGGGGCTTATCCTTTGGAAGATTTTCGCAACAAAGCTGGCAGATCTCATACATCACCGGTTCCGGTTCTCCCACACTCAATCCCCCAATGGCATTGCCCGTAGCATTTTTAGAAGTAATGTATTCACATGACTGTTTCCTGAGATCATGGTAGACGGCTCCCTGCACAATTGGGAAAAGATTCTGAGTATGACCATAAAGCGCAGACTTCTCATTAAAATGATGAAAGCACCGGTCGAGCCAGCGGTGGGTAAGATCCATTGAATCCTTTGCGTACCTGTATTCAGAATTTGCAGGCGGGCACTCATCAAATGCCATCATGATGTCGGCACCGATGGACCTTTCAATATCCATCACTTTTTCTGGTGAAAAAAGATGTTTGCTGCCATCAATATGACTTTGAAAGGTGACACCTTCTTCATTGATCTTCCTGTTGCCTGCCAGCGAAAATACCTGGAAGCCTCCACTGTCGGTAAGTATGGGCCGGTCCCAGTTCATGAAGCGGTGC
>JAEYUA010000085.1 GCA_023433755.1 Bacteroidota bacterium | reverse complement strand
GGTGCTGCCCTCCTTGCAACGCGTGCCTGTATCCACTCCGGGGCCGGTCTGGTAACCTGTTACATTCCACATTGTGGATACAGTATCATGCAAACAGCCATTCCGGAAGCAATGGTGATAACGGATTCGGAAGAAAATCATCTTACACAATTACCCGCAGGTATTGAAAACTATGAAGCCATTGCCATAGGGCCTGGTATTGCCACGGCAGATGCCACCCAAAAGCTCATGTCGTTTCTCATCAGGCGCTACCAGAAACCACTTGTGATTGATGCGGATGGACTCAACTGCCTGGCGCTGCAAAATGCATTGATACAACAATTGCCCAATGGATCTGTACTTACCCCTCATGTAAAAGAATTTGACAGGTTATTTGGTCCTCATGATTCGGATTTCAGCAGGATTGAAACTGCTTCCCGCAAAGCAATGGAATGGCAGATTGTAATCCTGCTCAAAGGACATCATACCTTTATTGCCACACCGGGTGGGCAGGCTTATTTCAACAGCACCGGAAATGCCGGCATGGCAAAAGGAGGCAGCGGAGATGTGCTCACCGGCATCATCACAGCCTTTGTGGCCCAGGGATATGATACTTCGCAGGCAGCCATCATGGGAACCTATCTTCATGGTTTGGCAGGAGACCACGCAGCGGTAAAATACAGCCAGGAAGCTATGACGCCTTCACTCATGATCGATTGCCTGGCAGATGCTTTCAAAACCCTCCAATCAATTCCATAAATAAAAGCTGCCGTTTCATTCGCATGGCGGATTTATATTTACGTTTCATGAGACCCTCCATCCTGATCATATTGTTGCTGTTCACCTGTATTTTTCCCTCCTGTAAAACGGTTGACCTGTTGAAAATGGTGCAGTCAGATGAAGCTGAATTGTACCAGTTTTCCAAAAAAGATAAAACTGTAGGTTTTATACCCATGCATCACCTTGGCAAACCTGCTTTTTATGATGATGTAAGAGTGGTGGTAGAACATTTTAAGAAAGAAGGATATGTTGTTTATTACGAATCTGCCCGCATGGATGACCTGGATTCAGTAAAGGAAGACGAGTATAACCGTAAATTCAGAAAAATGATGGGCGCACATATTGATTCATCTGGTTATGCGGCCACATTTCATGCAAAAGGACTATTTAAAAACCTGGTAGACCAGCCCTCTTATCCGCAACTTGGAGTGGACAGCATGGATAAAAGAGTGGATATTTCAAAAAATGAATTGGTGGATATCTACGAAAAAAAATTCGGGAAAGTCATACTCGACAGTTTTGATCTCAGCACGCCGCTTGATGCCTCCTACCCTTTTAGCAAAAGACTTCCCCAAAACCAGTTGTATAATATTATTCTTGATGTGAGAAATCACTACCTGGCCAATGCCATTAGGGAAAGTGATGACAAAAAGATCCTGGTGATCTATGGAAGAATGCATCTCAATGGAACCTTTGATGAACTTGTGAAAATGGAAAAGGGATGGAAGAAAAAGAAACTGAAGATCGTTAACGGCAGTTAACCGCAATGGGACCGATCACCCTGAACATCTGTTCGGTGATAACCCTTTGCAGGCAGGCTTTCAACTTTCGGACGGTCATTCTTTCAAAATCCACCTCAACCCCTATCTTTGCCTGCCGAAAAAAGGGCCGGCACTTTGGCTCTAAATGTTTCGGAATCATAAATCAAGACTCCAATCATGACATCATTTGATTCTTACGCTTACCTCGTGCCCATTATGGGTCTGATCGGCTTACTATATACCCTGTGGAAATTTGCATGGGTAAGTAAACAGGATGCCGGTACTGACCGAATGAAAGAGATCAGTAATTACATCGCAGAAGGTGCCATGGCCTTTCTTAAGGCAGAATGGAAAATCCTCACCTATTTCGGTATCATCGTTGCCCTGCTTCTTGGTTTTATGGGTAGCCGCAGTGCCGAATCGCACTGGTTCATTGCTGTTGCCTTCCTCATAGGGGCTTTCTTCAGCGCTCTTGCCGGATACATTGGCATGAGGGCTGCTACCAAAGCCAATGTACGCACCGCTCATGCAGCCCGTACTTCACTATCCAAAGCCCTTAAGGTTTCATTTACCGGCGGCGCTGTAATGGGTATGGGTGTTGCGGGACTGGCGGTTCTTGGTCTGGGTGGACTTTTCATTGTATTATTAAAATGGCTGGCTCCAGGTGTGGTAGCTACCGATCATTCGGTTACCCGGGCCATCGAGGTACTGACCGGATTTTCATTGGGTGCGGAATCCATTGCGCTCTTCGCTCGTGTGGGTGGCGGTATTTATACCAAGGCAGCGGATGTAGGTGCTGACCTGGTAGGTAAAGTGGAAGCCGGCATTCCTGAAGATGACCCCCGCAACCCGGCCACTATTGCCGACAACGTAGGTGATAACGTAGGTGATGTTGCAGGGATGGGAGCCGATCTTTTTGGTTCTTATGTGGCGACTGTTCTGGCAACGATTGTATTAGGTCATGAAGTTTCAGGAACTGAAAGCATCAATAACCTGGTAGCCCTGGAAGATGGATTTGAAGGATTCTCTCCCATTCTTCTTCCTATGCTCATCGCGGGTGTAGGAATTCTTTTTTCCATCATCGGAACCTGGTTTGTACGGATTTCCGATAAAGCAGGAATCAATACACAGGTGGTTCAGAATGCCCTTAACATGGGTAACTGGGGTTCTATCATCCTTACTGCTATTGCTTCTTATTTCCTTTGTGATTTTATTCTGCCCGACGGTAATATGTACCTCAGGGGATTCGAGTTTGATAAAATGGATGTATTTGCTGCCATCATCGTTGGCCTGGTAGTGGGCACACTGATGAGCATCATTACAGAATACTATACTGCTATGGGCAAACGCCCGGTAATGAGCATTACCCGCCAGTCCGCAACAGGTCATGCTACCAATGTAATTGGCGGCCTTGCCGTGGGAATGGAATCAACCTTCCTTCCTATTCTTGTACTGGCCAGTGGTATCTATGGATCTTATTATTTTGCCGGGTTATATGGTGTGGCCATTGCTGCAGCAGGTATGATGGCGACTACTGCCATGCAGCTTGCCATAGATGCATTTGGTCCGATTGCCGATAATGCAGGTGGCATCGCTGAGATGAGTGAATTACCCAAAGACGTTCGTGAAAAAACGGATACCCTTGATGCGGTAGGTAATACAACAGCAGCAACTGGTAAAGGTTTCGCCATTGCATCGGCGGCACTTACGGCACTTGCCCTCTTTGCGGCTTTTGTTGGTGTGGCAGGAATTGATGGGATTGATATTTATAAGGCTGATGTGCTGGCTTCCCTGTTTGTAGGTGGTATGATCCCGTTCATCTTTTCTTCACTGGCCATCCGTGCGGTGGGCGAAGCTGCCATGGCCATGGTAGAGGAAGTGCGCAGGCAGTTCCGTGATATCCCCGGCATTATGGAAGGAAAAGGTAAACCTGAATATGATAAATGCGTAGCCATTTCAACAGAAGCATCCATCAAAAAAATGATGCTTCCGGGAGCTATTGCCATTGTATCGCCCCTGATCATTGGATTCCTGCTGGGCCCTGAAGCGCTGGGCGGTTTCCTGGCCGGTGCTACGGTAAGCGGTGTGCTGATGGGTATGTTCCAGAATAATGCAGGCGGTGCCTGGGATAATGCTAAAAAGAGTTTTGAAAAAGGCGTAGAGATCAATGGACAGAAACATTTTAAAGGATCCGATCCTCACAAGGCTTCTGTTACTGGAGATACTGTGGGTGATCCTTTCAAGGATACTTCCGGGCCGTCCATGAACATCCTTATTAAATTAATGTCTATTGTTTCACTGGTAGTGGCCCCCACGCTGGCTGAAATGTTTGATACAAAAAATTCTGAAGCAGAAGCAGCGAAACCTAAAATTGAGCAGTCTATACCATTGACTGCATCAAAAGCGGTGTCTGACAATACCGCCGATTTCAAATAATTCTGCTTTGTGAGAGACAAATAAAAGTTCCCCGGGTACTGCTTCCCGGGGACTTTTGCATTCAGGCCTTTCCAACTATTATCCCCTGTTTCCCCGGCTGGATGCTTTTTCTTACATTTAATCATGCCTCCTGCCATTCTTTATTATGCAATACCAGGATTCATCATCCTGCTTTCCATTGAAGCCTGGTTCTCCTACCGCGAACAAAAACATCTTTATCATACAAAAGATACCTGGGGCAGCCTTGGTCTTGGTATTGGAAATGTAATGGTGGGCTTCGCCACGAAGGCGCTCATCTTCGGTTTATTCAGCTTTCTTTACCAGTTCAGGATCTTTGACCTGGATGCCGGCACCTGGTGGTTCTGGGTACTTCTATTTTTCGCTGATGATTTTTCTTATTACTGGTTTCACCGCATTTCACATAATGTAAACTGGTTCTGGGCATCCCATGTGGTGCATCATTCTTCCAAACACTATAACCTGGCAGCGGCATTACGGCAGACATGGACAGGAAATGCAACCGGGTCTTTCCTGTTCTGGGCCTGGATGCCACTTGTGGGTTTTCATCCTGTTTGGGTATTATTCATGCAGCAGGTAAGCCTGATCTACCAGTTCTGGATTCATACTGAAACGGTAAAAAAACTTCCAGCAATTTTCGAATGGATTTTGAATACACCTTCGCACCACCGGGTGCATCATGGCAGTGACCTGAAATACCTCGATAAAAATCATGGAGGTGTCCTGATCATCTGGGACCGGATCTTTGGAACTTTCCAGGCCGAAGAAGAAAGACCAACTTATGGTCTTACGACTAACATTGAATCTTATAACCCGGTGGTGATTGCCTTCAAAACCTGGGGTGATCTTTTTCGCCAGGCAAAACGGTCAGGCTCTTTCAAAAATGCAGTCGGCTATTTCATTCATCCTCCAGGCTGGAGCCATGACGGAAGCAGCAAAACGGTGAAAGAACTCCGCAGCAAGGGGAATAACATTCATTAATGTATATATGAGTTTATTAGTTTTCGATCATCATCTCCTGGAAATACTTTCATTTCTTTTCCTGTTTTTTTCAGGTTGGCCTGCCTTTGTAAAAATCGTCTCCGGTGTTTAAAAAAACATTTGTAAGGAGGGTGATACGTGTTTACCGGCATCATACGCTGCTGAATATGGTAATGAAACAGCACCAGTTTGTTAAGGAGTTTTACTTACTACACAATATAAGCCGTTGATGTACGTGGAGCAGCGGAAAACAGGATTTAAATTTGTGTGCTCTGCAATATGAATTTTCCATCGTCCCGTACAAAAAAACCCATGTCGCTTTCATCTTCTGTTGGAAGTTTTGATCATCCCCTGAGTTCAATCCTGGTCAGCCAGATGCTTTCAAAGATTGACGATGGTTTTTTTATACTTGATAATTCTTTAAGAGTTGTTTATTTCAACCAGGTTTCGCGTCACCACCTTTGGAATTTTTACAATTTCATCTGCGAGATTGGTGATCATGTGATTCCTCTACTTCCGGAAAACCGTCGCGGACCTCTTGAAAGTTTTTTCCATAAAGTTCTTGCCGGTGAAAATATCCGCTATACACACGAGATACCCAAAAAAGAAGGTCATTCCATCTGGGTTGATTGCCATTATTTCCCGCTTCACGATAACCATGGCCAAATCATTGGCATTGGGGGCAGCCTCAAGGAGATTACATCCAAATACCAGTACCGTGTGCAGCTCGAAGAAAAAAGCAGGGAAATGACCAGCATACTGGAAAGCATTGGTGATGGTTTTTTTACCATGGACAGGGATTATGTAATCAGGTACGCCAATAGCCAGGCAGCGCAACTTGTTGGACTCTCACCTGAATATTCTATTGGAAAAAGCCTGAAGGATCTATTTCCCAATCCATCAACAGATCTTTTTTTTAATGGCTATCAAAAGGCCTTTGAAACAGGAGAGCCTGTGCGGGTGGAAGGTTATTATGCGCCTCTTGATAAATGGCTGGACATATCCATATATCCTACCGATGATATGCTGACTGTTTATGGCCGTGATGTAACACAGAAAAAAAAGCTGGAGGAAAAACTTTTCGAACTAAAACTTTCCGAACAAAAAATGGTGATACAGGCCACCATACAAGGCCAGGAAAAAGAAAGGGAAATGTTGAGCACCGAGTTGCACGATAATGTGAGCCAGGTACTGACAACAACCAAATTATATCTTGAAATGGCGGCTGGAGAAAAGAATCAACTCCCATCCCCTTTACTTCAAAAAAGTATTAATAATCTATCGGCAGCCATCAATGACCTGAGGCTGATCAGTTACTCCCTGCTTCCCTCAACCCTTATTGATATGGGGATCACGGATTCTATCCAGGAATTGATTGAACCTTATCGCAGTACTAAAAAATTTGAGGTGGCCTTCGCTTATTCGGGCGACTTGCAAAAATTATCAGGGGCATTCAAAGTAAACCTTTTCAGGATTATACAGGAAAGACTACACAATATTGCCATCTATTCAAAAGCTTCCCTTGTCAGGATCTGGCTTACCTGTTCAGCTGAACTGGAACTATCCATACAGGATGATGGAAAAGATATTGCTGCAACATCGGAAATTCATTTTGCCACCATCCGCAACCGTACCGATTTATTCGATGGAATTGCTACCATCAACAGGTCTGAATTGAAAGGCACTCTTATTCACCTGGTTTTTCCTTTCAAATCCTGTATCTGAGATCATCTAATCTTCCCGATTTTTAATCCAATTATATCAAGGAACTGCCGGGTCTTAATGCTTTGCCGATAGCTGAGCGTATTTTCTACTGTCAGCAGTAAACCTCGTTGACTGCCTTCCTATATTTTTTGTTTTACATTGCCTGTGCAATGAATGAGTATTCGGAACTAACGAAAAATAAAATACAGCTCTATTTTGCTTCAAATTATCTGTTTGAGCATGGAAAATCACATCCCCAGGTTGTT
>JAEYUA010000038.1 GCA_023433755.1 Bacteroidota bacterium | reverse complement strand
TTCACTGATCCTTACGGAACAGCCGTTGGTGTGATCAATCCTTCCAATCCTTTCAAAGTAGTAATAGAAGCGCACGTGGATGAGATCAGTTGGTTCGTGAATTATATCACCAGTGAAGGCCTGATCTACCTTAAAAGGAACGGAGGTGTTGACCACCAGGTGGCACCTGCGCAGCGTGTTTTCATTCATGGAAAAAAAGGACCGGTGAAAGCTGTGTTCGGCTGGCCTGCCATTCATACCCGCATTAATAACCAGGACAAAGAACCTGTTGCCAAGGTGGAGAACCTGTTCCTTGACTGCGGCGCAAGAAGCAAGAAGGAAATTGAGGACCTGGGCATTCATGTAGGTGCCGTGGTTACCTACCAGGATGGGTTTGATGAACTGGCCAATGATTATTATATCGGCCGCGCTTTTGACAACCGCATCGGTGGTTATATGATCGCAGAAGTAGCGCGACTGATCAAGGAAAATAAAAAGAAACTGCCATTCGGATTGTACGTGGTGAACGCGGTGCAGGAAGAGATCGGCCTTCGTGGCGCTGAAATGATTGCCAGGCGTATCAAACCCAATGTGGCCATCATTACCGATGTAACCCATGATACTTCCACACCCATGATCAATAAGAATGTGGAAGGTGAAACCAGTTGCGGAAAAGGACCTTCACTTACTTATGGCCCGGCCGTTCACAATAAGCTTCTGCAGTTTGTGGAGGATGTGGCCGCGAAAAATAATATCCCGGTACAGTTGAGAGCAACAAGCCGCAGTACAGGAACGGATACCGATTCATTTGCTTATGCCAATGATGGTTGTCCTTCAGTGCTCATTTCCATACCGCTTCGTTACATGCATACAACAGTAGAGATGCTGCACCGCAGGGATATTGAACAAACCATACAACTTATGTATGAAACCCTGCTGAACCTGACCCCTAAAACAAAACTCAGTTATTTCTGATGCTGGAACTGTTATACATAGACCCGGGCAGTGGCAGTTACCTGATACAGGCGCTCATAGCGGCTGTTCTGGGTGTGGCATTTTTCTTCAAGAATATCGCTACGGTGGTCAAGCATTTCTTCTACCGGCTGTTCAGGAAAAAATCTAAAATGCCCTGATGTCCTTCAGCCACCATCCTTCTTCTTACCGCGATCCGGCCGGATTCGTTTTTTATAAGGATGGACGATTGTACCGCCAGGTGAACCAGGTTTTCAAAGATGATTTTGAATATTTCATCAGCAGCGGATTATACGAATACCTCTCTTCAAATCATCTGCTGGTGCCGCATCAGCAGTTAAATGAAAACCTTTCCGGCACTAAAGATTGGTTCACCACCCTGCAGCCTGATATAGTGAAATACATCAGCTATCCTTATGAATGGTGTTTTGACATGCTGAAGGACGCGGCGCTTACAACGCTAGAACTGGCCAGAGTGGCAATGAACCATGGCATGATGCTCAAAGACGCCTCTGCTTATAACCTGCAATGGCATGAAGGAAAAATGCAGTTCATCGATAGTCTTTCCTTTGAAAGATATGATGAAAGCAGGCCCTGGATCGCTTACCGCCAGTTCTGCGAACATTTTTACGCGCCACTGGCTTTGATGCATTACCTGCAGGTTCCCCTGCAGCCATTATTGCTTGGCTATCCAGATGGCTTGCCATTGGCACTTGCTTCACGCATGCTGCCATTTAAAAGCCGGTTGAATTTGCATGTATACCTGAACCTTCATCTTCATGCGAAGGTTTCAGCAAAAAAGCCGGGAAATGAAACAGCAGGATCCTTTTCCAGGAAAAAAATGCTGGATCTCCTCCGCAGCCTGGAGGAAAGTATCCGCTCATTCCGATTTGATTCAGGTTCGGGTGTATGGTCAGGGTATTATGATGAAGCATTACAGCGGGAGGCATATATCAAACATAAAACACTGCTGGTGCAGGACTGGCTTTCGGAGTCAGGTGCCAAAACCATTTTTGATGCAGGCGCCAATGAAGGTAATTTTACACTGCTTGCTGCCGGTGGTGACCACAGTGTAGTGAGTGCTGATATGGATCATTATTCCATCAACAGGTTGTACCAGTTTGTCAAAAAAGAAAATAGAAAAAATATCCTTCCCCTTGTGATGGACCTCTCCCATCCTTCTCCAGCCATTGGTGTGAACAATAAGGAGAGGGAAAGTTTTTCCGGAAGGATCAAAGTTGACCTGGTGATGGCCCTGGCCCTGGTACACCACCTGGTGGTAGGAAAAAATATTTCTTTTGTACAGGTGGCTGAATTTTTCAAAAGCATGGGCCATTACCTGCTGATTGAGTTTATACCAAAGGAAGATGAGAAACTGCAGTTGATGCTCAGCCAAAAACCTGGTATTTATAAAGATTATACAAAAGAGGCATTTACAGGAGCCTTTGAAAAATATTTCACCATTGTGAAGCAGGAAAAAATTGAAGGATCTGAAAGAACCCTCTATTTAATGAAAGTGCATGAATAAGTTCAAGGAGAGTTATTTACATTTCCTGGTACCGTTTTTTTTCGTTTTGCACGGGTCTGTGGAGAATTACGCTTCTGCCAAAATTGGAGACGTAGCCTGGTTGCTTTTAAAAATTACCATAACAGCTACGGTTCTTGAGTATTTGTTCAGGTTATATTTCAGGCATCAGAACAAGGCTGCATTTTACGTTTTTCTTTTGATTAGCTATTACCTGTTCTTCGGGGTGTTTCATGATGCAGCTAAAAGTATAGCAGGCAATACCTTCCTGGTTAAATATGTATTCATCCTTCCTTTTACTGTAATATTTTTTGTTACCGCAGCCATTTTCATCAAAAGATCAAAATCAGAATTTTCAAAGATCATACAATACCTGAACCTGCTTTTCATCATTTTTGCGATTATAGAAATCGTGAATTTATTCGGGGCCGCATCCAGGGAATTAGAAGCCGTTCCCCTGGATATGGGTCTTCAAAAATGTGACAGTTGTTCAAAACCCGATGTTTACCTGATTGTAGCAGACGAATATGCAGGCATCCGTCAACTTAAAGAAGAATTTGGTTTTGATAATACGCCGTTTGTTAATGAATTAAAGAAAAGAGGATTTTATATCCTACCGGAACCGCGCAGCAACTACAATTTCACGCCCTTCTCTATTGCTTCTATGCTCAGGATGGATTATCTAACCAACATTGAAGGCAGGAACAGGAGCCGGTCAGATATGAATACCTGTTTTGACCTGATCAACCGCAATCCTGTCTGGAATTTTTTCAGCATTCATGATTACGACATAAAAAACAACTCCATTTTTCATGTGAATGATATCCCCACGCGTAACCCGCAGAACCTCATCCTGATGGGCACCAAGCTCATTAACTCCCAAACTTTTCTTTCAAGATTCAACCGCGATATACGTTTTAACCTGGTTACCAGATTCAAAATAAAATCAGAGATCAAACGCATCACTTATTACCAGCAGGAGTCCAATGAAAGAATCATTGAAAACCTGGCGCTTATCGCTAAATCAGAGAGCAACAGGCCAAAGTTGGTGTACACCCACCTGCTCATGCCTCATTATCCTTATTATTTTGACCGCAATGGCAAACCGATGCCTCTTGATTTTTTGTTGAAAGATGAGAACAATCATAACAGGGAAGCTTACATCGAATACCTGCATTATTCCAACAAAAAATTCCTGGAGATGATTGACCTGATCATCAGAAACTCCAAACAACCACCTCTCATTATTTTCATGAGCGATCATGGTTTCCGCCAATACAGCAAGGGTTATGATCCCTCCTATCATTTTATGAACTTCAACAGTGTGCTGCTTCCCAACAGGGACTATTCTGGTTTTTATGAAGGCATGACCAATGTGAACCAGTTCAGGACCATCCTGAATAGCCAGTTCGGACAAAAAATGCCCATGCTCAAAGATTCAATGAGTTTACTGGTTGACTGATCACTTGCCGTTCATTTCCTTTCCTTTAATTTTATTCACTCACAATGCTCAACACAAATAACATCCTGATACTAGCCCCGCACACCGATGATGGTGAACTGGGTTGCGGCGCATCTATTGCCAAATACATCTCGGAAGGAAAAAAAGTAACCTACCTCGCTTTTTCCACCTGTTCGCAATCGCTTCCCAAAGACCACCCGTGTGATACTCTCGCAACAGAATGCCGTGCCGCCACAAAAGCCCTGGGCATACAGGAAGTAAGATTCCATGATTTTGAAGTGAGAAAACTGTTATTTCACCGCCAAGAGATCCTTGAAGCTTTGATTAAACTGAACCATGAACTTTCCCCCGAAACCGTTTTTCTCCCGGCCGAACATGATGTGCACCAGGACCACCAGGTGATTTTCGCCGAGGGATTGCGGGCTTTTAAAAACTCAAATGTGCTGGGTTATGAACTGCCCTGGAATAATTTCAGGTTCCAGCCCAATTATTTTGAAAAGATTTCTGAACAGCACCTGGCAAGCAAACAAAAAGCATTAGCAGAGTACAGGTCGCAGGCTCACCGGAAATATATGAGTGAGGACTTTACCCGTTCTCTTGCCGTGGTACGCGGACTCCAGGCCAATGCTCCACTCGCAGAAGCCTTCGAGATCTACCGCATGTTCAGTTAAAGTGATCCCGTTCCAAAAAAACGGTTCATATGAAGCGTTATTCCCAACTGGTTGTAAGATACATTTCGCTGGTAATGTGACCTGGCATAGAGCACCTGGAGTTTCAGGAACTGTGCCCTGATACCCATGGAAAATCCATTAAGCCCGTTTCCTGTGGCTCCTGCATTCAGCTCTGACCTTCTCAGGTGATTGTATCCAACTGTAGCTTCCAGGTGATTGCCGATATAGATATGCGAGGCCACTACAAAATGATTGAAAAGTTTATTGAAGAATCCTGTTTTGATCCTCGTGTCATTCTCATTGTTGAAGAGCGTATCATTATACAGCGTATTGAATCGGTGCAGTTGCTGGGCGGTGAAGGAAAAACCGAAAGGGGCCCGCTCCAATTTTTTGGTAATGCCTGCCTGCAATTCAAAAGGCATGTCCTCTCTTTCCCCGGCATAGGTGGTTAACTGGATGCCCATATTCTTTGCTACCAGTCCTGCATAAAACAGCTTGCTGCTATCCTCATAATGCAATCCTGCATCAATGGCTATGGCTGATGAACGGAATTGTCCGTAAGCAGAATGAATGAATTTGAAAGTACCGCCATAATGCCATTTGTCCATATACTGCTTCGCTGCCGAAGCCTGCACCACGAAATCCACGGGACGAAAATCGCCACTGGTAATTCCTGAAGCATCAGCCTGGGGAATGCTTCCATAATCCACGAAAAAGACCTGGCCTCCGAACACTGTTTCTGATTCTTCAAAATAGTGGGCACCCGTTAGCCCATAGGCTTTGATGGAACCGGGCATGCCGTTGAAGGAAAGATTAAGATGGTGGTGCAGTGCTGGCCTGAGTAAAGCAGGATTGTTGGCTGCCAGTCCCACATCATTGGTCCTGTAAGAAACATTCACTCCTCCCGCAGCAGTCAGCATAGGCGTTGCAGGCAGTTTCAGAAAAGAAAAAGCGGCATTGCCTCCAAGCGTCTGGCTTTGACAGCAAATAAATGAAAGGAGTATTATGAACAGGAAACTGATTCGCACCGCACGTGTTGATGTCAGTAAAAATAGCCTTCGTTATCCATCCTGCAAAGCAATATCAATCACCTGTGCCATCGTCTTCACATAATGAAAACTGAGACCTTTGATATAGTCCGGGTTGATCTCCTCCACATCCCTCTGGTTCTGCCAGCACATGATGATCTCTTTCAGACCTGCACGCTTCGCTGCCAGCACTTTTTCCTTAATACCGCCAACCGGCAACACCTGCCCGCGTAAGGTGATCTCACCCGTCATGCCCAGGTAAGGTTTGATCTTTTTATTGGTGTAGGCAGATGCCAGTGCGGTGAGCATGGTGATGCCCGCGCTCGGTCCGTCCTTTGGAACGGCTCCTTCCGGCACATGAATATGCACGGCTTTTTTATCGATCATTGCCGGATCAACACCCAGCTTTTTTGCATTGGCGCTGAGATAAGATAAAGCAGTGGATGCGCTTTCCTTCATCACATTACCGAGGTTACCTGTCAGCCTTAATTCATGTTTGCCATCACTGAGCGAGGCTTCAATGAAGAGAATATCACCACCCGCGTAGGTATAGGCCAGCCCTACTGCCACACCGGGAATGGTAGCTGATTTATACATCTCGTTATTATACCGGGAACGGCCGAGGATCTTTTCAATGTCTTCCGTACCGAGACTTGCCTTCAGCTTTCCTTTCATGGCCAGTTGTTTGGCCTGGAAACGCATGATGGCAGCCAGGTGGCGGTCCAGTTCCCTCACACCGCTTTCACGGGTATAATCCTGGATTACTTTCTCCAGTAATTTATCCGAGATCTTGAAATTGCTTGATTTGAGACCATGTGCTTCTTTTTGTTTAGGAATAAGATGGCGCTTGGCGATCTCTATCTTTTCTTCCACGGCATATCCACTGAGCTCAATGATCTCCAGCCTGTCGCGCAGTGCGGGCTGGATGGTCTGCAGGTTATTGGCCGTAGCAATGAACAATACCTTGCTTAGGTCGTATTCCAGTTCCAGGTAATTATCGTAGAAAGAATGATTCTGTTCCGGGTCAAGCACTTCTAGTAATGCGCTGCTGGGATCGCCCCTGAAATCTGCTCCCACTTTGTCTATCTCATCAAGGATCATTACCGGGTTGGATGATTTGACCTTGCGGATATTCTGCACAATCCTTCCGGGCATGGCACCAATATAGGTTTTGCGGTGCCCGCGTACTTCACTTTCATCATGAAGACCGCCCAGGCTGAGTCTTACATATTTGCGGCCAATGGCGCTGGCAATGCTACGGCCCAAAGATGTTTTACCAATACCGGGGGGACCATAAAAACAAAGGATGGGGCTTTTCATATCACCCTTCAGTTTCAATACGGCCAGGTATTCAAGAATTCTTTCCTTGATCTTATGCATGCCATAGTGATCCTCATCGAGGATCTGCCGGGCTCTTTCAAGATCATAATGGTCTTCTGTATAATCTTCCCAGGGAAGGTCAAGGATCAGGTCGAGGTGATTGTACACTACCGAATAGTCCGGCGTGCTGGGATGCATGCGCTCCAGTTTCTCAATTCCTTTTTTGAAAGCTTCTCTTGTAGCCTCAGGCCATTTTTTTGTTTCGGCCCGCTTCTGCAATTCCTTTATCTCCCTTTCATTGGGATCACCACCCAGTTCTTCCTTGATGCTTTTAAGCTGCTGTTGTAAAAAATATTCACGCTGCTGCTTATCAATCTCGGCCCTGGTTTTATTAGTTACTTTATTTTTTAGTTCGGCGAATTGCAGTTCTTTTTGAAGAAACTGCATTAGCAGGTCGGCCCGCTCGCGGATATTATCTATTTCAAGCAGCTTTTGTTTCTCCCTGATATCAATGGTGAGGTTGCTCGATACAAAATGAATGAGGAAGGATGGGTTCTCAATATTTTTCAGGATGACGGAAGCTTCCGCCGGAATATTTGGAGAAAGCTGGATGATCTCTGTTGCCAGGTCTTTTATATTGGAAACATAGGCTTCAAAATCCGGATCCTTAGGAATGTCGCCTTCAGGCACCACCGAAATTTTTGCGCGGAAATAAGGATCTTCAGAGATCATCTCATCAATGGAAAAACGGTTCTTACCCTGGATGATGATGGTAGTGCCGCCATCAGGCATCTTGATCTGCTTCACGATCTTGGCAACCGTGCCAATGTTCTCCAGGTCTGCTGACACAGGATCTTCCACAGCGCTGTCTTTCTGAGCCACCACGCCAATCAGCTTATTGGCCTTGTAGGAATCGTTAACCGCCTTTATGCTTTTATCCCTTCCCACCGTTATCGGCAATACCACCCCGGGGAAGAGCACGGTATTACGGAGGGGTAACAAGGCTATGTCCGGTGGAATATCAATCTTTTCATTGGACTCTGCATCTGTTTCATTCAAAGGAATGATGGGAATAAAATCCATTTCCTCTTCTGGCTTCAAATTAAAATTCACTCTTCTCTGGTTTGAACGGGCAAAGGTAGGGAGAAGGAGCAAGCTGCAAGCTTCAAGCGGCAAGATCTTGATCCACCCAGGTTTTCAAAAGATTAAAGGGAAAGAAAATGGTAGTATTCTGCTAATTAAAAAGCCAACCCATATGGATTGGCTTAATGATTTTATGTTCTATAGGTCTTGTAGCTTGAAGCTTACAACGAAAACCCTAGCGACAACTGGAATCCCTGGTTCTTCCATTTGTTCTGATTGTCGATATCGCTTACATTGTTGAGGCCTACAAAATAGCGTCCTGTAAGGCGCAGCTTGGAGATGTTGATGACGGCGCCCCCGGCCATGGAGAAATCGCCTCCGCTGAAGGCTTCTTCACCATTCTCCAGCAGGTTTTTACTCTGGTCGATCAGGATACCGAACTGCGGACCGGCCTGCAGTGTGAGCACCTTGCCCACCTTGTAATTCAGCATGAGCGGAATGGAGAGGTAGTTGAGTTTTACATCCTGGTAGTTGGAGATGTTCACCGAATTCTGGTAAACATTTTCAAAGCTGGAGTCTACCCTTGTCTGGTATTGGTTGAACAATACCTCGGGCTGTATCGCCCATTTTTTCCCAAGCCCTATCTCGGCAAAACCACCCAGGTGGTAACCGTAGCGGAATTCATCCCTGAAAGACTTACCATCCACCTTGGTGATGTTGGCTCCACCCTTGATGCCTAACCGAAATTGTGCGAAGGAGGCTTGCGCAAGAAGAACGCAGATAATCAGAACAGAAAATTTTGCTTTCATAAAAAGGGAAGTTTGTTGTTAATAAAATCAACCCAAGATTAATGCCATCAGTAATCACTTCCTGTTAATAAAAAAATAAACAACTAAAAAATAACAGGTCAGCCTGATAGTAATACTTCGGGTACCCTTGACCGTTTACGCCAGTTCCAGCAGGGTAATTTCCGGCAGGATGCCTACCCTGCCCGGGTAACCAATGAAACCAAAACCGCGGTTCACATATAATTTCTGCTGGTCTTCTTCATACAAACCTGCCCATTGCCGGTAAACATACTGTACAGGGCTCCATTTAAACCAGGGGATCTCCACACCAAATTGCATTCCATGGGTATGGCCCGCGAGCATCAGGTCTATATCCTGGAATTTGGAACGGACCTCCGCGTCCCAATGTGAGGGATCATGACTCATCAGGATTTTGAAAGGGACCTGTTCCGTACCCGCATAGGCTTCACCAAGCTTTCCATATTTCGGGAAATTGGCTTTAGCGCTCCAGTTTTCAATCCCTATCAATGCAATCTGTTCACCATTCTTTTCAAGAATCACATTTTCATTGAGCAGGAGCCTCCACCCCATCTGCCCCTGCAAAGCTTTCAATTCTTCCAGGTTATTTCTTTTGGCCTCAGCATCGGGCCACTGGTGGTAATCACCATAATCATGATTGCCCAGCACGGAATAGACGCCCATTGGTGCTTTCAGCCTTCCAAATACATCCACCAGTTCTTTCATCTCACTGGCCTCATTGTTTACCAGGTCACCTGTAAACATAATAAGGTCGGGTTTGAGGTCAAGGATTTTTTGCACACCCCTGGCCACAGCCTGTTTATCGAGCAGGCTGCCGCTGTGAACATCCGATATCTGAACGATGCGGAGACCTTTGAAGGAAGCAGGCAATTTGGCAAAACTGAGGCTCAGCTTTTTGACACGGTAATCATATTTATTACTGAAACCGTACAGCAGGGTGGCAAACAATCCGCCTCCCACGCCCAGCCCGATCCAGCTCAGGAATACCGACCTCGAGATCCGGTCACTATCACCCTGCATCTCCGCTCCTTCCGTATCGCGGAAGAACAGTTTACCCGCCAGCCATTGGATTACCCGGCGGATGTCATCTATCAGGAAAAAAACCGCCGCCACAAACTTGGCAATAAAAAGACCTATGATCACAGCGAAAATCATGGCCCTGGCAGATTTTGAATACTGGTCAAGGTTCAGCAGCGGTAAAATAAAAAGGACCACCAGCGCCAGGAGGGAGATAGTCCAGTAGACAATACCAATAATGGACTTCGTACGTGAGCCCGCTGAATGGCTCAGGGTCCGGATGACCTGGTACACATAAAAATCCAATAATATCATCAATCCGGCTACAATAAACCACCCTGGAGAACTCCGCATATTCAAATTTTGAAAACGCAAATAACTAAACTTATTTCAATAGGTTACATTATCTTTCCACACCCCGGTTTTGCCACCCTTAACACGTATTTTTGCGCAGCCAGGCAAAAAAATAAATTATGCGGTTAACCTATTACGGGCAATCATGTTTTATGGTGGAAGCAGGCGGTAAGCAACTGCTCTTCGATCCCTTTATCAGTCCAAATGAGCTGGCCAAACACATTGACCTGGCCTCACTGAAGCCTGACTATATCCTTCTTTCTCACGGTCATGCTGATCATACGGCCGACTGCGTGCAGATTGCGAAACAGTCAGGAGCCACCGTTATCGGTGCTTTTGAAGTGGTGAACTGGGTATCGGCCCAGGGCGTTGAAAAAACCCATCCCATGAACACGGGAGGCAAATGGAAATTTGATTTCGGAACGGTAAGGTGTACCAGCGCCATTCATTCTTCTTCCATGCCTGATGGAAGTTATGGAGGCAATCCCATGGGTTTCATTGTTACTACAGATGACAAAACTTTTTATTACAGTGGTGATACCACGCTGACTATGGATATGCAGCTCGTGCCGCGCTGGGGGAAAATTGATTTTGCAGTCCTGCCTGTTGGCGACAACTTTACCATGGGTTATGAGGATGCGATCATGGCCGCGGAAATGATCCAGTGCAGCGAGATTGTAGGGGTGCATTACGACACCTTTGGTTATATAAAAATTGATCACGAAAAAGTAAAACAGGCCTTCTCGGCCTCAGGACTGAACATCCATCTCCTGGAGATCGGGAAGAGCACTGACCTATAAAACCTAATTGCATAAATGGCGAGAATTATCGGCGTAGCCAATCAAAAAGGCGGTGTTGGAAAAACCACGACAGCCATCAACCTGGCCGCCTCCTTTGCGGTACTTGAATTTAAAACCCTGCTGGTGGACGCAGATCCGCAGGCCAACAGCACTACCGGTGTGGGGTTCGACCTGCAGAATATCACACAGAGCCTTTACGATTGCATGGTCAATAACGCCAATGCACGCGATGTGGTTTTGAAGACAGACATTCCCAATCTTGACCTCATCCCTTCTCATATCGATCTTGTAGGTGCGGAGATTGAAATGATCAACTATCCCAACAGGGAAATGGTCCTAAAACAATTGATTGGTACAATCAGCAATGATTATGATTTTATCATCATTGACTGCTCTCCTTCTCTTGGACTGATTACTGTAAATGCGCTTACCGCTTCTGATTCAGTGATTGTTCCCGTGCAATGTGAATTTTTTGCACTGGAAGGTTTAGGCAAACTGCTTAACACCATCAAGATCGTGCAAAGCCGCCTGAATACAGACCTGGTAATTGAAGGCATCCTGATGACCATGTATGATGGCAGACTAAGATTATCCAACCAGGTAGTGGCTGAAGTGCGCAGGCATTTCGAAGACCTCGTTTTCAGCACCATCGTTCACCGTAACGCCAAACTCAGTGAAGCACCCAGCGTAGGCAAACCAGTGATATTGTATGATGCCAACAGCAAAGGCGCCACCAATTATCTCAACCTCGCCAAAGAAATCCTGCAGAAAAATGATATGACAAGGATTAAGGAGAGTGAGAGGACGATGGAGCTGTAGAGGTAGTCAGTAGTCAGTAGTCAGTAGTCAGTAGTCGGAATTTGTTCTGGTTTTTTTCCGTGTAAATTTTGAGGGTTTTCTCCTTAACTATTTCCTATTGCGGTCTAGATTTCAGGAAAACGGAATGGGACATTATAAAAAATTACTTGCCTATCAGAAAGCTTATAAACTGGCAATGGATATTTTTATTTTTTCCAGGAATTTTCCTGCAGAAGAAAAATATAGCCTGACCAGCCAGATCAGGAGATCGTCAAGATCTGTTTGTTGTAACCTGGGAGAAGCATACCGAAGAAGAAAGTACCAATCTCATTTCCTTTCAAAGTTGACGGATTGTCTATCAGAAAACACTGAAACAGATATTTGGCTGGATTTTGCAAAGGACTGCGGATATATTACAGATGAACAACATAAAATCTGGGTGAATTTAAATAACGAAGTTGGCAACCTGCTTTTTCATATGATTAACAACCCGGATAAATATCTTTGATCTATATTAACCAACTGTCAGGACATGGTACCGACTACCGACTACCGACTACTGACTACCGACTTTGAACATTGAACTTATAAAATGACTAATCCAAAACAAAACAAAGACGCTCTCGGAAAAGGCATCCGGTCGTTGTTGCAGAATATTGACGCGGACCTGAAAAATACAGCCGGGCAATTGAAGCCACAGGCAGTGGAAGCTGTTACCGGTGTAATGCGTCTGCCTGTTGAGAATATTGAGACCAACCCCAAACAGCCCCGTCGTGATTTTGATGAGAATGCCCTGCAGGAACTGGCAGGCTCTATTAAACTGCATGATATCATCCAGCCCATCACGGTTTCCAAACTTCATGGCAATAAATACAGGCTGATCTCGGGTGAAAGAAGACTGAGAGCAGCTAAACTCGCCGGGCTAAAAGACATCCCGGCATACATACGCCAGGCCAATGACCAGGAACTGCTGGAACTGGCCCTGCTGGAAAATCTCCAGCGCGAAGACCTCAATGCCATGGAGATCGCCCTCAGCTACAAGCGCATGATGGAAGAACTGGATCATACACAGGAGCAGGTGGCAGAAAGAATGGGCAAGGACCGCAGTACTGTGACCAATTACATCCGCCTGCTGAAACTGCCACCCGACATCCAGGTGGCGGTGCGCAATGGTGAGATCAGCATGGGCCATGCCCGCGCCCTGATCAATGTGGACAAGATCGACCAGCAGCTTTATATTTTTGATGAGATCAAAACAAAAGGATTATCGGTAAGGCAAACGGAAAACCTGGTAAGAAGCCTGTACAAGCAGAAAGAATCTAAAAAATCCTCAGGCCCCGCCCTCCCCGAAGGATATAAAAAAGTGCAGGACAAACTCGCTTCCCATTTCAGCACACGCGTGAAATTAAGACATAGCAAAAATGGAAGTGGCCAGATCACTTTTGATTATTATTCACTAGAAGAGCTGAATAAATTACTGGATCAAATGAATGTGAACATTGACTAGGATCTTACGTCATATCATTTGCCTCGGACTATTTTTTTTGTCAATGCACCAGGCAACTGCACAGGATTCATTGAAACCTTATAACCCGGCAGATACAACCAAACCATTTATTCCTGGTGATTCCCTTCCCAAAGTGGCCGAGCCCATTCCCAACGCCGAGGAAGTGCAGGCAGTAATGCGTGCTCATTCGCCACGGAAGGCTGCCATCCGTTCGGCGATACTGCCCGGCCTGGGACAGATCTACAATAAAAAATACTGGAAGGTACCCATTGTTTACGCGGCCCTGGGTGTGTCCGCAGGTGTGTTTGTTTACAACCTTAACGAATACCGCGATTTGAGGTTTGCTTACAAAGCCAAGGTGATGGCTGGCAACAATCCACCAGATTCATCTTTATATCCCCGCATCAAACCCGAGCTGCTGCCTCTTGATCCCAATGCCCTTCGCTCCTACCGCGATGAGTTCCGGAGAAATATCGATTACTCGGTGCTGGTGTTTATGCTGCTTTGGGGACTAAATATTCTTGATGCCACAGTAGATGCCCACCTGAAAGGATTTGATGTAACACCAGACATAGGATTCAAATTGAAAATGGGTCCAAGCCAGATGGCCGGCACTACCGGGGTAAGCCTGGTCTTTGCATTCAAATGATCTCCTCTCAATAGAAATTGTTTCATCCTCTTTACATTCGCAGGTATGAAAATCGCGCTGATCGGCTACGGTAAAATGGGACAGATGATTGAATCCCTTGCTTTGGAACAGGGGCATGAGATCGTTCTGAAAATTCATATCGATAACACCAGTGAATTCACAAAAGAAAATATTGCGGCCGCCGATGTTGCCATTGAATTCACAGGACCTGACAGTGCCTTTGATAACGTAAGGAAATGCCTTGAATGGGGCATGCCGGTTGTCAGCGGATCCACAGGCTGGAATGAAAAGCTTCCTGAAGCCCGCAAAATTTGCCAGGATCTCGGAGGTTGTTTTCTACATGCCAGCAATTTCAGCATAGGCGTCAATATTTTTTTTGAGATTAACACGCTGCTGGCAAAATTGATGGCGGCACAACCGGCTTACACTGTAAGCATGAAAGAAATAGATCACACACAAAAAAAGGATGCACCTAGTGGAACGGCGGTAACGCTGGCTGAACAGGTGATCGCGGAAATCCCTTTTCTGAAAAACTGGGTTAATGAAGTGCAGGGAGAAAAAGACCAGGTAGCTATTGAAAGTATCCGCCAGGACCCGGCACCCGGAACCCATTTTGTGAAATACCATTCGGAGGTAGATGAAATCGAGATCATACACACGGCGCACAGCCGTAAAGGATTTGCCCTCGGAGCCATACTGGCGGCGGAATACATCTCAAATAAAAAAGGTATCTTTTCTATGAAAGATGTATTGAATATTGCATCTTCATAATGTATATGAGAACCTTCTTTTTAATCTGCATCCTCTGCCTGGGAGTGGCAGCCTCTGGCCAGCAGAGAAAGATTGACAGCCTTCACCGGCAGTTCCGGCCCAATTTACCAGATTCCGCTAAGGCAAAATTAATGGCTCACCTGGCGGAAGTGTTCCGCTCCTCAATAATGGATTCGGCTATTCATTATGGACAGCAGGTGATGAACTTCCCTGATACAAAACCATTTTATTTCTGGAAAGCAGCAGCAAGTAACTCTATTGGATATGCCCGTTATTTCAAGGCGCAGTATCCCGAAGCAATCACCGCATTCAACCAGTACTATGATTATTCATCCAGGCTGCGTGATAAAAAAAACATGGCCTATGCCCTCAACAATGAAGGCAATATTTATATAGAGCTGGGAGATTACGGTAAAGCACTCAGCCTCTACCAGCAGGCATTGCAATTGCGCAGGGAGAATAATGATGTCTCCGGCATTGCCATGAGCTATAATAATATTGGTTTTATTTACAAGGACCTTGGTGACTATGAAAAAGCTGTTTCCAATTTTTGTTTGCCCTGCAGCAATATGAAAAATTAAACGACCTGGCATCCATTGCCATCACCAATAATTACCTGGGCGCCATCTCTTTCCGCCAGAAAGATTATGCGCAGTCATTGGCCTACCAGGAAAGAGCTTATGCCATACAGAAACAACTGAACGACCGCAATGGGCAGGCCATCACCTTACAATACTTTGCCAGCATCCATG
>JAEYUA010000033.1 GCA_023433755.1 Bacteroidota bacterium | reverse complement strand
TCATAATGAAGTTGTGAAAGATTAAGTTATGGACATCAAAGGATGACACGAGCCGTATGACGGGAGACTGTCACGTACGGTTCTGTGAGAGGCTTGCGGGTGAAACTCCCGCTTGCCTACTCGGCGGATTGCTTTTTCCCTCCAAGAAAGAAGGACGCTAAGGAAGCGAATAATTCCATTAAAATTAAATGCTGAATCCTGCTTCTATATCCGTTGCAAGCTTTAACGTTCTTGCCTTAAGCTCTTCTTTTTTACCTGCAACCTCCACATTTGAATAGGCCAGTAACTGGCAGTCGCTACGGATGGCTTCTAATTGATTTTTTTGTGTTGCAGTCATGGAAGGATAAGCCCTTTGCAGCTCTGCTAATAATTTATTAACCTGTACACAGGCTTCCCTGTCATCCAATTTATCAAGATCTAGCGACTTACATTTTTCGCTCGTGGTAACTGGCTTTTCCACCACTTCAATTACCGGTTTGGATTTCTTTTTTCTTTTGGACACCAGGTAAGCCAACACAATCACTCCCAATGCTCCAACAATCCAGGGCCAAAAAAGGCCTTTACTGGTTCCCGGCAGTGAAATTTTATGTTTTTTCTTTTCAGCAGCCGGAACAATTTCAAGTTCCAGTGCTGCCGTATGGATGGTTTTAAAACTATCCTTACCCGGGTCAAAATAACTGAAACTTACAGCGGGTACCTGGTATTTGCCTGCACTGTCGGCACTCACCTGGTAAGTATAAGTGCGAACCCCTTGGGCTGGGATCTTCGAAGTATTCAATTCATCACTTATCAAGGGCTCAAAGCTTTCGATGCCTGCAGGCCAGTTGATCACCGGTTCGGGCATTTGAATAAAATTACCACTCCCGGTAATGCGCACACTAAAACGGGCAGGCTGGTTCACTTCTTTCTTAGAAGCATCCAGGCCAGAGGAGATGCTGAAAGAGCCCACTGCCCCGGAAAAACTACCAGGTCTTTTGGCTGGAAGCGCTTTTACCAGGATCTCGATTGGTTTGCTACGGAGTTCTTTGTGAACAATAGTCTTTTTGTCGTTCTCCAGGGAATCATCAAATTCGATTTCATTTTTCAACACCATTTCATCTATCACCAGTTTGCCTGCCTGCTCGGGGTATAATTGCACCTGGCGCAGAATGGAAGTATTAAAAACTTTTCCATCGATGGTTTCCACCGCCTGGTGGGCTTCCCTGATGTCCAGCACATCAATCACACTGAAACCATAGAGGCTGGGAACCCTTACCAGTTCGGAAGCGGATTGCAGTCTTGAATATAATTTGAAGGAGGCCGTGATCGCTTCGCCCACATAACAGGTTTTTTTACTCACCTCGGCCCTGATAAAAAGGTTTTCATTGATCACCCTGTCAAGGTTCACGTTTGTTGATGGCCCATAAAAAACAGCATCAGTAAAGCTTGACCTGGCTGAGAAACTCTGTGCCGGCTGCGCAACCACAGTAATGACTGCATCTTTACTGTGCATCTCCAACCCCGATCTAAAAGCAGCTTTCAAGCCTTTGACAACAAGTTTACCTGTGCGTGCCGGAACAAGCGTGTAGGTAATATTTTCAATAGCCTGGACGCGGCCATTCAAAACGGCACTACCACGGTAATGATTGGGACCACTTACGATCTCAAAATTTTCGAAAACGGGTGGTGTAAAATTAGAAAGGTCAGCAGGTTCCAGCACCACGTATTGAACCTGGAAGGCCGTGCCGATAACTACAGGGCGGTCAGGAACAATGGTCTGCACCCTTTGTGCCATTGCCGTAATGGAAGCCAGTAGAAATAATATGATGCCTGAAAGCCTCATGATTTAAAAATAGTACAGGCGCATTGTTCATCAGGGCCTATAATTCAATGATGGCTGCCAGGAATTATGAACGGTCAGAGATCTCCCAATTGCGGACGCACCACGATCTCTTCCACTACGGCCTGCGGCGACAACTGTGTAGCAGAAAATATAAGCCGGGCAATATCCCTCGCTTCCATGATCCTTTCTTCCGGCACACCGCTTCCTTTCCATGAATCAGTATACACTGCTCCCGGTATAATCGCGGTCACCTTTATGCCATGCGGTTTAAGTTCGTACCTCAGGTTCTTTGTCATTCCCAATAAAGCATACTTGCTGATACTGTATGCGCCGCCATTGGGGTAGGCGGAAAGACTGGCAATGGAGCAGACCGTGAAGATATGTCCCGAGCCCGCTGCCATCATTTTAGGAAGAAGCGAACGGGTAGTATGGTAGGCGCTGAAAAGATTCACTTCCAGCATGGTCTCAAGTGCCCCATCGGGTTCTTCAGAAATATTTCCCGGGATAAAAGTTCCCGCATTATTCACCAGCACATCAACGGATGAAGCCTGCGATGTAACCCATTGTCCAAACAGCGTGGCCTGGTCCTTTTTACCCAGGTCAAAGGCCTTTCCACTAACATTCACATCCGGGAATTCCCTTTGCATTTCAGCCATCATCTCCAACAGGTTATTCTCATTCCTGGAACATAAGACCAGGTCATAACCATTCAATGCGAATATCCTGGCTACTTCTTTCCCGATTCCACGCGATGCCCCGGTAATCACAGCGTTCATATTCGAAGGTTTATTTTTGTTGCCTCTTACAAATCTAAACGTAATTTGAACAGTACTGCATGAAATACAAACACCTGTTTTTTGACCTTGACCATACACTCTGGGATTTTGACGCGAATGCGAGGGCAACACTTGAACACCTGCACCTTGATCTTGATCTTACCAACCGGGGCATTCATGATTTCGAGATGTTTTATAAAAACTATCTCCAGCATAATGAAAAGCTGTGGGCACGATACCGCAATGGTTATATCAGGCAGGAAGAATTAAGACTGAAAAGAATGTGGCTGACCCTGCTTGATTTTAAGATTGCCGATGAAGACCTGGCGCGGCAGATGAGTGAACTTTTTCTGCAATTATTACCCACCAGGACGATCCTTTTTCCCAATACGGTTGAAGTGCTTCAATACCTCGCAGGCAAAGGTTACAGGATGCATATCATTACCAATGGTTTTGAAAAAACCCAGCATAGCAAATTGAAAACATCGGGCCTGGAGGTTTTTTTTGAAAAGGTGATCACCTCCGAGGGTTCCAACAGTCTCAAACCTCAGAAGGAAATTTTTGAATTTGCCATGAACCTGGCTTCCTGTTCTGCTGAAGAAAGTATCATGATCGGTGACGGGTTGGATGTGGATGTGCTGGGGGCCATGAACGCGGGGATGGACCAGGTGCATGTGAATTTTAATGACGCGCCGCAGGATCTGAAACCCACTTATACCATTAGGAATTTGAATGAATTAAAAGTGTTTTTATAAGAGATATTCTGTTTATAAAGAGAATAGCCGGGAAGGCGGGAAGGGCGGGAAGTAAAGTCATCAAATAATTAAATGCTTCAGTGATTTCCTTGAGGTATTTAGCAATTGGCAGACACTACTTACCACCCCCCCGGCTAAAATCCTTCATCAAAAAAAGCTTTGCGTTAGAATCAATAACTTGCTGTTCTTGCGGATTTATTACAGCTTTTCTTCCAGACACATTCTTTCTTTATCTTTTGTTTTTTTTCTTTCTTGTTATTACTGTTCAACACAGTAGCAGTAACACCTGCTGTGGTGATGAGGGCCAGGCCCCCGATAAGGAAATACTTTTTCATACCAGGTTTTTTTATTGGTTAACCAACAAGGCTGCAGCGGCAGCCTTTTCAAGGATATAGAGAAGTTAGGAAATATAAATGGATTGGCCTTACCATTTTCCAAGAACGGTTACACCGCCCTTGACCTTCTGGTTGAGCTTCACATCAATCTTTGTATCGAGTGGTAACAGCAGATCCACCCTTGAACCGAATTTAATGAAACCCATTTCTGCGCCCTGCCTCACCTGGTCGCCGGGCTTCAGGTAATTAACGATCCTTTTAGCCAGGGCACCTGCGATTTGTTTGGTGAGCAATTCCTTCCCGTCTTTTTTATACACCACGGAATGTCTTTCATTTTCCGTTGAAGATTTTGGGTGCCATGCCACCAGGTATTTTCCTTTATGGTACTGGCTATACATCACCTGGCCACTTACCGGGTTGCGGTTGACATGCACATTCAGCGGGCTCATGAATATAGAAAGTTGCAATCTTTTGTCCTTGAAATATTCATCCGCCTCAACTTCTTCAATCACTACGACGGTACCATCGCAAGGAGCTACAATCGAGTCCTCGCCTTCATGATAGGTGCGGTTGGGTATCCTGAAAAAAGAAAGTATGAAAATCAGAAGGCCAATGATAGCCATGGCAAGGATCCAGCCCAGGATGGGATAGGCAGGCATGATCAGCAATACGGTAAGCAATAAAATAGCCGCAACAATAATAGTTGTAATAATGATAGTGGGATAGCCTTCTTTGTGTATACGCATCTGCTGATTTGAATGTCAAAAATAAGGATGTGACCCCTTTTTCTACCTGGTTTTTAATTATTGTTTCTTTGCTTATGGACGAAATTTTACCCGGACTGCAAAAAATGCGGGCCTTCTTTGATGAACATCACAGCTTTGGTTATGATTTCCGCAGGGAACAATTATTAAAACTGAAGCATGCCATACTTCAACATGAACATGACCTGCATGAAGCGCTTCATACAGACCTGAAAAAAAGCCCGGAAGAAAGCTGGGTTACCGAGACCGGGTTTTTAATGGTGGAAATCAACCATGCTTTGAAAAACCTGAAGCACTGGATGAAGCCTGAAAAAGTTGGGACGAACCTGTTGAACTTTCCTTCCAGGAGTTATATCTACAAAGAACCCCTGGGTGTAGTGCTGATTATAGGTCCCTGGAACTACCCTCTTCAATTATTACTCAATCCGTTGATTGGGGCTTTTGCTGCCGGCAATTGCGCAGTGTTGAAGCCCAGCGAGTTTGCGCCGGCAACTGCTGCTGTCATAAAAAAGATCATCGAGGAAAATTATGACCCTGCCTATATAAAAATCGTAGAGGGTGATGGCGCAACGGTGATCCCCGCAATGATGAATGGGTTCCGTTTCAATCATGTTTTTTATACCGGGGGAACTGAGGTAGGCAGGAAGATCTATGAAATGGCGGCGCAAAAACTGGTACCTGTCACACTGGAGCTGGGCGGAAAAAGCCCCTGTATTATTGAAGAAGATGCAAACATAAAAATCGCGGCGAAGAGAATTGCCCTGACAAAGTTTTCTAACGCGGGACAAATGTGTGTGGCGCCGGATTACCTGCTGGTGCATGAAAAGATCAAGGCACCATTCCTTGAAGCGCTGAAGGAAAGTTTATTGAAATTTTATTCGGCTGAAGCCGACAAGGTGGAACATTTTGGAAAGATCATTAACCTCAAGCAATACAGGCGGCTGGAAAAGATGCTGGAAAATGGAAAGGTATTATATGGAGGAAAAAAGGATGAAGCCAGCCTTTTTATAGAACCAACAATACTCGAAAATGTGTCTGTTGAAGAAGCGGTGATGGGTGAAGAAATCTTTGGTCCCATATTGCCTGTGATAGGTTTTAATTCATTTGAAGAAGCGAAAAATATTATTAGTCGCAATCCAGAGCCATTGGCATTTTATGTTTTTACCAATGATGCATCAAAAGAAAAACAATGGCTGGAACAGGTTCCCTTTGGGGGTGGGTGTGTGAACAATGCAAGCTGGCACCTGACTAATGTGAAACTTCCTTTTGGCGGAAGGGGCAATAGCGGCATGGGGGCTTACCATGGAAGGTTTTCTTTTAATGTTTTCAGTCACAGGAAGGCGGTGATGAAAACGCCTACATGGTTTGATCCTTCTATTAAATATCCTCCTTTCAAGGGTAAGTTGAATTTGTTTAAGAAAGTGATCAGGTGAGTTTCACGCAAAGGCGCGAAGAGGCAAATAGCCAATAGCCAATGGCCAATGGCTAAAAGCCAAAAACCTTCTTATTCTTCCTCTGCAATCGTATCGTCCTTAACAGGCACCCGCTCTCGTCTCTCACCAACCTGTTGCCTCCACATGGCATAATACAATCCCTTTTGCATCAGTAGCTCAGTATGCGTACCCGTTTCAACAATCCTTCCTTTCTCTAATACATAGATCACATCAGCATGCATGATTGTAGAAAGCCGGTGTGCAATTAGAATAGTGATCTGCTCCCTGCTCTCGGAAATTTCCCTGATGGTATTGGTAATGTCTTCTTCTGTCAGAGAATCCAGCGCGGATGTGGCCTCATCGAAGATCAGCAGTCTTGGATGCCTGAGCAAGGCACGGGCAATGGAGATCCTTTGCTTCTCACCACCGGATAATTTCATTCCTCCTTCTCCCAGTACTGTATCCAATCCTTTTGATGAACGCTTTAATAAATAATCACAGGAAGCTTTGCGCAGGGCCTCCAGCATTTCCTCTTCGGTAGCATCAGCTTTTACAAATAAAAGATTTTCCCTGATGGTACCGGCGAAGAGCTGGGTGTCCTGGGTTACAAAACCGATCTGCCTTCGCAGCTCATTATAACGGATATCAACAGACGCTTCGTCGTTGAAATAAATCTCACCCTGTACAGGTTTGTACAAACCTACCAGCAGTTTCACGAGGGTGGATTTACCGGAACCAGATGGACCAACAAAGGCAATAGTCTCCCCGGTTTTCACCTCGAATCCAATTCCGTCAATAGCATTATGGGCCGCTGTTTTGTGATGAAAGACCACATCCCTGAAGCGGATCACGCTTAGATCGCCAATGTCAACAGGCTGTTCGGGACGCTGCTCAATAGGTTTGTTCATTAACTGGTCAAAATTGCTGACGGAAGCTTCTACTTCGCGGTAGCTTAAAATTATATTACCCAGGTCCTGCAGCGGACCAAAAATAGAAGTGGAAATGAATTGCATGGTGATCAGTTCACCTGTTGAAAGTTCCTGCCGGAAGATGAGCCAGAGTAAAATAAAAAGTATTGAATGTTTGAGTATGCTCAGGGTGCTGCCCTGCATGAAACTCAGTGTCCGTACTTTTTTGACCTTGGTCATTTCAAGCTCAAAAATTTTCAGGGTCTGTTCACGCAGGCGACGGATCTCGGGAAAAGTGAGGCCAAGGCTTTTTACCAGTTCAATATTCCTGAGAGATTCGGTGATGACACCCGACATTTTATTGGTTTCCCGGTTAATGGACCGCTGTGTGGTCTTGATTTTTTTACTCAACAAACCGGTAAGAGATCCCAGCACAAGGATTCCGATCACGAAAACAGGAATGAGCATCCAGTTCTTAGTGACCGAATACCAGATGAGAAAGCCCATGCCGATAAGGGAAGAAAAAAGAATATTGATAAAAGCATTGATGAATTGCTGGGTATCGTTGCGCACCTTTTGTAAAACGGAAAGTGTTTCACCGCTTCTTTGTTCTTCAAATTCCTGGAAGGAAAGTCGCAGGGTTTGTTTAAGTCCGTCGTTAAAGATCTGCATCCCGAACTTCTGTACAGCAAGCCTGGTAAAATATTCCTGGAAGGATTTACCTACACGGGCAAGCAGGGCTACAGCAATGGCGATACCCAGCCATTTGAGTACACCCATCGTCAATTCATCCTGGGTGCGGTTGCCCGGGTTGGTAGCATAATCGTCGATGATCTTACCAAAGATCAGGGGATCTACCAGGTTAAGTAACTGGCTGATACCGGCCAGGAGTAATGATAGAAGGATGAGCCCCCGCTGTGGTTTGAGATATTTCCATAAAATGCGCATGATGGAATTTAGTCAAAAAATGGACCGGGGGATCGGGAAACGTCATTCGTGAGACGTGAGAAGAATGTCCGGGGACACTCCATGAAGCCCCTCATTCACGATTCACGCCACGCCTCACGATAAATTACTTATCCCCTTTTTGCCTTCTTTTTGCTGGCGCTTCCGGAGGTTCGGGCGCATCAAGCTCTGATATGAATGTTACATGCTCAATTGTCACATCTCCAACGGTTGTTACTGAATCAACCCTTGTGATGTCCCTGCTATTGTCCTGCATGGCGGCTTCACTGAGCAAATCAGTTTGAAGGCTGATGATGGCAGGCGATATCCCATTTTCATCCGGGGCGGAGCAACTGTGCAAGGCATATTTGTTCTCTCCTGCAAATAAAGAAGTAAAGTAGTTTCTCAATTCAGCATCAGGAATCGATTTGGTATCCAAACCCAATTCCAGAAGAAACTTCCGGGCAGCCTGCAAAGAATTTATATTGTATGGCCTGTAAAGTGCAACATATTTAACATTGCTAATGCCTGGCAGGGCTTGTAGTTCACTAACAATTTCAGAAATATTATGCCTGCCCGTTTCCAATGAATACAGATTCCTATCTATCTCATTGCCACCAAAACCCAGCATCGCTGCCGAACTATCCATGATGAAAAACGCTTTAATCATGGAATTAAAGTTTTCTTTTACCGAATTAAAAGAAAGCAGGTAATCAATTTCATTCATATGCGGGGCTTTTACATCTTCAACAGATTTGTCAGTTCTGGTGTTACAGGCAGATAAATAAATGCAGCAGCATATTATTAAAGCGGGAAACCAAAATTTAGAATTCATATTTATCTTATGAAACTGATAAGTCTCATATTGTAAATTACATAAAATAAGAAGTTCTATAAACAATGAATATAACCGCAAAGGACGCGAAGGAGAGCAAAGAACGCGAAGAATATTCGACCAGACTTTGCATTTTTTTTGCGCTTTTCCAGCATTAGATTTAGCGAAGGCTGGCCTTCAACGTTCTTTGCGGTTAAACATACGCCTTGAACCCACATGCCTTCCCCACATAAACACGATCACCAGCAGAAAAAGGATCCAGGTGATCTGAAGTGATAATAAAATTTTGGAGATATAAGGCAAGGCCATATCTGACTCCTGCGAATACCCGTCTTCTAATCCTGATAAAGGCGGGTAAAGCGTCCGGCTATTCATGGGACCTAACCATGTACTGGCCACCGCGAATATAACCACAAGTACAAGGCCTGTCAATAATAATAAAATATTTGGAACCGGCCTGCGGAACTTCTTCAATGCTTCAAGAACAAAGAACAGGACGAAACATATCACTAAAATAAGTAGCAGGAAGGCGTGTTCAGCGGCGATGACATAATAGGTATCATGGTAATGAATGACGATGGTATCACTGTTCCCATCCCATTTCAAATAAACAATGAAAACGACCATGGTGATGCAGCATGCAAAACAAAGCCAAACCAGGTCGCGTAACAGGTTCTTTGTTGTTTTATTCATTGAATCTATTCTTTACTTTTAATTCATCTCTACAGTTACAGAGTCATTTCCCCCGTGGAGTATTTCATGCATTAACATCCTCCTGTTCTTGTTCAGGTACGATTGAATGATTTCCTTCCAGAATTCAAATTCACTCCCGTCAGGTATATCCTTTAGCAGTTCCTGTAATTGTTGTTTGGATTTCATGGAATCACCCAGCATCAGGTGAATATTGGACTGCAGCAGGGAAATCCCATAAAAATCCGCGCTTTTTATTTTAACCGTATCCAAAACTTTATTAGACAGGTCCAGTGATTGCTGAAAATATGTTCTTGCAGCAGAACTGTCACCTTTCAGATCAGAAAGCATCCCCGCCGTTGCATAAAAAAAATATTCACCTGGCTTAATTTCAAGGATTTTATACACCGTACTCAATGCCCGGTCATATTGTTTGAGATCTAGTAGAAAGGTTAACTTATTTGTATAGCAAATAAAACAGGTGCTATCAATTGTTGTGGCATTATCCAGGTAGGCAATGGCTTTTTTCAGGCTGTCATCCTTCCTGAATGGTACCAGGTCAATGGCTTTCTTGTTAAGTTCAAGGGCCATCTTACGTAGACTCTTGTCCTCTTTCTGATTACAGGAAAAAATAGCAGATACCAACAACAGGAAAGAAATACCAACTATCAGATTAAAGAATATAAATTTCATGATCGTGTAAAAATAATGACCTGGATTATGTGATTTAATCTTATTAGAACACCCTGTTTTGTATGCTTAACCTTCCCGGATCTATTATCCGCGCTCACAAATTTCGAACTGCACTTCAAATTTTTCCCTGGCCTGCTTAATAAGATCTATCAACTTGGTATCAAACTCAGTAAAACCAGCCTTTCTTGTTGCACAGGTGTAAGTGATGATTTTATAAGAGGATTCATTGGCTACTTCTATGGTAAAACTAACATGCCCTGTATCATAAACTAAATCCCTTTCCAGGTCGGCCTGGGTAGGACTTTTATGAAGATTCATACCTAAGAGCGCCTTCAAAAACTTTTCCCTCCCCTTAAGATTGACCTGTGATGTGGCTATACTATCAATCCTGATTCTGAAAAAAGGATGAATGGAATCTTTATGATAAGAAGGCAAATTCATATAAATTTTGGTTGCACTGAAGTTCCATTTCCCTTCCTGGTATTTTGCAGAAACAAGGACCATATTGTTGTGATCATAAGTCCATTCCATGGGTGCCCATAACCGCCATTCAAATCCTTTGGCACCCTTTCTTAAATCAGGAATTTTCATTTTATCAGCCAAATGCCAGAAACCATCTTTTTCAAAATCGGTATAGGTTGTGTCGGTTTCAATGGGTTCAAGCAATTCCGAATAGGACTGCTTGGAATTGCAGGAAGTACTAAATGCAATAACTGCTAATAATATGAAGTACCCAGTACGCATCGGTCTTTGCACAATTGCCATTAAATGTTAACCTACCTTTTTCCTCATCAACCAATCCCGCTGCAAATCACCCCCCAGCAAAAATTCCGTATCCCCGAATTTCTCAAAACCCCATCTCTCATAAAAGGCCAGGGCCCTTTCATTTTTTTCCCAGACACCCAGCCAGAGAATTTCCTTTTGTTTTTCTTTGGCTACATCAACACATACCTGCATCAGCAATGACCCAACACCTTTCCCTATAAATTCCGGCAAAGCATATAGTCTTGCGATCTCCAGCGCATTGGCATCACCCAGGCTGTTAGGCTTCCTTGCATCCCTCAGTTTTACATAACCTGCAATCCTATCTCCATCATAGGCGAGGTAAAAAATATTTTCAGGTGTGCCTACCTCCAGCATCAGCTTTCCTTTCGTGAACTGCTCATTTAGAAACTGGTCCATATCCTCCCTGGTATTGTCGGCAGCAAAT
>JAEYUA010000025.1 GCA_023433755.1 Bacteroidota bacterium | reverse complement strand
ATGATGGTTTTCATGCTGAAAAATTACAAATATTTCAACTACCCTTATTGATGCATATGGAATTGAGGTATGATTATGCTCATAGGGATAAAACCATGGCAGTATTTCCATCACCGCAGGCAGGCGGCAAAAAATCAAAACACCTGGGCCGGGCCATTGGTATAGATATGACACCAATGGTAGACCTGGGATTTCTGTTCATTACCTTTTTTATTTTCACTACTTCTATCAGTGAACCTACCAGCATGCCATTGAATATGCCCAAAAAAGGAGCGCCGATCGATGTTCCCGAATCAAAGACCCTGAATATTATTGTAGGGAAGCAAAATAAAATAATAGCGTATGAAGGCATGTGGCAGCATGGTGCTGGGCTAATGCAAACAGACCTCAACGGGGTAGGCAATATTGTAAGAAACAAACAACAGGCAATTGAAAAGCAGCAACAGCGAAATAGCAGTGAAATAGTGGTGATCATCAAACCATTAAAAACAGCTTCGTATGGAGGACTGGTTGGAGTGCTGGATGAAATGATAATAAACCGCGTCAGGCTATATGCAGTAGTGGATCCCATGCCGGAGGAAGAAATATATGCAGGGGAACTTTAAACCTCGTGGTATGATTGAAAATTCGAAAACCACTGTTATGGAGTTTGACTCCTATTTGCGAAGGAGTTTATGCGCTCTTCTACATTCCGCCTGATATTCATGTAATAGAGGTTGATATCACCAATGTGATAATTTTTAGTCCTGAAAAAGAAGGCTCCAGGAAATTCCGGTTTTTTGGTCCAGAGTACATTGCCTTCAATTTGCGCGCCTGCTGTTTGTTTAATGATTTTATTGAAATCACGCAATACTCCCCCTTGGTTGTTCCTGGCCTCTACATAACCAGGATCTGTAGTCCAGCTCAGGGGGTTGGTAACATAGGCAGGTGATTCATTGTTGATATAGCCTGGAACATATCCCTGGCGAAACGTTCTCCAACTGGTAAAACAGTTGGTCATGCCCGGACTGCTGCAGACAGGGATAGAATCAAAGCTGTTCCGGTTAACAGGCCAGCCTACGATGTAGGCAGCCACAAGTTGCTGCTGCAAGGGTTTTCCATCAAAGAATTCCTTCAATAGCCGGATACCCAGGTAAGCTCCCTGGCTATGACCCGCAATAATGATAGGCCTTCCATTATTGTTGTACTGGAGATAAAATTCAAAAGCATTCTTTATATCTGCATAAGCCGTATCAAATGACGCTGATGCGTTTTCATTTTTTATAAAAAAAGCGGAAAGGTGTGCCTGCCTGTAGCGCGGTGCAAAAACGCGGGCGTGCTGGTTGAATACCGATGCCTGGTACAAAATGGATGAGTAATCTGTTTTGGCGTTGATATAACTATCGTTGATGCCTGCGTTCCACCCAAGCCTGGCATCAGTATAGGTAGTAGGATGAAGAAAGAATACATCAACTAGGCTGTCTCTTGATTCTGTTAATAAAGGTTTGGGAATACTGTCGGAAGGATCATTTTTCCAGGGATGGGCCGCCCAATAATCTAGGTGACGGTACTGTGGTTCAGGGGATTTTTCACTGAACTGGTAGCGGCTGGCAATCACCTTGTATTTATCCGTGCAGGACTGTAGGAGTGTAAGGAAAAGGGCTGCTAAAAAAAATCTGATAACCATTATGATAGCAGGCTAAGATAATATGTATATGTTGACTGAAGGTGATGATGTTATTGTGTGATCAAAATGATTTAACGTATTGTGTTGCCTTCTTTAACGCCCGGTTAACTAATGGCGTTTGTAATTTAGTAAGGCTATTTGCAATTAACCATAAACTAAAATGTATGAAAATACATCTACTACTTTCACTGGCTGTACTGGGACTTCAACTTTCATCGTCCGCACAGTCAGGCCTGGCACCCGATCAGAACCCCAATTACCAGCAAAGCCAGTCGAGATACATGGCCCTTTCAGATTCGGTGAACCAGTGGCACAGCACAACTTTCCAGGAAACGTACAAAGCATACGACTGGTATGAGGCTAAGCAGGAAAGAAAGGCTGAGAGGCAGCGTTTCCGCCGCGACCTCAGGATGGAGCGTGCCCGGAACAGTTATTACCAGCCCTATGGTTACCGGAACCGCTACCCCTATCATTCTTACCAGTACCGTTCCTACAGGAATCCATGGTTCTCATGGTGCTTCTGATCTTTTATAACAATTAAACCAGGTTTATGAAAAAATTTATACTCTATACCTCATTAGGAATATCATTAATCATGTCCGGATGCGCCCGCAATGTTACCCGCATCGATCCTGCCGAACAGGTTGATATCAGCGGCCGCTGGAATAATACAGATTCCAGGCTGGTGGCAGAAGAAATGATCGGCACCGTGCTTCGTGATAACTGGCTGCGTACGCACAACAGCACCAAAGGACAGAAGCCCGTTGTGATTGTTGGTTTTGTAACCAATAAAACCCATGAGCATATTGATGCGGAAACTTTTGTGAATGATGTGGAAAGGTCTTTCATCCAGACAGAGAAAGTAAGGCTGGTGCAGGGAGGAAAGAAGCGCGAAGAACTGAGAGCTGAAAAAGCTGATATGCAAACCAATGCCTCAGTAAGTTCGATGAAAAAATTCGGACTGGAGCAGGGCGCGGACTATATTCTGCAGGGATCCATCAACTCCATTGTAGATGCGCATAAGCGTAAGAAAGTAGTGTACTACCAGGTGAATCTTGAGCTTACCAATATCGAGACCAATGAAGTAGTATGGCTGGGTGATAAAAAGATCGCCAAGTTCGTCAGGAACTAATCCCACAAATTTTCCTGGTGAAGATTCCATTAAAAAATATGGTAGCTATCGTCATGCTCTCATGCATGGTATATGGCTGTGCAAGCTATAACCAGCAGGCATCAGGTTTTTATTCCAGCCTGGTGCAGGGGAATTATGAGAAGGCATCAAAGAACCTTGACCAGAACAAACTCCTCAAAAAAAACAGGAACCGTTTATTATACCTGCTCGAAAAAGGAAAGGTGGAGCACCTGCTGCAACATTATGAAAGAAGTAACCAGTTCCTGGAAGAGGCTGACCAGTTGATGGAATCAGGACAGCAATCAGCAAAGGATATTGTAGCAGGTACGCTTGTAAACCCTATGATGAAGCGTTACAGGGGAGAGGATTTTGAAAAATACATGGTGCATTATTACAAAGCGCTGAACTACCTACAGCTACAGGATACCGAGGAAGCGCTTGTGGAAGCCCGCAGGATCAGCCTGAGACAATATGCCCAGGAAGCTGCCGCTAACGGCAAGCATTACACGCAGGATGCTTTTTCACTGATCCTTCAATCACTGATCTATGAAAAAGCAGGTGATCTGAATAATGCATTCATAGCCTGCCGCAATGCAGCCAACCTCTATCTCGAGCATAAAGGAAACTATTACGGCACGCCATTGCCCGGTCAATTAAAAGCTGATTTGTTGCGGCTGGCCTGGCAGAACGGTTTCATGGAAGAACTTTCCTGGTACGAAGAAAAGCTGGGCATGAAATGGAGTGAACAGGAAAACCTTGCAAGGGATGAACTGGTTATTTTCTGGGAAAACGGCCGCGCTCCTGTGAAGAAGGAAGAGAATGTTTTCTTCTCGCTTAATGAGCAGGGAGGCAATTATTTTTTTACGGACAACCGTAACCGTTATAAAATACCTTTTGATCATTCTGCTACCAATAATAAGATTGGATCGGGACACAGTTTCCGGCTTGCCATTCCTTATTATGAACCACAACCTTTGAAATATCACAAAGCGCAGGTCCATTCTGCTTCGGGTATTACCAGCTTTGAACCAGCCCAGGCCATCAACGACCTGGCCATTGCCACCATGAACGAGCAAAGAGTAAAGGAAATGGCCAGGATGCTGACGCGTATTGCCTTGAAAAAACTGGCTGAAGAAGCGGCTAAACCAGACAAGGATGAAAAAGATTCAAAACAAAAGAACCGCATGGAAGCTGTTTCCCTGGGATTGAAAATCTTTAGCCTTGCCTCCGAAAAAGCTGATACACGAAACTGGCAAAGCCTGCCGCATACGATACATTATGCAAGAATTCCACTGATGCCTGGAAAGAATAAAATAACTATCGAGATTTCCGGAAACCAGGGACAGCTCACTCATACGCTTGAGATAGAAAACAGGGGCGGGCTACAGTTCAGCAATCTCTCCACATTGTAACCGCCGGACCTTCCATTATGTCCACTTATCACGAAAAATAATTTTTCAGGACCGCCCCCTAGGAAATATTTCATTCAGAATCAATGAATTATGTTCAGGTGGCTTAGAGTCTATCAATATTACCTTAAAAAACTTGGTACTATGTGTTGCATAGTACCAAACATTCCCATATCTTTGACTTGTCAATTTAAATCAACATACATCCTCTCTCTCCTTTCATCCCGCATTAGTGGGATGAAAGCGGAGGGAAAAAACAAAGACAATGAATATTGAGAATACACAGAGCCAGATGCGGAAAGGCATATTTGAGTTTTGTATTCTCTCCATCATACGCCGGGGTGAGGCCTACCCCAGTGATATTGTGGAGGAAATGAAAGCAGCCAATCTCCAGATCCTGGAGGGCACTCTTTACCCACTCCTTACCCGGTTAAAAAATGCTGAAATGCTCACCTACCGCTGGGTTGAAAGCAATTCAGGTCCGCCCCGCAAATATTTTTCCCTGACACCTAAAGGAGAAACCTTTTACCAGGAGCTGGCGGATACCTGGCAGGAGCTCTCGCATGGCGTCAATACATTAACCAACAAAAAAGAAAATATATAATCCTGCAACGCAGGGCTTCAACCAAAAGCACATTACAATGAAAAAGATCATCAATATAAACTTGTCCGGCAGGGTAATTCCCATTGAGGATTCTGCTTATGAAAGTTTGCAACGGTATATTGAGAGCCTGAGGCGTTATTTCGCCAATGAAGAAGGGCGTGATGAGATCATCAATGATATTGAGAGCCGCATTGCTGAACTGATGAATGATAAGATCAGGAAAGGCGCCGCTGCCGTAACCGATGCCGATGTAAAAGAGATCATCCAGGGCATGGGCAGCGTGGAAGATTTTGAAAAAGTGGAAGCAGAAGAAAAAGCTTCCGGCAGCCAGTCCGGTACTTCAGGCGGATTCGATTTTACCTATGCTTCCAGCACCAAAGGCCGCCTTTACCGCGATGCCACCGATAAACTTCTTGGTGGTGTGTGCGCAGGCCTGGCCAATTACATGAACGTGGATCCTGCCATCGTACGCCTGTTGTTCGCCATCATCACCCTGGGTGGCTTTGGTACCGGTATCCTGATCTACATAGTATTGTGGATCATCCTGCCGGTGCGCAACCTGGATGGTTTCGCAGGCAAAAGATTTTTCCGGAATCCGGATGACCGCGTGATCGCGGGTGTGGCCGGCGGACTCGGGGCTTACTTCAATAAACCCTCCTGGCTGTTTCGCCTTCTTTTCGCGACACCACTGGTTTTGAACATCCTTTTTGGCATTCTCAACGGCATATTTTTCATGTGGGAACGCGACATCTTCCCCAACATTTTTATAGGGTCTTTCTCCGGAACATTCATACTGGCCTATATCGTTTTATGGATCGTTTTGCCAGAAGCAAGAAGTCCTTTTGAGAAAATGGAAATGCGTGGTGAGAAAGTAGATGTGAACCGCATCCGCCAGAACGTGCAGGAAGGCATGGGTGATTTCAAGGCCAGGATGGAAACCTGGAGTGAAGAAGTAAAGGAATCTGCCCAGCAATTCAGCCAGAAAGCAAAGGAATTTGGTAATACCAGGGGTAAAACTTTTGCCGCAGAAGTATCGGCTACTGGCCGGAGCGGGTGCGCCCATGCCATAGCGGTAGTGTTCAAAGCATTCTTCATTTTCATAGCAGGCTCTATCACTATCGCCCTGTTCGCCGCGCTGATGGCCGTGATTTTTGGTGGTGTTGCCTGGTGGCCCATCAATAATTTTCTTTGGAGTTCTGATTACCAGAAAATGCTGGCCTGGGGTACCCTGCTTCTTTTCTTCGCCGTACCAGTAATTGCCATGATGACCTGGCTGATCCGCAGGATAGCAAGAGTGAAATCAAGGAACAGTTATATGGGCTGGATCTTCGGTGGCCTGTGGACGGCTGGTTGGGTATTCGCAATACTTTTCGCAGTTAGCATTGCAACAGATCTGAGGTCTTATGAGCGTGTGCCCACACCGGTTTCATTGTCACAGCCAGTTGGAGGAAAGCTTATTCTTAATGTGAATGAACCAGAGATCAGGTATTCAGGTGGTATTTGGTGGATCAGGGAAGATAATACGGGCTGGGACATTACTTCAGATTCACTTAAATACAATAATGTAAAGCTCAGGATGGAAAAGAGCGAGGACTCACTTTACAGGGTAACAGTTTACAAATACAGTTTTGGAAAAAACATAGATGATGCCCGTGAGCGTGCTGAAAAAATAATTTTCAATACCACTTCAATGGATAGTGTGCTGCATATCAGCAGTGGCCTTGGTATTGATAAATTCAGCAAATTCCGCGGACAGGGTGTGATCATGGAAGTGCATATTCCTGTGGGAAAGCAGATCAGGTTCAATGAATCAGTGAGAGACGCTTACAATCCCTGGGTGGTACGCAGCTTCCGCAACAGGGGTGGTTCATGGGAACGCCGCAACCGCTATGAGATAGATTGGAATTATGATGAATATTTCAGGTGGTCGCCAGGCACGGATTATACCATGACCACTGAAGGCAAACTGGTGGAAAGCTCCAGAACCTTCCGTGATGCAACTGGTGTGCACGAGGTAAAGAATGAAGAGGATAAGCGCCGCGATCTCGAGAACAGGGAGAGAGAATTGCAAAGGCAGCAGGATGAAATAAGAAGGGAAAGGGAAAGGCTTGAGCGACTTGAAAGAAAGGATAGCCTTACACCCGGCACAGGTTTCATTGAGAAAAAAATGAAAGATATCAACGGACCTCACCTTTCATTTATTCCTACCATCATATAATTTAATTTGGTTGAAGTTGGTCCGCCACCGGCGGACAACCGGGGGCTCTTTATGGGGCCCCCTTTTAGTAGAAACAGAAACAGAGCGGAGAGTGGAGTGAGGGCCTCCGCACTCCGCCCTGTTTCTCCGCTCTGTTTCTGTTTCTCTTTCTTATTTTTGCCGTTCTAAAAAATTGTAATGAAGAACACTCCTTTCACGGATAAGCATATAGCACTGGGTGCGAAAATGGCTGAATTCGCAGGTTATAAAATGCCGATCAGTTATACCGGCATCAACGATGAGCACCAGGCTGTAAGAAAGAACGCAGGTGTTTTTGATGTGAGCCACATGGGTGAATTTATCCTGAAAGGTGAAAATGCCCTGGACCTCATCCAGCGGATTACCACCAACGATGCTTCCAAAATAACCGCGGGCAAGGCACAATACAGTTGCATGCCCAATAATGAAGGCGGAATTATTGACGACCTCCTCATCTATTGTATTGAAGAGAACAAGGTTTACATGATTGTGGTGAATGCATCCAATATTGAAAAGGACTGGAACTGGATCAGTCAGCATAATGATAAAAACGTGGAGATGCATAACATCTCTGATGATACCTGCCTGCTTGCCGTTCAGGGTCCCAATGCCACGAAAATCCTACAGCCTCTAACTGAAATGGATATCATGAACCTGAAGTATTACACTTTCGTAAAAGGAAAGTTCGATGGTGTGGACAATGTACTCATCAGCGCTACAGGCTATACCGGTGCGGGTGGCGTAGAAATCTATTTTGAAAATAAGAACGGCAATGCTGAGAAGATCTGGAATTCCATTTTTGAAACCGGGGGGCCACAGGGCTTGAAACCTATTGGCCTTGCTGCAAGGGACACCCTTCGCCTGGAAATGGGTTATTGCCTCTATGGAAATGATATTGATGATACCACCAATCCGCTGGAAGCCGGCCTGGGTTGGATCACCAAATTCACCAAGGATTTCACTGCCAAAAACATCATACAGGATCTGAAAGAAAAAGGAGTCAGCCGCAAACTGGTGGGTTTTGAAATGGTTGAGAAAGGCATTCCCCGTCATGGTTATGAGATCTGTGATAAAGAAGGCAAACAAATCGGTTATGTAACCTCAGGAACCCAGTCACCTTCCCTGAACAAGGCCATAGGCATGGGCTATGTGAGCGTTGAGCATGCGGGCATGGAACAAGCCGTATTCATCAAGGTGCGTGATAAACTGGTGCAGGCTAAAGTGGTTAAGATCCCATTTAGCTGATCATTCATTCATCCTCACATTTTTTCAATGTCCTTCATTCATCTTACCAGTTTTATTGCAGCGCCACAGGAGAGGGTATTTGACCTGAGCCTCAGCGTTGACTTGCACAAACAATCCATGAAGGCTTATGGCGAAAAAATTATTGAGGGTACGTTCAATGGACTGATGAAACAGGGCGATACCGTAACCTGGGCGGCCCGGCATCTCTTCAAAGAAAGAAAACTGAAAGTAAAGATCACTGCCTTGCAGCGGCCTGATTTTTTTACCGATGAACAGGTGGAAGGTGATTTTGGTATGATGAAACATGAACATTATTTCAAACCAATCGAGAACGGTACCATAATGATCGACCAGTTTCATTATGAACTGAAGAATGGCATGATGGGTAAACTGCTCAACCGTTTTTATCTCGAAAAATACATGACCTCCCTGCTGAATCAAAGAAACCAGGCCATAAAAATGGCTGCCGAATCCAACCAGTGGAAACAAATTTTAAGTTGATGAACAAACCAACACTTTTTACCTGCGCCTCTCCTGCCCTTTTGCATTTGTATGATGTAAACAATACCATCGTTGTGGTAATAGATGTATTGAGGGCCACATCAACCATTGCAACTGCCTTGTACAATGGCGCCAGGGAAGTGATTCCTGTAGACAGTGTTGAAAGATGCATACAACTCGGCCGCGAACTGGAATGTATCACTGCCGGTGAAAGAGACGGGCAGGTAGCTGAAGGCCTGCAGTATGGTAACTCATCTTTCGAATATCCGCGTGAATTCATACAGGGTAAAACACTGGTGCTTACCACCACCAACGGAACCAAGCTATTGCACATGGCGCTGGCCAAAGGAGCCACAGAAATCGTTACCGGATCCTTCCTCAACCTGGCTGCCGTATGTGAACACCTGGTGGCCATGAAAAAAAATGTGATCCTGGGTTGTGCAGCGTGGAAAGACAAGCCCAATATGGAGGATACACTTTTTGCGGGAGCTGTAGTTGCAGCCATCAAAGATCACTTCACCATCAATTGTGACACTTCAAGGATTGCGGAGAACCTCTACCATTCAGGTAAAAAAGATTTGTTTGGATTCATGAAGAAAAATGAAGCCTCCCACTATCACAGGCTGATCAATTTTGGACTGGAGAAAGACATCCGCCATTGCCTGACACCCAACCTGGCCAACATTCTGCCGGAATACGAGGGCGGGAAGCTCATAACCCGCAGGATTTCCTAAGACCTGCAACCCGCCTTTTAACTTAGAAATAAAGAAAAACATCAGGTTTTCTGAAAATGATTCTGTTACTTTTGCAGATTGCCCATTTCTGATCAATGGTGTTGAATATTTCTGTTCAGCTATGCAATTTTAAATCTGGAAACGCTTGGCTTTACCACATCTTTTAAAATACGTTTACACACACGGCAGTGATGAAGTAATCCGGAGGGGAAAGAAAATCCATGCCATCGGATTTGTTGACCTGGTTGAACACGACGACCTGTTTGGATCGGTTGTTTTCCGTGTAAAGGACGACAACTACGCTACCTATTACAAGGTTTATGTAACTAATTACAAGGATCCGAAAAGCGTGTCCATGCGATGCGCCTGTCCTTATAACCTGGGCGATATATGCAGGCATGAGGCAGCGGCATTGATCCGCCTCCAGGAAATGATTGACCGGGGACAGTTGAAAGCAGGCGATACGGTTTATGATCAGAAACATACAGTGGCAAAGATGAAAGCCATTGAACTGCGTACCATCCAGTTACTGGCCAGCCATGATATTGTTACGGAAGCGGAGAATTACCTGAAGAACAACAAGCCTGTTATTGAATCCGCTAAAGATGAAACAGTAAAAGCTACGGTTACCATTGACGGCCAGGATTTTTCTGTAATCATCCGCCGCAACGAAGAAAGGAATTTTGATACCAGCAGTGATTACCAGGATACGGAACACCTGCTGAACCTTCCCAAGGTTATCGTTTTTCTTCACCTGCTTTATACAAAGGGCCAGCATTTTTTTGAAACGATCCGCAACTGGGATAAAGAAAAAAATAAATTACTCGAAGCTTACGGTTATTCGCTTGATGATGACCTCCGCGGGAAATTCGAATTCAATTATAAAGATGGTAAACCCTACCTGCGTGTGCTGGATCCTTCCATCAAAAGGATTGTAACACCGCAGCCACTGGCAAAACCCCGATTCGAAAATATTACAACGGTTGAAGAAGAAGAGCCCGCGCCACGTGAGCAGCAGATCACCAAAAGACTGGGAGTGGTGATCAATTTCAACAAAAAAGCCTATCCTTTCTTTACGGTTGACCTGGTGGAAGGCGAGATGGATGAAGAAGCGAATTTTGCAGGCAATGTTCAAAAACTGGATCTCTCACGTTATGTAAATGTGGACGCCTACAGCGATGAGGATAAGAACCTGGTTACAGTCGTACGCAAATTGCAGGACAGTGAGATCAGCAAATATGTAAGCCGCAATTCACCCTTTTCTGGTATCTGGGAGAATATCATCCATAACGACGAAGATGAACTTCCAGGCGATACCAAAAAACTCATCATCGAATATCTTTTTCCCAAGCTTAAGAAACTGCTGACGGAATCAATATCCGCAGCCATGTATATACTGCCTCCGGGCAAAGCATTCAAGACGGCATCGCTCGAAAGAGCTGAACTCGGGCCCTCATTACTGGTTCCCCAGTTTAATGTGATCACCAGTGGAAAGAATTACGTGGTGGAATGTTTTGTTCGTCCGGGTGCCGTTGCCCACATGCTCAATGAAAACGAAGTAAAGTCTTCCCTTCTTTTTTTATATAATCACCAGCTTTACCTCTGGGAGAATACAGAAGCGATCGAGATCGCAGAACAGTTTTTGCCGGGCAGCATCATGAAAGTGAAAAATGATGAATGGCCCCTTACCCTTAGTAAGATCCTGATGCCCCTAGCCAGGGAATACAAGGTTGATTTCGACCGCAGCCTGGTTTCGGAGATCAAAGACGGCCAGCCGGATGCTAAACTCTACCTGCAGGAGAAAGGCGAGTACCTGGTATTCCAGCCCATATTCAATTACAAGGGATATGATACCAAGGCAAAGGACAAGGACCAGATGGTGATACCGCATGGTGATAAAGTGATCATAGTTCACCGCAACCGCGAAGCAGAGCAGGAGTTTATTGAAAAACTGCGCACGCTTCACTCAAACTTTATCAGTTATGATGATGGCGCGGCACTGGCATTGAAGGGCGCCGAGGTTTTACGCAACAACTGGTTCTTCCTTTTTGTAGACGCCATGAACGAAGCCAAAACCCAGGTTTATGGTTTTGAATCTTTAAAGAATTTCCGTTTCAATACAGCCAAACCCACCACGCATATTTATATCAGCAGCCATACAGACTGGTTTGATGCCAAGGTGGATATTCTTTTTGGTGACCAGAAAGTGAATGTGGCTGAAGTAAAAAAAGCTTTAGCGAATAAACAGCAGTTTGTCCAGCTTAACGACGGCACCCTTGGAATTTTGCCTGAAGAATGGCTGAAAAAATATTCCCTGCTTTTCCGTGTGGGCGAAGGCCGCGGCGATAAGCTTAAGCTTTCACGCTACCACCTGAGTGTGATTGATGAATTGTATGAGAACCGCAATGCGGAGGAACTTACCATTCAGTTGGAAGAGAAATATGAACGCATCCGTGAATTCGATAAAATCAGGGAAGTGCCCGCCCCGGGTAACCTGGAGGAAATTCTCCGACCTTACCAGGTTGCAGGATTTCAGTGGCTCAACTACCTGCACGATGTAAGCTGGGGTGGAATACTTGCCGATGACATGGGTTTGGGTAAAACCGTACAGGCCCTGAGCTTCCTGCAATTTTATTTTGAGCAGTATGATGGTGATATGGTAGCGCTGGTGGTTTGTCCCACTACGCTGATCTATAACTGGGAGAACGAGATCAAAAAGTTCACACCTTCACTTGAATACTACATTCACCATGGTCCCTTGCGTACCAGGGATGTTGGCGAGTTGACCCGGCATCATGTGATCATTACCACTTATGGTACCTTAAGAAGTGATATCAAACTATTCACCCAAATGCGATTGGACTATGTGATACTTGATGAATCGCAGGCGATCAAAAATCCATCCAGCAAGGTAACCAAGGCAGCTTCATTGCTTAATGCCAAACATCGTTTATGCATGAGCGGTACTCCATTACAGAACAACACGTTTGACATTTACGCCCAAATGAATTTCCTGAACCCGGGCATGCTGGGTTCCATGGAATTTTTCAGGCAGGAGTTTGCCATTCCCATTGATAAATTCGGGGAGAAAGAACAAAAAGAGCACCTCAAAAAAATATTATACCCTTTTATTTTAAGAAGAACAAAAGAGCAGGTGGCAAGGGATCTCCCTGATAAAACAGAAACCATTTTATTCTGCGAAATGGAAGATGAACAAAGAAGGATCTATGATGCCTACCGCAACGATTTCCGAGCGAAGATCATGGGCACCATTGAAGAGCAGGGCATCCAGCGTTCACAGCTTACCATTCTGCAGGGACTGATGAAGCTCCGGCAGATCTGTGATTCCCCTGCCATACTGAATGAAGAAGAAAAATTTCCGAACCATTCCATCAAGCTCGAAGAGCTGTCAAGAGAGATCACCGAGAACATTGGCAACCACAAGGCACTGATCTTTTCACAATTCCTGGGCATGCTGGCCCTGATCAGGGAAAAGCTAACTGCGCAAGGGGTGAAGTTTGAATATTTTGACGGAAGCACCAGTGCTCCTGACCGTGAAAAAGCCATCCAGGCTTTCCAGAATGATGAAGAGACAAGAGTGTTTTTGATTTCATTGAAGGCAGGTGGTGTGGGTCTCAACCTCACCGCTGCCGACTATGTTTACATTGTGGATCCCTGGTGGAATCCTGCGGTTGAACAACAGGCTATTGACCGTACACACCGTATTGGTCAGACTAAAAACATTTTCGCTTATCGCATGATCTGTAAGGATACGATCGAGGATAAGATCATGCAGTTGCAGGAAAAGAAAAGAGCACTCGCCAAAGATCTTATAGCCGATGATGCTACGTTTGTGAAAGCGCTGAGCAAGGAGGATGTGGAGTATTTGTTTAGTTAGGGGCAAGCGGCAAGCTGCTAGCTACTAGCTACTAGCTACTAGCTGCAAGCTGCAAGACCTTATGCGGATATGCATTTCGTAAACTGGGTTTGCTTACTTCGGGTTTATCGTCTCGCAGCTCGCAGCTAAAAGCTCGCGGCTTTTCAATTTGATATGTCGCCCCTCTGGGGCTTGGTCTCTGTTTGCGATGTGCCTATGTTTATATGGACAGTTTTAGGTGCGAGATGTGAGAAGATTATTTCAATTCCGAAATACCAATTCAAATTGAAAGATTGCAAATCAA
>JAEYUA010000300.1 GCA_023433755.1 Bacteroidota bacterium | reverse complement strand
CCGCGATAGCGACTGCCGCGATGGTCATGATCACATATTGCACCACGTCGGCCCATACAATACTTTTCATACCGCCAAGAATGGCATAGATCACAGCGATGAGGGTGAACGCAGTTCCGTAAACATGTGAAATATATTCTGGCGCTACATTAAATGGTAAATAAGGCTGTACGTTTTCCCAGGGAATGAAGATGGCTACGAATTTCCCAAGGCCTACAAAACCGTAAGCCAGGAATCCGAGACAACTGAGAATGGCAAAGATCACAATGATCCATTGCGCCAGGGAAGAATCCTTTCCCTTGCCAAAACGGGTGGCCATCCACTCCGCTCCGGTGGTTACATTGGAGCGGCGCAACCATACCGCCAGGTACATCATCAGGAAAACCTGGTTGAACACGGGCCATAACCAGGGCAGCCAAATGCTTTTCAATCCATAAACAAAAGCGAGGGTCACCATCCACATAGTTCCTGAAATATCAAACATGCCGGAAGCATTCGACAGTCCGAGGTAATACCATGGTAACGTTTTACCGGCCAACAGGTAACTTTCCTTGCTGGCCCTCGCGCTTTTGCGCAGGTACCAACCGATCATGATCATGGAAAGCAGGTAGATCAGTATGATGGCGATATCAATGGCATGCAGTTTCATTCCTTCGTGCTGTTTAATTTCCTTTCTGCCGGTATAAATTTTCCTTCGTTACTTCTTTCTGAAACAAGGTTCTTTCAAGCCTGTAAAACTTTCTGAAATCCTCTGATGAAACATCATCCTTCTTCGGTACATAATAATGCCAGTTGCCATTGGGTTGCAAACCATGATTGCGCCAGATGAGCACATAAGAGATCCTGTGATTTTCCATCGCCTTCCATAAACTGCCCGTCCACCAGTTGGAATCCGGTATCCTTTCATATCCTGTTTCACCGATCGCGGGGATCTTGTTTCTTTCTTTAGCTACCTCTCCCAGTATGGTGAGTTTTTTGTCAATGGATTTGCTGAAAGCCGCACTATGAGAAGCATCACCATGCTGGTAGGAATCAAAGCTGACCAAATCAACTACATCATCACCGGGATAATATTCAAGAAAGGCTTCCCTGCTGTTGAAGTCCGCGGTATTGTACACGTAGAGCAAATGATGAATATTCTTTTCCTGCTGCAGGTAATGCATGGTAAAACGCCATAACAATTTGTATTCGGCGGGTGAAGTGGCGTGTTTGGTCCACCAGAACCAGTTACCTGTTAATTCATGGTATGGACGGAACAGGACCGGAATATAATTACCCTCCTTGTCTTTGAGGTCTTTTAAAAAAACAGCCAGCCTGTCCAGCCAGGTCTTATACAATTCATGTTTCACGCCGCCGGGCAAAATGGAAGCAACACCACCCCTGGATGTATCCCAGGAAGAACCATTGGTAAGCGGGTGATCGTTGTGCCAGCTTATGGTGATCACACCACCGCGCTGGTGTCCTTCGCGGATGAATCTTTTCATGGCATCAAAAGGCACACTGTCAAGGTTGTAAGCAAGTCCATGTTCCAGGTTGCCCAGCTCCCATCCATACACTGCAGGATAATCACCGGTCAGTTCTTTTACATCACTCTTCCCATTCACATATCGCCAGTCCACACCATAGGCCAGGTCGTCCTGGTGCCCGAACATGATGCCTTTGTCCATCAGCTTCCAAAGATTCCTGTAAAGATTTACTGTTGCAGGTGTGGCTTTTTTATCCGCCGGAAGATTAGAAATCTTTTGTGGCAATACAGAACTGGTATAATTGTACACTGCCCCCCATGTAGAGGTATCAGTATCAAATACTCCGTTGAGCCCCTGCTCTTCCATGGGCGGATCACCCATGTAATCATCTCCTGCTTTCCAGAATGTCTGTCCTGCAATGGGCCTTGCCATCCCGTTAAAGGCCCAGAAATTGGTCCCGGCAATCACACCATTCGTGGTAGCATGCTGTTTCCAATAATCAAAGATTCTTTTATAGTACTGGTCTCTTAATGTAGTCGTTGAGTTGATATCGAATGTGTGATGGTCTCTTGGCATCCCGAATTCTTCAATGACAAGGGGTTTTTTAAGACGCTCGGCAACAGCGATATGCTTTTCAATGTATTGCTCTGTTTTGCTGATCACACCAGGAAAATCTTTTTCCATGGTAGCCGGGTTGAACCAGCTCCAGTTCTTTGGCCAGATATGAATGGTGAGGTAATCAATGTTTTTATCTGCATGAACTTTTTCAAAAAGCTCCAGACTTTCTGATCCCATCTCACCTTCATGCCCGGTTGTTACGAGGTGATTTTTGTCTTTTGATTTGATGAAGGCCGCCACATCGCTGGTCCATTTGAGATAGGCATCATTCGATGCAGGCCTCATGGGCCTGGGTTCATTAGCGAGTTCCCAACTCATGATCGCGGGATCATTTATATATTTTTTTCCTGTAACCGTATTGGTACGGTCAACGATAAATGCCACCTGTTTCAGGTAATCCTTTTTGCAGGGCGTGCAGGTATAGAATTTACTGACGTAATCACGCATCTCATCCCATGATAATTTTCTGCGCAGCACCGAATCGGCAATGAGTCCATTCCAGTTGAGGTATTGCAAAAAGCCACCGCTCCATTCCCAGTTATTGCTGAAGAAAAGAACAGCCTTCATCTCTCTTTTGTCCATTTCATCCAGAAGGATGTCGAGACCTTTTAGTACACCAGCATCAAATTTTCCTTTTGAAGTTTGAAGAGGCGGGGCTACACGCGGCACACCATGGATCATACCGCTGCCTTCAGCACCGGCCATCACGCGGAGATTGTTAATACCTTTTGCTTTAAGGAAATCCAGTTCCTTACGCAGTCTTTCCACCCCACGCTGCGGATCTTTTTCAAGTGCCAATACACTGCCATACCAATAGTTGATACCGGTATAATAATAAGGTTTGCCATCGAGAAAGAACTGGTGTTGCTTTCTTTGTACAAAACCCTGCGCGCCTGCGCCATATTGCATGAGCATTAAAATAAATAGTAGCGGAACAAACCGTTTCTTCAACATGCCATCATTTTTCCATACGGCCGGGGATTCGGGATGAGTATGGTGGTTAAAAAAAACTGGCCCATTTACAAGGAAATGGACCAGTAAAAAATGAACGATTGCTATATGAGAGACTATATTACCAGTTGCCGGGATCCAAAACCCGCAACAATTCATCAGTTCAATCCTATCGCATCTACATAGATCGTGAATCCACCGGTACCATTAAACTCTTTTACAATGATGTCTGTAATGGTGGTTCCGGCAGTAAGCGTTGATATCGGGAAGGCATAGTCGGTCCACTCTCCTTCCACCAGTGTGATGGTTGGTCCGTCAGCACCATTGATGCCCAGGTTCACCTTTTTGCCATTTGTTCCGGCACCTCCATAGATCGAAATCTTGAACGTGGTATGGGCACCAATGGGAACAGTCGCGCCGCCGAGTTGCAAAGGAGCACCCCATCCTCCTACATAATTTACCCTGACTGATTTGGAACCTTCACGAATCGGGGAGGCATTATTATAATCTACCGTTCCACCCCATCCGCCACCTACCCATCCACCATTACCGGTCCAGTTGCTGGTTACCGCATCGTTATAGATGGGGAAGGAAATTGTTGGAGGAGGAACCGCCCCGGTGATCTCCAGGATATCATTTGACAAAACCGTAACGGATGAATTGATGATTCCGAGTTTGATCTTACCCATGGTTACACCCATTGGCACTGCAACTACAATTTGAGTAGGCGTCTGGCTCACAAAAGTTGTGACAGCATCAGCATTCTCGAATGTAATGGAATTAACCAGGTCCAGGTTGGTGCCTGTTACAGTAAGATTAGCACCCGGATCAACCGGGTTGGGCGCCATGGTGGTTACAGAAGGCCATACCAGGTTGAGACTTGCTGTTGATGTAGTCTGTTCACCAGAAGCTGCTTCTAATTTTATTGTTCCATCTGTTGCGCCTCCGGGTACTTTAACTACAAGTTGTGTAGCGGTCTGGCTTACGAATGTAGTAACCGCCGCGCTCACGCCTGTGAAATAAACTTTTCTCACCAGGTCAATATCCGTACCGGTGATGGTTACATTCTCCGCGTGCTTGATGGGATTGGGAGAAAACGAAACCGCTTTTGGAAGGGTCACCACCACGGTATCGGCGGTTTCTACTTCCATGGAATCCGTTCCACCGTACCAGATCAGCAATGGACCGGTTTGCGCATCTTCAGGAACAGTCACAACCAGTTGGTTGAACGACTGGCTTACAAAGTTCTCCACCACTTTATTATCAGTGAAGGTGATCCGCTCGATCCAGTTAAGATAACTTCCGTTGATGGTGATGTTAGCGCCAGGCCTTGCTTCATCGGTAATGGAGCTGATAACAGCAGTAACACCAAGGTTCAGTTGTGTTTTGGAAGTAACATCACCCTGTGGTGTTTTGAGTTTTACATATCCTTTTTCCGCGGCCTCGGGTACCAGCAGCAGGATCTCTTTATCAGTATGCTTTTTAAAATCAGCTTTCTGAACAGTGGCATTGTTACCGGTAAATTCTATGGCTGTAACCTTGTCGAGATTACTACCGAAAAACCTAAGGGTATCGCCGTGATTGGCGCCTGTTGGACCAAAGCTTAACAGCTCAACGATCCCGGAATTGGCATCCTCATCTTTTTCGCAGGAAGCCAGTATGCCTATTGACATGACGAAACATACCAGGGCAAGCAGTCGTGTATTGATGAATTGACTCATTAGTATCGATTGAAGCTTTTATTAATTTGAAATTTTTGGAACAACCCTCAGGTTATCGAAAGCGATATCGGCGTCCAGTGAACCTGGTCCATGAAACCAGATCTTCACACCATAACCCTGTGGACGTACGCCCCAGTTGGTTACGTAATTGTCCACCACTTCATCAAATGAAATAGTAACCGTTCTCCATTCACCCTGGGTGTCAAATGGCGGCTCCCAGAAGAAAGGTTCAGTATCCCAGTTGGGATCCGGGCCATTCACCTGGCCGATCATGAACTTGATACGGTTGCCATTGAATGGTTTGAGTGTATTGATCTCGAACTTCATATTGTACTTCTCCGGATTTAGCACGGCTTCATCGGGCAGGTTATGACTGGTGCTTAATGCATCTTCCTTGCCACCGATCCATTCCGTCCAGCCCCAGGAGCCTATGTTGGCAGTGATCCTCGTGAAGTTGCCGTTGATGGCAAGCGGATCCGTTCCGGGAACTACATTGTTCTGTCCCCACCAGCCACTCCAGGGATCATTATGGATCAGTATATTCCTGTCATCGCGGAACCAAAATTCAGATTCAGTTGTACCGAAATTGGTTTCTACAGTAATGGGGCCCGGTTGTGCACCTGCAGGCACTCTTACCTGTATTTCCTGGTCAGTAAGGTTTTCAATTGTGCCCTGAACACCGCCGGTGAATGTTACAGTAAGCGGTGCGTAGAAATAATCACCGCGGATTACCGCTACTTCATTTTCCGCTACGTACTCCACATCCATCATACTTACCAGCGGTTCACTGATCTCCACTTCAAAAGAGTGATTGAGCACATAACCATTTTTGAAAACAATTTTCAGTGTATTGTTCACACTCAGCGGGATATTGCTGGGAACAGAAACCAGGATGGTTTTGTTAGTAATGTAGGTAGGTGTAAGCCTTGACGGCTGGTCGTTGAACCAGACCTCTACAGCATCTTGCAGGTTGTTGCCCACTATGGCTACAAGCTGCCCCTGACCGGCCCTCACCAGCAGTGAGTCGGATGATTCCGGGCGGGTGATCCTTATATAATCGATGGAAGGAACGCCTGCCTCATCTTTTTTGCAGGAAGTGAACATGCTGATCGTTCCGACAGTCATCAACAGAAGGAGCAGAATTTTATTTATTGATTTCATTTGTGTTCAGTTTCTTTTTGAATAGTTGTTGATCATTATGGATAATCCACCGGTGGACGGTTCAGGTTGGGTGCCTGTGCCAGTTCCACATTGGGAATCGGCAACTGGAAATTGGCCGAACTGGCATTGATGGTCCTCTCTGTGAAATAGGATGTCTTGATAAAGGTCCATTCAGTTGGATTGGGCATCTGGTCAACCGTCATTGAATACAAACCCCTGTCCTGACTATTGAGGATGCTGTAAGCCCTCGTTGGATCATAATAGTGAATGCTCACCAGGTCGTACCACGACATGCCTTCCATGGCAAACTCCTTGAACCTTTCACGCTGGATGGTTTCGAGGGTCAGCGGACCGCTACCCTGCGGGCCTCCCACTTCGTATGCAGGAAGTCCGGCACGTGTGTGCACTTTATTAAAATATTCCACCGCTGTCGCATCAGTGGTAGAAGCATTGTTGCCGATGGTTGCTTCCGCGTAAATGAGGTACATCTCCGCGAGGCGCATCATATAGGTATTGTGAGGATAGTGTTGCTGAGAAGCAATTCCTGCAAGATCAATAGGTGAACCAATCACGTATTTTTTGATAGCGGCGAATTCCTGTTCACCGGGTTGGTCAGGATAAACCAGTTTCTGCCTGTCAGACACTTTAGTGATCTCATTATAAGTAAAACCCGGCAACATATAGGTAGCATGCAGGCGCTGGTCGAGGGTTCTGCCCCTTAAAGTACCATTCGGCTGCGTAGTAAAACCATCATAAAGGGAAATCATCCACCAGGTTGCGCTTTTATCACCGCCCCATCCGCCGAAAGAAATATCAGGACTGTAGGCAAGGTATTCCTGTATGCTGTTCTGCGTACCCCACACATTGGGTCCGGAGAAAACCCACTGCAGTTCAAATAAGGATTCAGCATTATTATCGTATGGATGTTTGAACAAATCAGCATAACTGTTCAGCAGCCTTTTACCGCTTTGCGTGATTACACGCTGCGCATAGTACTTAGCACTGTCCAGGAATACCTGGTTGCGTGCACCGCCATTGGCTTCCACACCTGCTCTTGTAAGGTAGAAACGTGCCAGCATACCTTCCGCGCTCCATTTGGTAAGCCGTCCTTCCTGCGTTGCACTAACGGGAAGGTCTTCAGCAGCAGCTCTCATTTCACGGGTAATGAAACGCCAGATGCTGGGAACGGTATTACGCGTAATGGTGGAATCAAATAATTTATCAAAATTGTTTTCGATGATGGGAACCGGGCCCCAGTTCATTACCAGGAAACGGTAAGCGAGTGCCCTCATGAAACGGGCCTCGGCGATCGCGGTTTTTTTCACGGCAGGAGATACATTGGGACCTCCATATCTTTCGATATTGTACAGAAAGAGGTTGGCCTGTCCCACCACGTTATAAAAAGCTCTCCAGGACGCACCGTTCTCCCCATTATCACCGGTGGTGTTAAACATCACATTACCCCTGTCATTCCAGGCTGAATACGTAGTACCGCCACGGAAATCACCCAGGTTGTACATGGCCTTGTCATTATAATCGAACCATACTTCACTGTACAGCAAAGAGGTTCCTGCCATCACCTGGTCATCGGTCTTGTAGAAATTGGCATCTACGATGGAACTCAAAGGTGGTTTTTCAAGGAAACTTTTTTTACATCCTGCCATTGCCGCGAATGCCAGCAGTACCAGGGTGAAATAATGAATGTGTTTTATCTTATTCATATAACAATTTTAGAAATTAACACTGATGGTTGCTGTGTACATAGGCGTGAGCGGGTACCTGCCAAAGTCAATGCCGATGGCCTGGTTCTGCGCGCTGGAACCCTGGCCCACATAGGCACCGATCTCGGGATCATATCCTTTGTAACCGGTGATGGTGGCAATGTTCTGCGCGCCGAGGGTTGCTCTTAAACCCTTAATCACTTTCTGGTAACCGATCAGTCTTGATGGAAGATTATAAGTAAGAGAAACGTTTTTCAGTCTCAGGTAAGAACCATCTTCCACAAACCTGGTAGAGATCCTGCCATAGTTATTGTCATTGGCAATCTGGTTGTTTGACATTCTTGGAATGTTGGTATTTGGATTTTCCAGTGCGGGAAGCCCGCTGCCATTGGTGGTAACCCTTGCATAGTCCATCGCGTCGATCAGCAGATTGCGGCTCAGGTTAATGTTATTGGGATTGCTGGCTTCAGCGGCAATGTAATTATAGATATCATTTCCTACAGAAGCAGTGAACAGGATGCCCAGTTCAAAACCTTTAAATGAAAAATTATTGCTGAAACCACCAGTCAGTGTTGGCCATGGATTACCAATGTTGGTGATATCATTTACATCAATTTTTTTATCACCATTGATGTCTTTATACTTTACATCTCCAACCCAGATACCTGTTGCAGGATCTGTTGGGCGCCTATTGCCATTGTTGTCAACAGGAACAGCGCTCTTGGTGATTTCGTCAACCGACTGGAAAATACCTTCCACTATATAACCTCTGAACAACCATGGTTCATAACCGATAGCTGAACGCTGTGTCCAGTTATTCATCCACCAGGAAGTACGGTCGATGAAGGCATTGTCAGAGTTGAGTGAAGTGATCCTGGTGCGGAAATGGGAAAGGTTCAGGTTTGTTTCCCACCTGAAATTTTTGTTGTTGATGTTAGTGGTCTGGAAGGTAAGGTTCCATCCTTTAGTTTTTAAGGAACCTGCGTTCACCAGCGGAGCGCCAACGGAACCGGGACTGTTGTTGGTACCCATGTACCAGGGAAGGCTTGCTCCCATGATGAGGTTATCTGTATTCTTCACATAATAATCAGCTTCAATGGTGAACCTGTTGTTGAGGAAGCCGATATTCAGACCTACGTTATTGGTCATGGTCTCTTCCCATTTCAATTTGCTGTTGGTGAAAGTGGAAGGACGCAGACCTGTACCCCATGGAGTAGCGCCGGTTGAAAGAGGAGCATAGATACCGGAGCCTGTACCCTGGTTACCAGTGAGACCTGTTTCATACCTTATTTTCAGTTCGCTGATAAAATCCAGCGTCCAGAACTTTTCATTGGTCACCCTCCAGGCAGCGGAGATGGATGGGAAATTACCCCACCGGTTGTCTTCACCGAAGTAGGGAGAACCATCTCTTCTGAAAGTTCCTGTAAGTAAATAACGATTGTCATAATTATAGTTCAGGCGTCCCAGGTAAGATTCCATTGACCAGGGATAGGTACCGCCTGCATTGGTAGCAGAAGTAGGGTTACCTGCATTCACATCAAAGATGTCATTGGTAAGAAAACCTGTACGTCCGGCAGTAAGCGCTTTCCACTCTGACTCCTGTGCTTCGTGGGTGGCCATCAGAGTGAGGTTATGTTTGCCGAACTGTTTATTATACTCCAGCAACTGGTTCCAGTTCCAGTACCATGAACTGTAGGTACCGGAAGAAAGAGTAGCCAGGGTATTATAATGCCATTGGTCCAGTTCATACGTAGGTGTATAATAAGTATTGCCGCCATTACCGATATTACCATTAAGGGAAGTTCTGAAAACAAGTCCCTTTGCCAGGTTGAAACCAAGATTCATTCCTCCCAGGAACTGGCGCTTCATATTGTTATTAGTAATGAGGTTGGCAAGCGCCAGCGGGTTAACCGGCGCGTACTGGTTGGCTCCATTCACGGGATCACTTCCACCCCAGGTACCGTTGAGATTTTTTACCGGGATCTGTGGCGTTAACCTTAAAGCATTTCCGATCAGGGGACTTTGCGCATCACCATAGTTGGTAGCCGTAAGATTTTCCTTGGTCTGGTTGAAGCTCAGGTTTACACCGATTGTAAACCACTCCCTTGGTTTGTTATCGAGGTTTAGACGGAAACCATAACGGTCGAAACCCGATCCTGCTGCCACACCTTCCTGCTGCAGGTATTCACCTGATAAATAATAAGTAGTATTGTTGGCTCCGCCGCTCACACTCAACTGGTGTTTTTTCATGGCGGCATTGTTGAACAATTCATTCTGCCAGTCAGTACCCTCACCTAATAACGAAGGATCAAGAAAAGGTTCAGGTGTGGTTCCCCCTGCGATGGCATGGTATTCTTTCACCATCTGCGCGTACTGGCGGAGATTCATCACATCCAGGCGTTGAGGTGGCGTTTGCAAATTGTATTGATAAGCGTAGTTAATTTTGAAATCACCGGCGCGACCGCGTTTTGTTGTAACGAGGATCACACCATTGGTACCACGTGAACCATAGATGGCAGTGGCTGAAGGACCCTGGAGAATTTGAATGTCTTCTATATCAGAAGGGTTCAGACCCGCAAGCGGGTTAGATGAACTGGATGATCCAAAGGAAACATCTTCTGCTGCCTGGATCTGTACACCATCAATTACATAAAGAGGCTGCGTGCGGTTGAGTGAACTCACACCACGGATGTTCACCGAAATGGCACCACCGGGCTGACCGGAATTCTGTGTTACATACACACCGGCGGCGCGGCCCTGTATGGCCTGCTCGATGGTGGTGTTCACTGTTTTTTCAATGTCTTTTGAAGAAACAGATGTTTGCGCAGTGGTAAGGTTTGCACGTCTTGAACGTCCATAACCTACTACCACTACATCACTCAGCGCATTGGCGGAACTGGCCATGCGCACTTCAACCGAGGTGCGGTTGCGAATGTCAATTTCCTGCGGTGTCATACCCACATAGGAGATTACCAGCGTGGTAGCATTGGCCGGGACTGTGATGTTGAATTGTCCGTTGTCGGATGTGACGACTGTGTGAGTGGTACCTTTTACGGTTACGGAAGCACCTGTGAGCGGGGTGCCGGAATCATCTCTAACCGTACCTGTGACCCTTTTTTCCTGCGCGAACAGCAACGTGAAGGAAAATGTACATAGCAGTAGTACAATGGCTCGCAAGCAATTATTCCTCATATAGCAAAATGGTTTGATCCAAAGATAGTTTTTAATTGTATCATTTTTCTGATACTTTTTTATCCATTGAATATATTTTTTTGGATGGATTAAAATCATATTCCGACAGAAAATCCCCTGTTTCATTGACAGTTGCGCAATTTCACAACACCCAGATCCGAACCTGACACTAATACTTTATTAATAGGCGAATAACCAATTTTGTATAATTTCACCATTAACCGGTTACTTATGAGCAAGAAGCTTCTCAGGGAAATCACGCCTTTAACGCAGGGAGATTGCTTTACAATTTTCTCACGCACGAAGAAGGAATTTGATTTTCCTCTTCACTACCACGAAGAGTTCGAGTTGAACTTCATTAGTAATGGCAAAGGCGCCAAAAGGGTGATCGGGGATCACATGGGTGAGATTGATGATCTTGAGCTGATCCTTGTTGGTCCCAACCTGCAGCATGGATGGTTTACGCACAAACTGAAAGGAAAGGAAGTGCAGGAGATCACGATACAGATGCACCGTGATTTGTTTGATGAACGTTTTTTGCAGCGCAACCAGATGAGTTTTATCCGCAACATGTTTGAAAAATCTTTGCGGGGTATTTTGTTTTCACAGGAAACGGCAGCGGCTATACAGCCCAGGCTTTTCGCACTGACCAAAAAACATGGTTTTGATTCTGTGCTTGACCTGCTTTCCATTCTACATGATCTTTCCACCTCGCGTAATATGCGCACGCTTTCCGACACTTCTTTTAATAATGCGGATACGCTTAGCTATAACAGCCGGCGGATACAGATGGTGATGGAGTACCTGAACCGGAATTTCAGCAAAGAAGTTTCGCTGACGGAAGCGGCGAAACTGGTGGCGATGTCGGAGGTTTCATTCAGCAGGTTTTTTAAATCGCGTACGGGAAAAACTTTTGTGGACACGCTGAACGAGATCCGCCTGGGTCATGCTTCGCGGATGTTAATCGAGACCACGCAAAGTATTAATGAAGTGGCTTACCATTGCGGGTTTAATAATATGTCAAACTTCAACCGCATTTTTCGGAAGAAAAAGAATTGTACGCCGAAGGAATTTCGGACGGAGTATAATGCATCTGGTATCAGGACATTTGTGTGAGCTGCTAGCTGCTAGCTTCTAGCTGCTAGACTTTGTGCATATATGCAGCTCCTTTTCAAACAATTATTTTATTCCTGGAAAAAGGCATAGCCGGGAAGGCGTAAAGACGGTAAGTAATGTCATAATAGAATAAAATGTTCTGTTTTTTCATAGCAGAAATCAATAGTACAATTCCCTCTCACAGCCGCTACTTACCGCCCTTACCGTCGTAACGGCTAAAAAAGAAGGCCGGGAAGGCGGTAAGACGGTAAGTAATTTCATGAAAGAAAAATGTTTCCCATTATTTCATGTAGAAATCGGTTGTACAATTTAATCTAACAGCCGCTACTTACCGCCTTCACGTCTTCCCGGCTATTTTATTTTATACTTGAAAAATGTATGCCTAAAACATTGTCTCCAATAAAATACCTGCGCATACAATCAACCCAGCAAGCATACCAATTGCGATTCTCCTATTTCTATTTTTGAAGAATTTTTCAGTCAAAAAAAATATCGTTGCAAAAACAAAAAAGAATATTATAACTAACAATATCAAATAGCCCCACACAAACATCTAATCATCCTCCCTGTTTACCATAACTTCTCCTACTACTACCAAAATTGAAAGTATAAGAAATACAAGGATTAATAACACATTCATTACTCTAACGATGTTAATTTACTAGAAGCTAGTAGCTAGCAGCTCACAAATCAGTTATCGGCCTATACTTCGGCACCAATGCCTTCATCACAATCCACGCAATCAAATATGCCACCGCACAAAAAGCAAACATGATGGAATAGCCAGTCTCAATATGACCCAGTGCTTTATAATGATCAAACAACGCACCACCCGCTTTAGAAATCAACACACCACCCAGTCCTCCAGCCATACCACCAATACCTACAACTGAGCCAATGGCCTTTTTGGGAAACATATCCGAAACCGTAGTGAATATATTAGCGCTCCAGGCCTGGTGCGCCGATGCACCAATACCAATTAATAAAACAGGCATCCAGAAACTGATATAACCCAAAGGCTGCGCAGCAAGCACCACCAATGGAATCAACGCGATCATCAGCATCGCTTTCATCCGCCCATCATAAGGTTTGTATCCCTTGCGGATAAAATACATGGGGAACCATCCACCACCAATACTGCCCACCATGGTCATGCTATATAAAACTGCAAGCGGGAAAGTGATATCTGTCCCTGTCATTCCATACTGCGCATCCAAATATTTAGGCAGCCAGAACAAAAAGAACCACCATACACCATCGGTCATAAACTTTCCAAAAGCAAAAGCCCAGGTCTGTTTATATCCCAGCAATTGAAACCAGCGTACTTTTTTATCATTTTCTTCAACAGCCAGTACCTGCTTATCCTTCCCACCATCAGTACCCACCGCAACTGCGACATCATCATCATTGAGATTGATATAATCCAGTTCTGCTTTTGACAATCTTTTCTGGCGGTGTGGCATTTCATAATATATCAGCCAGAAGATCAGCCATACAAAACCAACTGCACCCACCAACAGGAAGGCAGTCTGCCAGCCCCACTCCTTCGCGATCCAGGGAACAGTTAAGGGCGCCAGGATAGCTCCCACATTCGCGCCTGAATTAAAAATGCCCGTCGCGAATGATCTTTCTTTTTTGGGAAAATATTCTGCAGTGGCCTTGATAGCTGCTGGAAAATTCCCGGCTTCGCCAAAAGCCAGCACGGCTCGTGAGATCATAAATCCTAAAATGGAAACCGGCACGGCACCGATCCCGATCCATGTTAACACAGAATTGGAAGCTGTTCCAATTCCAATGGCATAGGCATGCATGATGGCACCGATCGACCAGATGATGATGGCCCAGGTAAAACCCGCTTTTGTTCCCAAGCGGTCAATGATCCTTCCCGCGAACAGCATGGAAATGGCATAGACAAACTGGAACACCGCCGTGATATTGGCATAGTCCGTATTGGTCCAGCCAAAGCGGTCCGATAACTCCGGTGCGAGCAAACTCAATACCTGCCTGTCGAGATAGTTGACCGTGGTCGCGAAAAAAAGCAATGCGCAAATCGTCCACCTGTAATTGCCGATCTTTTGTACCTGCATGATTATTTTTTAATGGTGCTGATCAAATCCAATACTTCCCTGGTTGATTTTTCTATCGCGGCATAATCCTTTCCCTCCATCAGTTTTTTGCTGATCAGTTTACTGCCCATGCCCACGGCACAAACACCTGCTTTGAACCAGCCTTCAATATTTTCCTTCGTAGTATCCACACCTCCGGTTGGCATAAACAATAATTTGGGAAAGATGTCTTTAATGCCACTGAGGAAATCAGGTCCCAGTAAATTGCCGGGAAATAATTTGATGAAGCCGATGCCTGCATTCTCCGCCGCGATGATCTCTGTTGGTGTCATGCACCCGGGTGCATAGAACATATCTTTCTCCACTGCGTATTTTGCCACTTCGGGAACAAAACCCGGGCTGACCAGGAAATCGGCGCCGGCTTTTACATAGTCTTCTGCCTGCTGCAAATTCTTAATCGTACCTACTCCTAACAACAAACCCTGCATCTCTGCATCACGCACCTGCACCAGCTTCGTAAAATTTTTCAGGGCGGCTTCTCCGCGGTTGGTGTATTCAATAGCTTTCACGCCGGCTTTATAAACTGCTCTTAATACCTCCACACTAACCGTTTCATCCGCGTTAAAATAAAGAGGCAGCATGCCTTGCTGCACTATGGCCTGTGTAACATTTTTTGCTGAACTCATGGTTTGATTTTTACTTTAATGACCAGTTTTTTGATTTCGCCTTCCCCTATCATGGGCGCATGTACATCATCAGGAAAAAAAATAGCAAATTGCCCGTTGCGTAACTGGAAGAACATATCCGGCGCATCACTGTAAAACTGCACATCCTTTTCTTCATTGTAACCTCCTTTTGGCTGGTGACAGCTTTCCCTGGGTTTCCATCCCATGGTCTCATCTCCGTTAATGCAAAGCTGGATATCAATATGCTGGTTGTGACATTCGAATTTTGCTGTTGACTCTTCTGCGGTCATGCCTTTCTTATTGCTGAAAATGGCTTTCAGTCCCGGTGCACTTATGTCAAATTTTCCATCTTCATGACTGGCAAGATCCTGCTGGTTGATCCAGCGGAACGCTTCCTCGAATAAGGGATGCAATGCAAAATATTTTGAGGCATTGCCAATAATGTCTATGATCATAGCAGTTGTTTAAAAAATGATACTAACGCTGAACCCTGCCCGATGCATCGCCCTTCATCAGGTCTTTCACATCACTTAAAGTAGCATGGTTCAAATCACCCGGAATGGTATGCTTCAGGGCTGATGCTGCCACACCAAATTCAGCGGAATCTTTCAGGCTCATACCCGTAACCAGCCCGTAGATAAAACCACTGGCGAAAGAATCACCACTGCCCACGCGGTCAACTATGCGGACTTCGTATTGTTTGGTATGATAAAATTCATTGCCGTCGTACACCAGCGCACTCCAGCCATTATCGCTGGCACTGTGACTTTCCCGCAATGAAGAAGCAATGAATTTGAAACCGAATTTATCTTTCATCTGTTTGAACACATCCTTGAAACCATCGAGGTTCAACTCACCTTTTGTAACATCAGTATCCTTTGCCTTGAAGCCAAGTGTTGTGTCGGCATCTTCTTCATTACCGATGCACACATCCACATACTGGCAAAGCCTGGTCATTACTTCCCTTGCTTTTTCTTTGCTCCATAATTTCTTGCGGTAGTTCAGGTCAATGCTGGTTGTAATACCTTTTGCCTTTGCTGCTTTCAATGCCGCTTCTGTCAGTGCTGCTGCTTTATCACTAAGCGCCGGTGTGATACCTGTTGTATGAAACCAGGAAGCACCTTCGAAGATTTTATCAAAATCAAATTCAGAAGCATCCACATCAGCGATGGAAGCGCCGGCACGGTCATAGATTACCTGCGAGGCACGCATGGAAGCGCCGGTCTCCAAAAAATAAATGCCAAGACGATCACCACCCCGGGCGATGTACTGTGTATCCACTCCATAACGACGGAGATGGTTGATGGCCGACTGGCCAATGGCATTATTGGGCACTTTGGTAACGAAGGTTCCCTGCAATCCATAATTGCAAAGCGCGGCCGCCACGTTGGCTTCACCGCCGCCATAGGTTACATCAAAACTGTCGGACTGAACAAAACGTTTGTAATCCGGTGTGGACAACCGGAGCATGATCTCTCCCAGCGTTACGATTTTCTTGGACATAGTATTTCCGAATTTTATGATTTTTAAACAGTCTGACTGGCAGCAGCCATTTGCGGCTCTTCTTTCCAGTTGAAATAATTACTTGCGTTATGATAGCAGATATCTTTTATGATCTTTCCTGTCCACTCGATATCCGAAGGCAGTTCTCCTCTTTCGATCTCTTCTCCAAAAAGATTACAAAGAATCCGTCGGAAGTATTCATGTCTTGGAAAGGAAAGGAAAGACCTGGAATCAGTGAGCATACCTACAAATCGGCTCAGCAAACCCATATTCGACAGCGCATTGATCTGGCGGATCATGCCATCTTTCTGATCTAAGAACCACCATCCTGAACCATACTGGATCTTCCCGGCAACCGAACCATCATTAAAATTGCCGATCATGGTCGCGAACAATTCATTGTCGGCCGGATTCAGGTTATACAAAATCGTTTTAGCCAGTTTGTTGCCCTCATCTAAGCGGTTCATGAACTTAGCAAGTGAACGTCCCTGTGGGAAATCACCAATGGAATCCCATCCTGTATCCGGACCCAACTGCCTTAACATGCGGCTGTTGTTATTGCGCAGCGCACCAAGATGGTATTGCTGCACCCAGCTTTTTTCCCAGTCCCAGGTGGCAAAGATCTCCAGCATGGCTGACTTGAACTTCAGGTTCTCTTCCTGTGTAAGGTCCTTGCCCTTACGAATCTTATTGAATGCAGATTCTATTTCTGCTTCGGTATAATCTTCAGCATAGATCTGTTCCAGTCCATGATCAGAAACTGAACAACCCATTGTCGCAAAATAATCATGGCGCTTTTTGAGTGCATCGAGATACTCGTTGAATGAATGTATGCTGGTATCGGCTACTGCTTCCAGTTTACCGAGGTAATCATTGAATGTTTTGGCATCATCCACATTCATGGCCTTATCGGGACGGTAAGCCGGAAGGATCTTTATTTCAAATCCACCTTCCTTCAGTTTCCTGTGATGTTCGAGATTGTCAATAGGATCATCTGTTGTGCAGACAACCTTTACATTCATTTTACGCAGGAGGTTCCTGACAGAAAATTCCGGTGTCTGTAACTGTGCTGTGCAGGTTTCATAAATTCTTTCCGCGCTGTTGCCATCGAGGATTTCATTCACACCGAAATACCGCTGGAGTTCCAGGTGGGTCCAGTGGTAGAGTGGATTGCGTAAGGTATAGGGAACGGTTTCCGCCCATTTTTTGAATTTTTCAAAATCGGGCTGATTTCCGGTGCAATAGGTTTCATCCACGCCATTGGTGCGCATGGCTCTCCATTTATAATGATCACCATAGAGCCATACCTGGGTGAGGTTCTCGAAATTAAGATCATTGGCGATCTGGTCGGGTGGCAGGTGGCAATGGTAATCGATGATGGGCATATCTTTCGCGTAGTCGTGGTAGAGCGTCTGCGCGGTTTTATTGGAGAGTAAGAAGTTTTGGTCGATGTATTTTTTCATTTCATTATTCTTATTGGTTCTGGGAGAGCTGCAAGCTTCAAGCTGCAAGCTGCAAGATCTAAATTCTAAATTTCGTTTTATTTCTTCACTGTCTCCTTCTCAACTTTTTTATAGCCGGGAAGACGGGAAGGACGGGAAGAAAGCGGTAAGTAATGAACTCAATTCATACCCTCTGCGCGATCTCCTTTTCCTCCTTCTTCGCCAGCCATAGCTTTAGCGAAGGCTGGTTCTCCGCGGTAAAAAAATCTTCTTCCCTTCTTTCTTGGCGGTAAAAAAAACCGCGCAGCGGTATCGCGAAGCGATCACAAACTCACTCCTCTCTTCCACGGAATAAAATCATCCTGGTTCAATGCCACCGCTTTTGGTATCACCTCACCACTCGCCGCACGGATACAATATTCCAGTATCTCCTCTCCCATCTCCTCAATTGTTTTTTCTCCCTCGATCACCGGACCTGTATCAATGTCAATGATATCCTTCATTCTCTTCGCCAGCTTTGAATTAGTTGCCACTTTAATTGTCGGACAAACTGGATTACCGGTTGGTGTTCCCAATCCTGTGGTAAACAAAATTAAAGTAGCACCGGAAGCTGCCTTTCCTGTTGTTGCCTCCACATCATTCCCGGGTGTACAAACCAAATTCAATCCAGGCTTCACCGCAGGTTCGGTATAATCCAATACATCCACTACCGGCGACGTACCACCTTTTCTCGCGGCACCGGCGCTCTTCATCGCATCGGTAATTAATCCATCACGGATATTTCCAGGCGAGGGATTCATGTGAAAACCAGAACCAACCCTCGTTACGATCTCTTCATAACTTTTCATCAGGTGCATAAATTTCCTGGCAACGGGTTCATTCACTGAACGGTCCACCAGCTCCTGCTCAACGCCACATAATTCAGGGAATTCTGCCAACAATACTTTCGCTCCCAATCCTACGAGTAAATCCGAACAATAACCCACAGCCGGATTCGCGGAAATTCCGCTGAAGCCATCACTGCCTCCGCACTTCACACCCACCGTCAGTTGACTGAGCGGGGCGGGCTTTCTTTCGATTTGATTAATCTCTACCAGTCCTTCAAATGTTTTGCGGATGGCTTCCGTGATCATCAGCTCCTCGCTCTGTGACTGCTGCTGTTCAAAAATGAACAGCGGTTTATCGAATGAAGGATTTCTATCCAAAAGATCCTTTTTGAAATCATGCACCTGCAGGTTCTGGCAACCCAGGCTCAAAACCGTGATGCCTCCAACATTGGGATGATCCGCATAAGCGGATAATAATTTACTGAGAATAGCAGCATCCTGCCTGATGCCTCCACATCCTCCTTCATGATTCAGAAATTTGATTCCATCCACATTTTTAAAAGGACGGTTCGCCTGAGGGGCCGGAGGTGCCAGGTCAATATTATCCAGGTTACCGCCTTTCTTATAGGCTTCGAGTAACTGGTGCGTATAATTTTTATACTTATGTGTGACCGCGTAACCAAGTTCATTGTGCAAGGCCTCACGGATCACATCCATATTCCGGTTCTCACAAAAAACAGTTGGAATAAACAGCCAATAATTTGCTGTGCCCACACGGCCATCCTTGCGGTGGTAACCATTGAAAGTTCTTCCTGCAAATTTTGAAACATCAGGTGCCTGCCACTGGTATTTGGATCCGCGGTAGTCATACGGATCCGCCGCGTGTTTTACATTGGACGTTGTCATCCTGCTGCCTTTGGCAACTTGCTCCTGCGCTTTACCCACCAGCACTCCATACAAGATCACTTCATCACCAGTGCTTAAATCCTTTTCGAAAAATTTATGCTTTGCCGGGATGTCTTCCTGCAAAATATAAGGTTCACCCTTGTATTCAACAGCCTGCCCTTTCGCCAGGTCCTGCAGGGCCACGATCACATTATCACCCGGGTGCACTTTCGTTACCACCTGCTTCATGCAGCATAAATATTTTTAGCGGGAAGATGCTCCAATGCATCTTTCACCCCATTGTTCATCATTACATTTAACTGGTCAGTTACCGCCTGTCGGAAACCATTCAGGGCATTCAGGTCTGTTCCCCAGTACGTATCTCCCAACACTTCATGCACCAATGCTGCAGTGGTCAGACCCGCCCATCTTTTATAAAACACCCCGGCCTGGTCGTCCTGGACCAGGTAAGAAGCACCATTGTATTCTCCAAAATACTGGTCGCCTTTTTTATTCGTAGCACGCATGAATAAAAGATAGGCTGCAAATCCCAGCGCGATCCTTTGCGGAACCTCCTGGTGCGTTTCATAATGTTTCAGCAGCACCGGCAGCACCCTCATCTTCATCTTGGAACTGTAGTTCATGGTAATGCTGATCCATTTATGTTTGATATGCGGATTGCGAAAACGGTCGAGCACCTTGCCGGCAAATTCTATTGCCTTTGATCTTTCCACCTCGTAGGGAATGGATGGCGCGATCTCCTGCTGCATTAATTCTGAAACGTATCCTGAAAGTATCTCATCATCCATGGATTGTTTCACCGTTTCAAATCCTGCCAGGAAGGCCACTCCACAACTTAGCGTATGCGTACCATTGAGCAATCTTAATTTGAGTTCCCGATAGATCTCGATATCGGGTTCTATGATCACACCATTATCAGCCTGGGCAAATGACAAAATCTTTTTGATCTCTTCATTTCCTTCAATAGCCCATAACCTGTACACTTCCGCCATGGTGAGCAACTGGTCGCTGTAACCCAGTTCTTTTTCCATGGCCTTTTCATCATCCGGTTTACCGGGAACGATGCGGTCAACCAGCGAACTGCAGAAATGATTATGTTTTTCAATCCATTCAATGAAGGCATCATCCAGTCCATTCAGGTGGGCGAGTTCCAGAACGATCGATTCCAGTTTTTTCCCATTGTCAACAATCAGTTCAGTAGGAACGATCACCATGCCGCTATGGTCACTGCCGCCAAAAGCTTTGAATCGTTCATATAAAAAAGCCAGCAGTTTGCCAGGGTAAGATTTGGGGGGATGATGGCGGATGTCATCATTAGATAATTCTATTCCTACCTCAGTGGTGTTGGAAATGATCACCTGCATCTGGATATTATGCGCACATTCCAATATATCCTCCCATTGTTCGGTTGCGTTCAGCACACGGCTGATCGAAGCATTTACAATATTCTCTTCCACTTTTTCACCATTCTCCAGTCCGCGTACACATAGTGTATACAATCCGTCCTGCTTGTCAAAAGCGGAAGTATCTCCATGCGAGGTGGATTTCACAACCACCACACGCCCGTTGAAAATGCCCTGGCGGTTGGCCTTGTCTATGAAATAGTCAGGCAGTCCACGCAACAAAACACCCGTACCAAACTGCAGCACTTTTTCCGGCAACTCAAACAGGGACTCATCAGGTACCTGCACCTGTTCACTGTTCACATTCTTCAGGGTATAACGGGAGAGTTTCATATAATTTTAAATAATCTAATTCAATTGAGGCTGCCATTGGTTTTTAAACAGCCATTGTACGGTGATTTCACTATGAGCCACACCTGATTTTTCGATATTATCTGCAAACCAGGCATAATTTCCGCCCTCACGATCGCATCCGGAATAATAAACACGGCGACCCCATTTCAAGGGAACTCCGGATGCAGCATGGTAAATATCTTCATTGGCCATGCGCTCCGAGAATTTACAATCCACCAGGAAGAATTGTGCTTCGCGGTGAAAACGTCCGAGCTTGAAATTTTCAAAACCGTCAAAACTGCAATTCACCAGCACCGTTTTATGATCCTGGTTGCCTGAACCATCATGCCAGATGCTGGCCACCCCGGTATGCGCATAAAATTTACAGTTCTCAGCCCAGGCGTAACCACGCGGACAATAAAAATCAACACCTCCTTCCATGATGCAGTCACGGAAATAAAACATACCGTCAACCGTATTCCATGGACTGACTGTATCACCGGCAAAGGCACGGAAATGACAGTTGATCGCACGCAGCCTTGTGGCTTTGAAACTACGTAAGGCCATTTGGTGGCCAAAACGGTTGATGGTTTTCATCTGCCTGGCCGTATCCGTCCTGCACAAGACCGTATGTGTATCATCGTCCTTTCTTTTGAAACCAAAATCATTGGTGATGGTCAGGTTCTTCAGGGTGATGTCATTGCCATCAATATTGACGGTGGCCACACCCCAGTCATCATTGTGCTGGCACCTCCATTCATCACGGGCGATAGCCTGGGTAATGATGGTCTTTTCCCTGTTCTCTCCTTCCAAAATGATATTGTGTTTCTCCAGGTAGATTTTTTCATTGTAGGTACCGTTCTTTATAAAAATGACCCTCACAACATCTGCAGAATCTGAAAGGCTGTTGATGGCTCCCTGTATGGTCCTGAAGTCACCTTTGCCTGTTGGATCTACCACCAGTTTCTTCTGCGCTTGCGCATTTTGAGCCACGATACATGACATCAACATTACCGGTAGCAGGCAAAATAAAAAGCTGATATGGAAACCTTGTTTACGCAATTTATTTTTTTGCCTGTTTGAGTAACCATTGAACCAGTTGTTCGGCTGCCTGGTAATTTTCAAAATCAGCAGGAAGTTTCCTGCCATCTACATATTCGTTATAAAGCCAAGGATCGCCAATAGCGAGCACCCAGCCCTTCCCATGCCTTGAAATCGCAATGATATTCTTATCATCCTTCTTCAAAATAGTGGTGGCCGGGTTCTGAACCTCTAGTGTTGAAAGTTCCTTGATATAGAGCTTGCCACCTTTTGTCAGTATCATGCTACCCGCAGGTACAGGCACTGCACCCTGTTCAAATGCACTGCCTTCTACCTGGTTGAAATTATCTTCATTGAAACGGATACCGAATTGCGCTGAAAGATTATTCAGGCTTTGCAGATCGGTGTTACCGGCATCATTGCCCATGAGTAATAAAACCCCTCCGTCCTTCACCCAGCGCGCAATAACATCGGCATGAACAGGTTGGATATAATTTGGTTTTTCAGTTTCTTTTTCTGTGTCAGGATCCACGATGATGTAAACGGAAGCTTTCTTCAGATTCTCAACAGTTGGCGCTGCATCAAGATGAGTGGTAGCAGCACCGTAACGGTTGAAGATATCACCCAGGATGGCGAAGCCCCCATTGGAACGGTCCTCCCAGGTATAATGCCAGCGCACCTGTTGTCCGGTCACGTCCTTCTTCCATTCGTTATTGAAATAACGGTCGAGCACAACCGTTTTTTTCCTGGGCTGCCAAAGCGTTGGCATCATTTCCATTTCAACAGCCGCCTTGATGAAAGCACCCATACCTTTTGGGTCATTCACGATCACCGGCTCACTCATATAATACTCAAAACTTCCATCCCGGTAAGGTTTGCCACCGAGCCCGGATACCGCCACCGTTCCATGCAGGTTGTACTGCCCATTTTCTTTTTTAATAAAACGTTTAATGATGCCCTGGTAACCTTTTGACGCTACGCCACGATATTGGGCAGGAATATATTCCATACGCACCGCCTTAGCCAGTGTATAGACCAGCATGGAAGAAGCGGATGCTTCAAAATAATTTTTTGGTTCTTTCGCCTTGTCTGGCACATCGTACCACAAACCGGTTTTATAATCCTGCACTTTGCTAACCGCCAATGCGAAACGGTTCAAAATGCTGATGATGGAATCACGTCCCCAGTGATCTTTCGGAAAATAATCCAGCACATCCACCATGGCCATACCGTACCATCCTAATGCACGACCCCAGAAATTGGGAGAAAGACCGGTTTCTTTATTGGCCCACTGCTGCTGCCTGCTTTCATCCCATCCATGATAGAGCAGTCCTGTTTTAGGATCCCTGGCATGTTTTTCCATCAGGATGAACTGTTTGGCGATATCATTGAAGGCAGTGTCTTCATGAAAGAGGGAAGCGTATTCCGCGTAGAAAGGCTGACCCATGTACAATCCATCCAGCCACATTTGATAAGGATAAATTTTTTTATGCCAGAAACCACCTTCCGAAGTGCGGGGATGGGTTCTTAACTGCTCACGCAGATGGTCAGCCGCTTTTTTATACTTCTCCTTGCCGGTAACGCGGTATAAGGTCAGTAATAATTTTCCATTGTTGACATGGTCGATATTGTATTCATCGGGACGGTAACCTTTAATGTTTCCATTATTGTCCACGTAAAAATCCATGCTCTTCTGGATGTAGTTGAACCATTTACCATCACCAGTATTGCGCCATAATCCTTCCATGCCCTTTAAGATGACACCCTGGTCATAACGCCATTTGGCGACCTTATCACCTTTAAGTGTGAAAGAATCTTTCCAGGTGTTCATTGCGGTGGCTGACAATTCAGCGGCATAGGACTTTTCTGTCTTTTGCGCTGTACCAACCAGGCAGTTAAGGAAAACGATGATCAGTAAACCGGTTTTCTTCATGATATTTAATTCATCCGGATCATTGGCGATCCATTATTTTTCAATTTTTACCGCACCCTCTTTCGCACCAAAACTCATTTCCACCAGTTGTTTCGCATGGGAGGCCTCGGTATTTTTCAAACTGATGTCCTTTGTATTCTCTCCTGTAACATGTAGCAGCACTTCCGCGCTTGCGTAACCAATCTTATTCAGATGGATGTTGCGGCTGTTGTGAATATTCATCACGGGATTCTTTTCCTTTGTGACCAGTTGGATATTATTCAGGGTGATGTTATTACCTTCGGTCATGTCGAGTCCCTGCTTTGCCTGCAGGATCATATTTTCCAAAACAATTTTCTGCACATTCATTTCAGGAAGTCCCCTTACAAAAATGGCTTTCTCCGCACCATAGCAGGTAACATTGCTGATCCTGAAATTCCTGAATTGAGGAGTGGCCTCGGTAACAGGAAGCGATTGGACTTTAGGAGGTTCCCGTTTTTCACCAGCCAGCGGGATCGGGTCCTGCGCGGCATAGTACATATCAAAAAGGATGGCTTCGCCGATGATATCCTTCATGGAAATATTCTTAATGAAGATATTCTCCACGATACCACCGCGACCCCTGGTTGTTTTAAAACGCAGGCCGATATCGGTACCAATGAAGGTGCAGTTCTCCACGTAAATGTTACGGGCGCCGCCGCTCATTTCACTGCCGATCACGAAACCACCGTGAGCAGCATACACGGTGCAGTTTTGAATTACTACATTTTCCGTAGGCATGGCGCGGGCACGCCCGGCTTCATCACGGCCTGATTTGATACAGATCCCATCATCACCCACATCAAAAACAGAATTTTCGATCAGCACATTTTTACAGCTTTCGAGGTCAATGCCATCGCCGTTCTGTGCATACCAGGGATTTTTGACACTGATATTTCTCACGGTGATGTCTTCACTCATCAAAGGATGAAGGCACCAGGCTGGAGAATTCTGGAAGGTGACACCTTCCAGTAATATCTTTTTGCTCTTGGTAATAACAAGCAGGTTGGGACGAAGAAAATCCTTTACACTTTCGTAAAAGGCAGCGTCTTTGGTTCCATCGATCACGCCAGGATTTTTGAGTTTGGATCCGGCGAGTGATTGCGCGGTAGGATACCAGATCTTACCGTCTTCGGAAACCACACCACCTGAAGCCACGAGGTTCTTCCATGCGGAAGCAGAAAGTTTGTCTTTTTTCACCATGCGCCAGGCATCACCATTGCCATCAATGATACCGAAGCCTGTGATAGCGATGTTTTCGGCATTGGTTGCAGAAATGGGTGACTGGTTGCGCATTTGCGGCAGTCCTTCCCAGTTGCCTTCAACGAGTTTGTACTGGCTGAGGTCATCGGTGAACTGGAGGGTGGCATTGCGCTGCAGGTGCAGGTTTACATTGCTTTTTAGTTCAATGGGACCGGTGAGCCAGAGTCCGGGAGGGATCACGACTACCCCACCGCCTTTTTTGTGGGCTGTGTTGATGGCATCGTTAATGGCTTTGTTATTAAGGAAAACACCGTCGTTGCGGGCGCCGAATTTGGTGATGAAGAAGGAGTCTTTTTTGAACTTGGTTTGTTTGACCACTGGCCGGGAAGGCTGGGCGAAAGTTGCTGCAAAAAAACAGATACACAGTCCGGTAGCTAAAATTCTTCTATTCATATTGCATCATTAGCGGTAAAAAAGCTACACAGCCGAACTGTGTAGCCCAAAAATTGAACGATTGCTATTCATTGATCCACCGGAAACGGCAGACTTCTGAACAACAAGTCTAAACAGATATTCATGGATAACAAGGAGAAAGAGGTGGTTTTTTTACGCAATCGTTACCGAAAACGATGCCGGAGTGAGGATTGCTGCGCAATGCTTGCTGCGCAAGCGTTTTTTACCGCCAAGGGAGGAAGGGAGGAAGGCTTTTGGCTGTTAGCTATTGGCCATTGGCTGGAGTGTTTGAGAGTACAGTTAGTTCTTTTACCCCAGAGAAAGGAGGACGCAGAGATCGCGCAGAGATTAAGAATTAAGAACACTACTTACCGTCCTTCCCGCCTTCGCTAAAGCTATGGCGGACACAGCCCGCCTAGACGGCTATAAAACAGCTAGCAATAAAATAGTTGAATAAAAAAACTTGCGTCTTATATCCTTTGCGGCTTTGCGTGAAACCCCTTAAAGCCCCGCATATCCACCGCCATTATCATCAAAAGAATACCTCCTGAACCTACCCGCATCAACTCCCTTATGCAGGTTACCCTTTTCATTTTTATCATTGGCCCGGGCATCCTTCCCCGGCATTTCACTGTGCAGCTTTTTGGTGTTTTGCTGATCCGCAACGGCCCTTTTCTGGAAGTCTTTCATGGTAAAATCTTTTAGAGGTTAGAGGAAGCACTAAGTTACCCTCACCACTAAGCGAAAACAATTCAAAACCACTATCCCACTGGCACGTCTAAACCCCATAAAATAAGTTAAAACCCTTATCCCATAAGGATTCCAGGCTATCGTCACTTACGATGCCCAGCAGGTTAGCAACAAAAATGAATTTGGATTTCCTTAACGGATCAGGCCAGCAACCTCACCAGTTTTTCCTCGTGATGGCTTTGGATCGCTGCCTCGATGATGCGGATCACATCCGTTCCCTCCGCCGCGGTGACGGGCGGCGGCTGATCATGACGCAAGGCCTGGAAGATCCCCTCGAAATATTCCATGTAATTACCTGTGAAGGATTCGAAGTTTTCGCGGCGTACGGATCCATCGATCTCGGTATGCAGCAGACCTACGAGGTTTTCGGGTTCAACACCCCACCCTTCTGACCCGGGTAAGGCACCTTGCTGCAAAGCTGTTTCCTGCACATCCGATTTATGTTTAATGAAAGATCCCAGGGTTCCGTGCAGGCTATAAGCAGGCAGGGCTTCCCGAACAAGGTAGCTGCAGTGCAGGCGCACCCGGAGGCCGGGATAGTATAAAAGCAGTTCGAAATAATCCTCCACCAGTGAGACCGGCCGGATGATGCGCAGGTCGGCGAAGACCGCCATGGGCATACCAAATAGCTGGAGGGCCTGGTCAATCAGGTGGGAGCCTAAATCATAAAGAGCTCCGGTACCTGGACCAGGCGTTTCTTTATGCACCTTGGGGCTGAGCGACTGGTTGTAGCGGTCATAATGAAATTCTGCTTCGACGATATGACCCAATAGACCATCCTGCACCACTTTATTGATGGCCTTGTAATCGCTGTCGTACCGGCGGTTCTGGTAAACCGACAACATAAATCCCTTTGATTGTGCAAGCTGGTCTAGTTCTTCTGCCTCTGCTACCGTAACCGTAAAAGGTTTCTCTACGATCACATTTTTACCGGCTTGCAGGCATTGTTTCGCATACGCATAGTGGGTACCGTTAGGCGTGTTGACAATGACCAGTTCAATCTCTTTGTCATACAGTAATTCTTCCAATGTACGATAGGTCTTCACACCCGGGTACTTCCCATCCGCGATATTCTTGGACCTTTCCCAAACCGCATAGAATTGAAACTCCGGGTGCACGTGAATAAAGGGTGCATGAAATACCTGTCCGGACATACCGAAGGAGAGGATGGCTGTTTTGATGGGCATGGGGTAAAATTAGGGGAAGTTGGGAAGTGAATGATTTAAAAGATACTTATTCAAAATCTTAAAATTTTCCACAACACCTTGTATCTTCTTAGGAAAAAGAGCACAGTTAGCAATTGGAGTAGCTATTCCCACTCTAAAACAGGTTATAATATGGAATAGTGTAAATTTGATAAGCTTGTAAAGATGGAAGTTTTACACCCATATAAAGAACAAATAGATGCTTTGTGCCGCAAACACAAAGTCCAGAATCTATTTGTTTTTGGATCAGTGCTGTCTGAATCTTTCTCTGATGAAAGTGACATAGACTTCCTTGTCCGTTTTAAACAAATTGACCTCGATAAATATGCCGACAACTACTATGAATTCAAATTTGGTCTTCAACAACTCCTTCAGCGCCGAATCGATCTCCTGGAAGACCAGGCAATTCAAAATCCATTTTTCAGACAGAATATAGAAGCTCATCGGCAACTATTATATGCAGCTTGAATTAAAAACCTGTGCTTTTGACATTGCAAAAGCCAATGAGGAGATCGAGATGTTTGTAAAGGATACACCTGAATTTGCTCTTTTTAAAAAAGACATTAAAACAAAAAGAGCAATTGAAAGGAATTTAGAAATCATTGGAGAAGCAATGAACCGCATGCTTGAACATGAATTCAAAATTCAATTTACCGATGCAAGGAAAATTGTGGATACAAGAAACCGAATCATTCATGGATATGATACTGTATCAGATGAAGTAATTTGGAGTATCGTTTCCATAAACTTGCCAGTTTTGAAAGGAGAAATCAAAAAATTTCTTGAATTGTAAAAATGTTATCCTGTTAATGGTGGCTCCTCAACATAAAACAACAGCGAATAAGACTTTCGGATATTCACTTTATTTAATTAACGTACTTCTGAAAGATGCTTACAAAAAATGAGCAATTCACTGTTATAATATAAAGTGTACAACTGAATGATAAAGCATCTGCTCCTTTGCATCTGTTTCTTTAGCACTTTTCACTTCTGCTTAGCCAATACCGGCTGGTGGTTTACCGGTCATAAAGAAGGCATCACTATAATAGTCCCCTGTGCCTATGAAGATTCCGTATTCGAAAGAAAGCAACAAGAAGCTTTTTTAAACCGCCTGGTAGAGAAACTGAACCGGAAAGACACTTCACTCAAAATCCTTCTCCTCGTAAACCCTATGATCATGTATCCAGGTTGGGGAACTGAAAATTACTGGTTTGCCACATTGGGCTATGACAGGCTACAGGAACCTGATATGGAGTTTATCAAGGATTTTACGATTACAGGTCAGAAAACCGTGCAGGAAGAGAACATACCTTTTATAATAAACCACCTTCTGAAAAATACAAAATTGACCTGCCTGTACCATTGGATATAAGTGTTTCTTACAATGACCAGGTAAATGTAATCGGACTCAAAGTAATTTGTGGCTATGTTCACTGGGATTCAGTCATCACCTATGACAGGATTTATACTCTGATTAAGTATGGAATCAATCATATTGAAGAAATCAAGAAGTACCAGGATACAATCCATATTCCCTTCTGGCTTAAAGGTATGGCCGTCTCTATAAATACCCTGGATACAGGGATTATCAAATCACAACCATTATTATCATTGGGGTTTGATCCCAAAATGCCAAAGAAGAAAGAGTTCTCCCGGAAAACAATTGTTGTAGCTCTAGGAATACTTTTGGTAATGATTTTTATTGTTTACCAATACATGTTTACTAAGAAAAAAACAATTGAACGATCTACTATTTTTAATGGCTGATTATAAATAATGTAAAGGTTCTAACATGCCAAAAGCAAACATAAGGCAGCCAGCTATCCTCTGGTTCAATGAAAAATATCCAGAAGTAACAGAACACATAATCACTTCAAAATTTTATTCATCATCAGAATCATGGAGCAAATCCCGTGTTTGGTTTTTTCAAATTCCTCAAAATCTCATAGAACCTACTAAAATCAAATACATTCATTTACTATGTCAAAACCATTTGAGTGGAGAACCATTTATCTACTTAAAGGTTCCTACCTTGTTTCTATTGAGAAATGAAAAAAGCTTTGAAATAGACAGGAAAACTAAAATGATGCGAATATATTTATCCGCTGAAGCTGCCGACATGTTTCAGGAAGTTCGAAAAGGTAATAAACTCGATTTTAAAATTTATATTCAGTAATTGATTATTTATACTCCGCCGCCATTCGGAAATATTTCCCTTATTCCTGGAATCTGTTTTCTTTTATAGATTGAAGAATTGATTACAATATGCCAACTCAAGAAACATTAAAAACCTTCCCAAAAGGACATCAATTCCATAAAACCAGCGATTGTCCCGCCTGCCCGGTATGTGAAGCTGAACGTAAACCCAGGAAAGGGTTTCTTGCAGTCTTAGCTGCACCGGCCCGCAGGGCACTTGAAAATAATGGGATCACTACATTAGAGCAAATGGCCAGCTATAGTGAAGCTGAGTTGCTGAAGCTGCATGGCATGGGTAAAGGCTCTCTGCCTAAACTTCGGGCAGCGCTGGAAGAAAAAGGGTTAAAATTCAAATGAGGTGGCACTAGATTTTTGATAATCTTGTTGACTTAAGAATCTAAATGAAGCTAAGGACTATCGATGTGACTATTCTCCTTGTTTTGGGGCTTCTTTGCGTTAGCAGAGCTACGTGGGGAGTATTTAAGGACTTGAAGGCTAATCTTGAAACAGCTAAATCTATTGTAGGAAAGGTAACTTATTCTGATATAATCAAAATAGATGAAGCCACACTCAAAATAGATAAAAAAAAGACAGTTTTCGCATTTGAACTTGAAAACTCAAATGAAAAATTTGCAGTAGACCGTGGCCTTACTGTATGCAAATATTTAAAAAACCAAATCAAGAATGGTGATACACTACTTGTTTTCTTCAGGCATGGCACTAATCAATACAATAGATTTGTTTTTCAAATTGAGAAAGGTGAAAAAATATTAGCCAGTATAAAGGATTATAAAAAAAGGGAAACCAAATTAATAGTACTATGCTATGCTTTTGGCCTTTTAATCTTAGGAGGCCTTTTAATATGGTTTCTGACAAAAAATAAAGTAATACGACCAATTAAATAGCCATTCCCAATATCAATTAGGAATGGCTATTCTCAAATACCTATAAAATTAGACGTCTCAATTACTAAAACTGTCCAGTTCTGTAAGTCTTGCAGCTTGAACCTAGCAGCTTGCGGCTCAATTCCTCACTATCCTTACATCCTCCACCGTCTTCACCGTCCTGTTGATATCAAACCGCTGTTGCGTTTTGCCCTGTTCAATACGAACACTGATGATGTTGGCATCGAGGTCGGATTTGTCAATAGCGAAGTATTTCTTAAAGACCTTGTCTTTGGAGCGCTCGGAGAAAAGCTGGTAACCATCCTGGTCAACGATCTCTACGAGGTAGGATGCAGTGCCGCTGGATTGGTAGTTGATCTCGAATACGAGCTTGCCTTCGGAGATGCCGTGGTATTTTAATTCAGGGGTGTCTTGGGCAATGCTTGAAAAAGAAAAGGAGACAATGGCCATGAAGAGGAAGAAAAATTTCCTGATGGCTGCGGGTGTTGTTTGTTTCATATTGTTTGTTTTAAAGTCTTGATTCACTTAACAAACAAATCGTCAGATCGTTCGGTGGTTAGCGTTGATGAAACAAAAGTAGAAGTGGAAAATTCTTTACAAAGTTCAAATTAAGTTGGAATTTGGCATGCCTAACAAATTGAATATGGGCTGTAATGCAGGAGGGGTAAGGGTTTTAACATTTTGTAGCAACGATATCCAAGGGGTCAAAGGCATAGCCGGGAAGGCGGGAAGGACGGGAAGGAGACGGTAAGTAGTGGTTGTGAAAATGATGTGTACTAAAGATTTCGAGGAAGAAGCAAAAGAAAACCTCTGCGTAACCTCTTTTTCTCCTTTTCTCTGCGGTGAAAAAAAATCAATTCTTTATTACCCGGAAGTAATCAAAAGCTGCAAATCCAGCATCATTAGTAACCGTAGTTCTTGTACAAAAAATCCCGGTCTTCGCACCTTTCCACCGGCCAGGACGGGCGGTGAAAACTGGACCAGCATGTATGAATGTGTTTCCATCGGTACTATAACTAAAACTGCACTTCCCTCCCTCTTTTACTTCCACTCTCAACCAGATCGTTGGTGTTTTTAGTTCAGAAATCACCAACTCTGTTTCCTTACCATTCTTATCAGCCTGCTTACATTCCAGGTAGACCAATTGATTGCCATTCTTAGTTGACTTCACAGCCAGTCCGGCATAATCCAATCCCATGACCGCGAGTCCGGCTCTTTCATTTTCAATTTTTGTATTTGGAAAAAAGTCAAGTTTTGTTGTCATCACAAAATTCTCTGCCGGCCATTTTTGTTGCAGCACATTCGGCAACTGCCATAAATTTTTAGCACTGTCCGGCATCAATACCGAAAACATTTGCAACACTCCCGTTGCAGGAAAAGGCATGGCCCATGCAGGTTGTGGATTTCCCATCCACTGCCATTGCAATCCCAGTTTAGATTCATTGAATTCATCCGACTCCGGTGGCGTTGAAATGGGATAGACTTTACCAGCATTTGGTTTTTTGTATTGCATCACCGGCTCTCCCTTACCATCTCCATCCTTATCTTCTCCAATCACCGGCCAGCCATTGATCCATTTCATGGGCTGCAGGTGTACGATCCTTCCATAAGCTTCCTTGTCCTGGAAGTGCAGGAACCAATCCTCTCCGCCCGCTGTGCTCACCCAGGCGCCCTGGTGTGGACCATTTACCCCCGTGGCCCCCTGGTCCATCACATTTCTTCTTTCATAAGGGCCATAAATATTTTTTGATCGCAACACCAACTGCCAGCCGGTGGACACTCCGCCAGCCGGAGCAAATATGTAATAGTGTCCATAACGCTTGTAAAATTTCGGGCCTTCAACAGTGGGATCCATTTCATGTCCATCATAAACAATTACCCCATCATCAATTGTTTTTGTCCCTTCAGCATTCATTTGTTTCACCACTAAAATGCTTTTGAAACCAGCACGACTGCCCGCAAAAGCATGAACGAGGTAAACTTTTCCGTCTTCATCCCAAAGCGGGCATGGATCGATCAGTCCTTTACCACCTTCTACAAGTATGGGATCAGACCAGGGCCCTGCAGGATGCTTCGCCTTCACTAAGTAGATCCCAAAATCAGGGTCTGGATAATAGATGTAAAATTCATTTTTATGATAACGGATCGATGGTGCCCACACACCTTCACCGTGACGCGCTGCAGAAAAATGTTGCTCTGGTACCAGCTTATTCAAAGCATGCCCGATGAGTTTCCAGTTCACCAGGTCTTTCGAATGCAGGATCGGCAGCCCGGGCACATCTTCAAATGAAGACGCTGTCATATAATAATCATCTCCCACCCTGATGGCATCAGGATCTGAATAATCCGCATGCAGCACAGGATTTTTATAAGTTCCATTACTTTGGTCAGCCACCCAGGTCTTTGAAACCTGGGCATACATTCCAGAATTGAATACGAGTAAAATGGCCAGTGTAATAATTCTCATGGTTTCTTTTTTGGATCCCAGCCGTCCATTACAATCCGCAATGTGATCTTCCGGGCCTGTTCATCATTCAATTGTTTTGTCCAACTGATACGGCCGGCAGGACCTGCGCCAGGTCCAAAATTTTTATATTCAGCATAACGGGCATAGCGATAATTATCGGTTTGATTCCAGTTGGACCAGCCTTCTTTTTTTATATGCGAGCCGATATAAGAATGCATATAGATCACATGGGCATAAGGTCGCCAGGGTCTTCCCAAGGAAACATTTTTCAAAGAGGTATCTCCTGTTAATACACATTGGTTAAATACATAACCAAATTCCTGCTCCTTAGGAGTTGATGCCGCTGTAACGTGTGAATTCTTTTTACTGTGGATATGATTCTTTTCAAACCAGGCGGTAGAGGGACCAAAAATAAAATCTGTAGTGCCTTCGATGTAACAGTTCTCAAAATATTGACGCGTAGCCGCACGGCTCATGAACAACACATCCTGGTTGCCAGTGAAACGGCAATTAAAAAACCTCACCCTGTCACCCGTGATATGCATGGCTACGGCCTGCCCGGCTGTAAAACCTGCGGGATTCTCAAAGCTGATATTGTGCGCGGTGAAATCATCAGCACCTTCTAAAAAACTATACGAAGTATAGGTATTGATCGTATCTCCATTTGCAGTAACCCTGCCCGAATGATCATCATAACTCAAAATGGTTTTGAAAACATCCTCACCCAATAAGGTTACATGATTCTTTGAGGAATCCAGATGAAGCTTTTCTTTATAGATCCCGTTCCTGATGTAGACGGTAATGGGCTGCCTGTTATTGAGAGGAATGGCATCGAGGGCTGACTGAACTTTTGTAAAATCCCCACTGCCGTCCTTGGCAACGATCATTGTTTTCCCAGTAAGAGGTTTATCAAACACCTTTTGCAAAAAAGCATGCATGATGCTGATGGTAGAATCAAACCAGGGTTGTTCCAGCGGGAAGGAATGCGGGGCCCCGTTAAATGTTTTTACTTCATTATAAATACCATGCATGTCCAGGATCTTCACCAGGTCATTGCGACCCGCGTGCATACGGTCCACGCTGCTGTTGAGAATGAGAAAAGGTGGTGCAGACTCATTCACATGCGTGAGCGCGGATGCCTGTTTCCACAAGCCCGGGTTTTCTTCTTTGGATACACCAAACCATGAAGTGGCCGCAGAAAGTTTTTTACCCTTATCATTTCCCTCACCCGATTCTGGGTGAATGAAGGCAAGAATACCATCCATATCAACCACAGCCTGCAGGCGCGCAGATCTCTCTTTATTGCAGGAAGGGTCATCAAATAAATTGGAATGCATGGTAGTTCCTAACAAAGCTGCCAATTGTCCGCCAGCCGAAAATCCCGCGACTGCAATCCTGTTGGTATCAATATTATATTTCCCCGCTTGCAGGTGGATCCAGCGTAAGGCCGATTTCACATCATGCACGGCAGCGGGGTACAATGCTTCTCCTGATAAACGGTATTCGGGAAGTATGCAGACATAACCCAGCGCGGCCAGTTTCTCTGCCATCTCGCGATGGTCTTTTTTATTTCCTGTCCTCCAGCCACCGCCATGTATGATCATGATGGCAGGTAAATATTTTGAATTTCCAGGTTGGTAAATATCCAGTGAGAGCTTCCTGTTTCCTATTGAGCAATATTCTATATTCTTTTTTACGGTCACCTGTGCAGGCAACTGCATTGCTGAAAAAAACAGGACGACCAACAAAAGATATCTGGAGCAGGCGTGCATATTATTTTTTTACAGGCTGAATGATGTGTGCAGCCAGTTCCGGTTCATTTTGTTTGATCCAGTCCAGCACGATCTGCGCAATGAGTCTTGCACCCAGTTCATTAAAATGCGTATTGTCATTTTTGCCCTCGGGATAATTGGGATGTTCACCAGGTGCCAGTTGAAGGAATAAAAGTTTAGAATGTTCAGGACCAAATTTTTGATAGAGCTCACGGCTTTTGCTGTCAAGATCCAGCAGGGGCACTTTCAAGGAAGCTGCCACTTCCACCACCAGTTTTGAATAAACCTCGTGCGTTTCGATCGCTACTGAATCCTTAAACCTTCTCCGGCTTACGGGTGTTACTAAAATGGGTTTAGCTTTTCTTGAGCGGGCTTCGTTTACAAATCGGGTCAAATTGATTTTGTATTCTCCAGGTGTCGTATACCGTTCCAGTTTTTCTTTAGCCTCATCATTATGCCCAAACTGTATGAAGACATAATCGCCTTCCTGCATCTCATCATAAATGGATTGCCATAAACCTTCACTGATGAAAGTTTTGGTGCTGCGGCCATTCTTTGCTTTGTTTACTACCTTAACAGTAGAATCCCAGAAATGCACGAAGGGCATGCCCCACCCGGTCTCCGGAAAGGCCTTAGTTTCCTTGATGGAAATGGTGGAATCACCCGCGAGAAAAATGCGGATCTTTTTTTTAGCCGGCCATGCAAATGCAGTCATTACCGAAAATAAAATGAAGGCAAAACAAATCCTGAAGATCATATCATGTACGGTTTGCGGTTGGTACCAGGTCAGTCAATTCTGAAATTTTTACAGGGCGTTTCAGCTCCACACTTTTTCTTGCGGCCACACCAATGAGAATGGACATGGCGCCATCTCTTGTCCCGGCCAGTATTTTATAAGGATTATCAGATGGATCCCTGAACAGGCGGTTATGCATCCGCTTATCTCCTCCTCCATGCCCGCCCGGGTATTGCGGCACCTTGATAATCTCATGTTCCTTGTTGAAATTATCCATCACCATGATCTCGCGGAATTTGCCAGGCACCGCATCCTTGTCCTGCGACATTTCCAATGCATGCCTTTGCTCCTGGTTCAGTTCATTCTCATCCTGGTAAGGAATATCCTGCCAGCTTTCCATCCTTCCATTGAAACCATTGAAAGCAATGCGCCATCCTTCGTAAGGGGAATAAGTGGTGAGGGAATAATTCACCGTAACACCATTGGCATATTTGATCTGGGCCGACATCTTATCATGGATGTCGATCTCATTGCGCCACACACAGCCATCACGCAGGTAACCATCATGGTGTTCGTTCTTTACATAAAGGTCGTTGAGGTTTTCGTTTTTGGTGATGTCAATATAAAATTTACACTGGTCCTTATACTGGCAACCGCGGCATTTTACACCACGGAACGGATTGTTCTTTCCGTAATGTTCGAGACTTCCATAAGCTGATACTTCTACAGGATCGGAATCCAGCCACCAGTTGAGGAGATCAAAATGGTGGGTGGATTTGTGTACCCAGAGTCCGCCGCTGCGAGCCGTGATACCGTGCCAGCGCCGGAAATAATCCGCGCCGTGGTATACGTTCAGCATCCAGTTGAAATCAACGGAAGTGATTTTACCAATGCGGTTGGAGGCCAGCAGTTCTTTCATCTTCATCATGTGGGGACCATGGCGGTAGTTGAAAGCTACTGTTACTTTTTTACCACTGCGTTTTTCTGCATCGAGTATAGCCTGGCATTTCACTTCATCGGTGGTCATGGGTTTTTCGGTGATTACATCGGCGCCTGAATTGAGTGCCTTGATGATGAATAGATCGTGGTCGGCATCGACAGTTGTGACGATGACGAGTTCTGGTTTGGTATTTTTCAGCATGGCATCGAAATCGGTGAAGGTGGGACAGTTCACATTCATGCGCTTCTTTGCATAAGCTAACCTCCCCGGATTGATATCACATAAACCGACATACTCAACTACATCACTGTAATTATCTACAATAGTCTTGCCCCAGAAGCCAGTGCCGCGGCTGCCCATGCCTACGATGGCTATGCGTTTTTTTGTATTTCCTGCTATTGCGGGAATGGAGGATAATAATATTCCTGCAGTTGCTAAGGATGTGTTGATGATAAAGTCTCTTCTCTGCATATAAAAATTAATTTGCTTTTGCATCAATTGAAAGGCATAGCCGGGAAGGCCAGCCTTCGCTAAAGCTTCGTCTGGCGCAGCGGGAAGACGGTAAGTAGTGTACTACATTCAACTACTCTGCGCATCTCCTTGGCGCCCTTCTTTCTTGGCGGTGAAAAAAACAGCAAACCGCAAAGACCGCTAAGAAGAGCAAAGGGCGCTAAGAAAGCCTCTGCGTAATCTCTTTTTCTCCTTCCACGCCTGCCGTCCGCGTGTCGCTGTCCGCGTGCGCTGAAGCTTTAGCGGAGGCGCAAGCTTTAGCGAAGGCTGGTTCTCTGCGATGAAAGAACTAACTGAACTTTAATCCACTTAAACCAATCGCTAATGGCTAATGGCCTCTTTCACCAAGCTATTGATATACAATTCGATATTAGAATAAAATCGATGAAGCTTAAAACCACCCGCATCCCCCGCATCATTCTTATTCAAACCCTTTTCATCTTCCCAGGCATCCGGCATTCCGTCATTATCTGAATCAGCTAATGCAGGAAGGGATTTGAGAACAGGCCAGGCGCCCCTGGAGATTTCATAAGAAGTTCCGTGAGCAAAACCGCCCTGCACATCAATGATACGCCCCGTACGGGATCTCACCTCTGCTATCGTCCGCTGGTCAAGTGTATCGCGTTTCAAACTGGCACCCGCATATTGGAGCACCTGCTCATAGGCTTCGGTCGCGGAAAAAGTTTTGATGGTTTCAGCCGCAAAGGCAACCGGCTGAATCGCGTTCAGTTTATCCGCTTCAGTTCCATTGCCCATGTGCACCCCTTTGCTATTGTCGCGGGTGACATCCTCATCGCCATCTACAAAATTTCCTTCAACGTAATATTTTCCAAAAGGGATCTTATCCGTTTTAGTAGGATTGACGATCCGGGATTGTACATTTTTTTTAGTAGCCGGGCCATACCTGTAATAATTGTTCACCAGGTTATATTGTCCCCCTTCACCTCCATACACACTATTGCCTTCCCAGTTATAGATCACGTTATTCCGGTAATCCACCAGTTCGGAATCAATATGCCTGGTTCCAT
>JAEYUA010000292.1 GCA_023433755.1 Bacteroidota bacterium | reverse complement strand
GCTGAGGCTGTACAATTATTTTTTTCAGCAAGTGAAAGGATTAACTCAGAGATGGGTTTTTTTTGAACTGGGCCAGGTTCTATTTCGAGGAGTTGAAGACCAAAGAATAATCTTTCAAAATGATAGTCGATAAGAGGTATGCCACCGTTGATAAGTTTCATGGTTTCAAAGAGACCATCGCCCCATTTGAAACTGCGGTTGTCCATCCTCAGTACAGGTTGTTGCGCATCCAGGAATTGACCGTTAAAACAGATCCATTGCATCATTAGAAATACCAGATTAAGCTAATTCAATAGTAGATTTATCCGCCAAGTGCGCTAAGAACCCACCTGCGAAAAAGTTTAGGGTTCAAAACTGACCCTAAACCAAAGGTTTAAGTAAGCAAAGCATGACTACCAGCCTACGCTGAAGCTTGCACTTGCGCTAAAAGCTTCAGCGCACACCGTCGGCTGGCAAGCCGACTTTCGACTTTCGACTTTGGACTACCGACTACCGACTACCGACTTTGAACTTTCAACTTTGAACTCTCCTCAATACTCCCATTTCACCAACGTAGCTCCCCAGGTAAATCCGCCTCCAAATGCCGCGAGCACAATGTTATCTCCCTTATTCAACTGTTGTCTCCATTCCCATAAACAAAGCGGGATGGTAGCTGCAGTGGTATTGCCATAACGCTGGATGTTGAGCATCACCTTATCATGTGAAAGTCCCATACGGTCAGCAGTTGCATCAATAATTCTTTTATTGGCCTGGTGCGGTACCAGCCAGGCGATATCATCACCGGTGAGTTTATTCCTGTCAAGCAGTTCGGCACTCACATCAGCCATACCCTTCACCGCGAATTTGAAAACCGGCTGGCCATCCTGGAAAACAAAATGTTCTTTGTTGGCCACCGTTTCAGCGGTTGCAGGTTTTAGTGAGCCTCCAGCCTTCATGTGCAGGTATTGTCTGCCGCTTCCATCGCTGCGCAGGATGCTGTCGAGCACTCCATATCCTTCAAAATTGGGTTCAAGCAAAACCGCGCCGGCGCCATCACCAAAGATGATGCAGGTCTGGCGGTCGGTATAGTCAATGATGGCGCTCATCTTATCAACGCCAACCACAACCACTTTTTTATAGCGGCGGCTTTCAATCAGCGAAGCGCCGGTTGTGAGTGCATATAAAAACCCGGAACAGGCCGCACCCAGGTCAAAACCCCAGCAATTTTTTGCACCGATCTTATCGGAGATGATGTTGGCGGTCGCTGGGAAAACCATATCGGGAGTAACTGTCGCACAGATGATGCAGTCGATTTCTTCAGGACTGATGCCTCTTTTTTCACATATCTGCAAAATGGCCGGAACGGCAAGGTCGGAGGATGCTTTACCAGGTTCCTTCAAAATCCTTCTTTCTTCAATCCCCGTACGGGTGCGGATCCATTCGTCGTTGGTGTCCACCATCTTTTCCAGGTCAAAATTCGTGAGCTTCGTTTCCGGTACATATCCACCGACAGCCGTGATGGCCGCTGTAATTCTTTGATAAGGCATGAGCGTTCGTTTCGAGGAGCGAAGATAAGGATCGTGAGACGTGAGAAATCGTGAGCCGTGAGAAAAAGCCAATAGCTAATAGCCAATGGCCAATGGCCAATGGCTTTCTTTCATTTCAAGATTCACGCCCTTATCTTCGCCCCATGATCGCGTTTTTAAAAGGCAGGTTTGAGAAAAAGACTCCTTCTTATGTGCAGGTGGATGTGAACGGGGTGGGTTACGAGGTCCAGATCAGCCTGAACACTTATTCAAAGATCCAGGACCAGGAGGAAGGGCTGCTGCAGACTCACCTGATCGTTCGGGAGGATGCCCATATCCTTTTTGGATTTTCCGATATGGCAGAAAAAGAAATGTTCCTGCAACTGATCGCCATTACAGGCATTGGCGCCAATACCGCCCGGGTAATGCTTTCCTACATGAAACCGGATGAACTGAGCCGGGCCATCATCCAGGGCCAGGTGAAGATGCTGGAAGGGATCAAGGGCATCGGTAAAAAAACCGCTGAACGGATTGTGGTGGAACTTCGCGACAAACTAGCCAAACAACCAATCGAGTCCAGTCTGAATATTTCCTCTGTTAAAGGCAATACTTTACCCTTAGATGCGTTAAATGCCTTAATTGCACTCGGCATCAACCGGCAGGCCGCTGACCAGGCTATTCAAAAAGTACTGGCGCAGGACCCGGGAGCCGGAGTAGAACTATTGATAAAAAAAGCGCTGCAAATCCTTTAATATCCTTTTTTGAGTAACCTAATTGTGAGAAAATAGACTTTGGCTCAGATTTCTAGTTATAGAATACTCACGCTGCTGACTGCCTGCGTAATGTCTGCTTTGTTCCTGCAGGCCAAGGCCTCCCCATACCACCAATACCAGGATACCACTCCCCGCAAAGACACTTCCCGTTATCCCATTTACGATCGTTATGGTGACCTTTACACCAATCCGAACCGCAATGCTTTTGACCTGAAGGATACGGCTTTCGTTCGCCGCAACATAGAATATGATCCTATCACCCGCCAGTATTACGTGATCGAGAAAGTGGGGGACAAATATTACAGGATTCCCACCACCCTTTCCATGGAAGAGTTCATGAGGATCCAGGGCCGCAAAGATGAAGTGGATTATTTCCGCCAACGGGCTAACCTGCTTACAAACCTCAATCGTAGAAGTTATAAACCCGATTTTGGTTTCAACAAGGACTGGGTGAACAGAATCACCGGTAATGGGAAGGTGGAGATCAGGCCGGCAGGCAACGTGGACATTGCCGCGGGTTACCAGGGACAGAACATCAAGAACCCCACACTGCCTGAAAGAGCGCGGAAGATGGGCAATTTCGATTTCAACATGAATGCCCAGTTCCAGGTGGATGCCCGGATCGGTGATAAGATCAATCTTCCCATCAACTATAACACCCTTGCCAATTTTGATTTTGACAACCAGATCAAATTCGATTACCAGGGCAAGAGCGATGAGATCCTGAAACAGTTCCAGATGGGAACCGTGAATTTCGCTTCCAAGGGTACTTTGATCCCGGGCGCGCAGTCACTCTTTGGTGTGAAGACGCAATTGCAATTCGGCCGCATGTATTTTACCATGGTGCTGGCCAACCAGCGTTCGGCCAGGCAGTCACTCGGTTTGCAGGGCGGATCGGCCTCACAAATCTTCGATATCCGTGCCGATGAATATGAAGAGAACCGCCACTTTCTTCTCGCCCAGTATTTCCGGGGTAATTATAACAGGGCCATGAGGGACCTCCCGGTGGTTAGATCCAAGGTGCAGATTCAAAGAGTGGAAGTATGGGTGACCAACAGAACCGGTGCCACCACTGATACCCGTGACGTAGTTGCTTTTATGGATCTTGGTGAAGACACTACTTTCAATCCCAACTGGATCTCCAGCCCTGATTCATTACCCGGCAACGCCACTAACAATCTTTACCAGACCGTTACTTCCATTCCCAATGCAAGAAATTCCACCCAGGTGCAAAGTATTCTTACGGGTTTGAATGGCATGCTGCCGGTGCAGGATTTTGAAAAAACATTTGCCAGAAAACTCCAGCCTTCTGATTATTATTTCAACCCGCAGATCGGGTTTTTGTCATTGAACCAGCCCCTCCAGCCCGACGAGGTTTTAGGTGTGGCCTATCAATACACTTATAATGGAAGGGTTTACCAGGTGGGAGAATTTTCACAGGATATTCCACCGGACAGCACAGGCAATACCACGCCTGTTTTGTTTTTGAAATTATTGAAAGCAACATCACAGCGTCCCAACCTGCCGATCTGGGACCTGATGATGAAGAACGTGTACAGCGTGGGCTTCGGCCAGTTGGAGCGCCAGGATTTCCAGCTCGACATCATGTATGAAGAGCCCAGCCAGGGAAGAAAAAGATACCTGCCTGTTGAAGTAACGGATCCTAACCTGCAACCTGGTATCCCGATACTTACACTGGTGAACCTTGACCGTTTGAACAACCAGAATGACCCGCAGCCTGACGGCCTGTTTGATTATATCGAAAACTTTACGGTGATCTCTTCGCAAAGCCGCGTGATCTTTCCCGTGCTGGAACCATTCGGCCGTGACCTGGAATACGCGGTAATCCCATCAGAGCGAGATAATATTATTTATTACCCGCTCTATGATACCATCAAGGCCATCGCGCAAAACTTCGCGAACCTCAATCGTTTTAAACTGATAGGCCGTTCCAAGTCTACCAGCAATGCTGACTACCAGCTAGGTTTTAATATTCCGCGTGGATCCGTAACCGTTACCGCGGGCGGACAGGTATTGCAGGAAAATATAGACTACGAGATCAATTATGATTTGGGAACATTAAGAGTGATCAACCCGCACATCCTGCAATCAGGCATTCCTGTGCAGGTGGGATTTGAGAATAATGCCACTTTCGGTTTGCAGCAGAGAAATTTTATGGCCCTGCGCATGGATTATCTCGCCAGCAGGAAACTGACTTTGGGTGGTACATTGGTAAGGCTCGGTGAAAGACCATTCTTCACCAAGCAGGGTTATGGAGAAGATCCCATCAAGAACACCATGTATGGTATCGATTTCGATTACCGCAATGATATTCCAAGATTATCCAAATGGCTGGATAAACTTCCCTTCTATTCCACCAAGGCCATGTCATCCATTACGGCATACGGTGAAGCAGCGGTATTGGATCCGGGCCACTCCAAACAAATCGGGAAAGGCGGACAGGGCGCCATTTTCATAGATGATTTTGAAGGAACACGCAGCAGCATTGACCTGCGTTTCCCACTTACGAGCTGGACGCTTGCATCAGTTCCGCAGAATTCACCTTCAGGTGCGAATGGTTCCGGTCCCATTCTTTTTCCCGAAGCAGATCTTCACGACAACCTGCAGAGTGGTTTCAACCGTGCAAGACTTTCCTGGTATAATATCGAACAGCAGTTGCAGGAAAGAAGAAATCCAAACAATCCATTGCGAAATAATCTCGCGGAACTGATCAAGCCGGAAACAAGACAGGTATTTCAGTCAGAAATTTTCCCGAGAAGATCACTTGATATCGGCCAGGCCATCCTGACCACTTTCGACCTTGCATACTTTCCACGCGAACGCGGACCTTATAATTTCAGGACCTCTGATTTGAATACTACAAACGGTCATTTATTGCAACCACAAAGATCCTGGGGTGGGCTGATGCGTAATATTGACCAGACGGATTTTGAAACAAGCAATATCGAGTTCATTGAATTCTGGCTGCAGGATCCATTTATTTTTAAGCCTGCCAGTCCGGGTGGTGAATTGTATTTCAACCTGGGTAATATTTCGGAAGATGTGTTAAGAGATGGAAAGCGGTTGTATGAAAATGGCCTGCCTGCCGCCAGTAATCCGAATGTACCGGTTGAAGAGTCCAACTGGGGCCAGGTTCCAAGAAACCCGATCCAGGTTACGAATGCATTCAGCAATGATCCCAATGACCGCCAGTTCCAGGATGTGGGATTTGATGGTTTGATGGATACGGCAGAACAGAGAAAGTTCCGTCCTTACCTCGACCAGATCGCATTGATCTTTGGAGCCAATTCACCCGTGTACCTGGAAGCGCTGGCAGATCCTGCCAATGATAATTTCAGGGGGTACAGGGATGCAGCTTTTGATGAAACACATGGTATAGCCGCCCGCTATAAAAGATTTTCCAATCCGCACGGTAACTCACCCATTGCTTCGGAGAGTGATGAATTTTCCAATGCGTTTACATTATATCCCGACCAGGAAGAACTGAACCGGGATAATACCATGAACGAGGTAGAAGAATATTTCCAGTACAGGGTGGAACTAAGGCCAGGAATGGATCAAAGTACCAATCCATTTATCACAGATGTAAGAGAACAGCAGGTAAGCCTTGCTGATGGTTCCAAACGTTGGGAGAAATGGTTCCTCTTCAGGATACCTGTAAAAGATTACCAGGCGAAAGTGGGTAACATCCCCGATTTCAAATCCATCCGTTTCATCAGGATGTTCCTTACCAATTTTGATGATACGGCTGTTTTACGTTTTGGTAAACTGGAGCTGGTAAGAAACCAGTGGAGAAAGTTCACTTACGAAACTAACCACACAGGGATCCTGACACCTTTACCTGCTAATGATCCTGTAAAAGTGGATGCCCTGGCCGTGAATATTGAAGAGAATGACCAGCGATCCCCGATCATCTACCGCCAGCCTCCGGGTGTGGAAAGGCAGACGCAATTGAGCAATAATAATGTGCAGCTTTTATTGAATGAGCAGTCGTTGAGTTTGAAAGTGGCCAATCTTCCAAAGTCTGAATCAAGAGGTGTATTCAAAACATTGAACCTTGATCTGCGGACTTACGGACAAATGTCCATGTTCATTCACGCGGAATCATCAACATTTCCCGGAACAAACATCAACGATAATGATCTGAATGCCGTGATCAGGATCGGTAATGATTTCGTGAGCAATTTTTACGAGATCAAGATCCCTCTGAAGATCACTCCTTATGGAGCCATTGATTCTTTTGCTATATGGCCTGAAGCCAATAACCTTGACTTTGACCTGCAAAGACTGATTAAATTGAAGATGGACAGGAATGCCAATCCTGCACCGGGATATTTTTCACAGACAGATCCTGATGGTAAGGTCTATGGCATTTTCGGTAATCCAAATCTCGGTGAAGTAAGAGCCATGTTCATGGGTGTGGAGAATGCAAACAATTCCGTAGTGGATGCTGAACTCTGGTTCAATGAACTTCGTTTGTCCAAGCTGGATGAAAGAGGCGGATGGGCTGCGCTGGGAAGGGTAGACCTGAGGCTCGCAGACCTGGGAAGTTTGACTGCAAGCGGAAGTTACCGGAGCATTGGTTTTGGTACTCTTGAACAAAGAGTAAATGAAAGAAGTAAGGAAGATTACCTGCAATATGATTTGAGTACGAATCTTGATCTTGGTAAACTGGTACCCCGGCAGGCAAGCCTGCAATTACCAGTGTATGCCGGTATCAGCAAAACCATCAGCACACCCAGGTTTGATCCTTATGACCTGGATATTGAATTGAAGGATAAGGTGAAGAGTGCTCCTGCGAATTCCAAAGATTCCATCCGTCGTGATGCGATTGATGAAACAACCATCAAAACGGTGAACTTTACCAATGTAAAGATCAACAAGACCCTGGGTAAGAATCCGCAGCCCTGGGATCCTGCCAATCTTGATTTTAATTATTCCTACATCCACCAGACAAGAACGAGCCCGATCATTGAACTGGAGGACGTAAAAAGAACGAGGGGAGGAGTTGCGTATAATTATGCACCACAACCGAAATTCATTGAGCCGTTCAAAAAGCTCATTAAAAGCAATTCACCCTGGCTGGCCCTGGTGCGTGATTTTAATTTCAATTACAAACCATCGCTGATCTCCATCCGTGCGGATATGTTAAGGCAGTTTGGTTCTTTCCGTTCGAGGAATGTGGGTACTTCATTCAAGATCCCTGAGACCTACAATAAATATTTTTATTTCGACAGGTATTATAGTCTTCGTTGGGATCTCACCCGTTCAATCAATTTTGATTTTAACGCGGTGAATAATGCAAGGGTGGATGAACCATTTGGAAGGATTGATACCGAGCCGGAGAAAGCGGAAGTAAAAAAGAATTTCTGGAAGGGTGGAAGGAATACACATTATCACCACGAAGCCACGCTTTCTTATAATGTACCAACGATCAAACTACCGTTACTTGACTGGACCTCCATCCGTGCCAGCTATACCGCGAAGTATGACTGGTATGCAGGATCATTACTGGACCGTGAATTGGGAAATATCCTGGAAAATGGCCAGGTAAGAAATGTAACGGCAGATCTTGATTTCGACAGGCTTTACCAGAAATGGCGATTCCTGCGTTCTGTTTACAGCGATGCACCGCAGGCCAAACCAAAAGATCAGCCCAAGGATCCAAGTGATACAACAAAGAAGAGAAAGGTAAAAGATCCGAACAGGATGCCTTATGTAGGACCGGTGCCGAAGTTTTTCGCTAAGATGGCTACGTCGTTGAAGCGGATCGGTATCCAGTACAATGAAGATATGGGAACCTTGCTGCCGGGATACCTTGACAGTACCCGTTTCCTTGGTATGAATCCTGGCAGTGGCAACCCGGGATGGAAATACGTGATGGGTTACCAGCCGGATACCAATGCTATCAACCGGCTTGGACAAAAAGGATTGCTATCGCGCAGTGAGTTGTTCAATGCGCTGATACAGCAGCGGTATAACCAGCGGATCAGTGTAACGGCTCAGATCATGCCAATACGTGACCTGAATATTGATATCAACCTGGAAAGGACCTACGATAAAAATTACAGTGAACTGTACAAGGATACCACGGGGAATTCAGGATTGGCCAGGCTCAATCCGTATGCGGCGGGTAGTTTCAGTATGAGCTATATTTCCTATCAAACCCTGTTTGAGAAATTCGATCCCAATCAGGTATCGGAAACTTTCAGGCAGTTTGAGGAAAACAGGAATGTGCTGGCTGCAAGATTGGGGAAACTCAATCCTTATTCACAGAATACTACCGCAGGTTATGGACGATACGCGCAGGATGTTTTGATTCCCGCTTTCCTTGCTGCCTATACCAAGAAAGATCCGAACAGTATCGCACTGATTAAAAATTCAAATCCCAACCTGCGATCGAATCCATTTTCCAAATTGCTTCCAAGACCCAACTGGAATCTTACCTATAATGGTTTGTCGAGGATGAAGGGTATGGAAAAAATCTTTACCAATTTTACCTTGCGTCATGGATATACGAGTTCATTAAGCATGAACAGTTTCACTACAGGATTATTATTCCAGGATCCATTCCGTGTGGGTTATCCTTATTTCATTGATCCGGTTACAGGTAACTATGTGCCATACTTCCTTGTTCCCAATATTACCATCAGTGAACAGTTCAGTCCATTAATTGGTATGGATGCCACTTTCACCAATCAACTTGCCGCAAGGTTTGAATACCGCAAGAGCAGGCAGCTCAGCTTAAGCCTCATTGATTACCAGTTGGCGGAGAACCAGTCAACCGAGTTTACGATTGGTATGGATTGGAGAAGAAAAGGTATGCCCTTCCTGCAAAACCTGCGCATTGGTAAAAATGGAAAGAAGCTGGATAATGATGTGACCTTCCGTTTTGATTTCAGCTTGCGCGATGATGCCACTGCCAACAGCAAGCTTGACCAGGACCAGGCTTTTGGAACTGCAGGACAAAAAGTAATCCGCCTGGCACCATCAATTGATTACGTAGTGAACCAGCGTGTGAACCTCAAATTCTATTTCGAACAGAACCGCGTTATTCCCAAGATCGCCACCACCGCACCGATTACGACTACGAGGGCGGGACTGCAGGTGAGGATTTCGTTGGCACAGTAGCCCCCAGCCCCTAAAGGGGTGTTACTTAATTTAGTTCAAAGAAGGGAAAAAGCTTCTATTTCTATGAGGTTTTTCTCATTCATGCGGGTTTGAGTTCTGCTAATTTCATAGATGATCAAGAAAAAAATGTTTGCGGGAGCCAGTCCCATTATTTTCAGCAGGGCGCAGGAGTTGAGAAAGCAGCAGACTTTTGCAGAAGAAATACTTTGGAATTATTTACGGACAAAGCCTCTGGGTTTTAAATTCAGAAGGCAGCATGCCTATCTGCATTATATCTTGGACTTTTATTGCCACAAGCTTAAACTTTGTATCGAGATTGATGGATCTATCCATGATCGCGAGGATGTAAGGATCAACGATGAAGAAAGACAAAGGCAATTAGAAAATACCGGTCTCGAGGTGATACGCTTCAGGAATGATGAGCTTATCCAATCACCCGAAATAGTATTTGAAAAAATAAATCAAATTCTGAAACTGAGGCCTCAAATTCCCCCTCCAGGGGGCTAGGGGGCTACGGCCTGGTCTTGATAAATATCATCACATACCCGCACAAACCCTTTTTCTTCTTCTTGTTCGCCTGCACCGGTTTGATCATGTGGAATTCGGTGAATTTGGGAATGTAGTTGAAGGAAATGACGTTACCGTCGATATCACCCCATTGTTTTTTCTGGTAGGTGACCATTTTTTCGTCCCAGTCGTACATCCTTACTTCGTAAAGCTTGGAGGTGTACTCACCAATGAATACGATTTGGTACATCGTGCGCTCGTTGAGCTGGAGCACCACGGGCATTTCATAATCACTCTCCATCATGATGGATGCTTCACGCATTACATCAAAACCCTGCTTACCATAAAGTTCTTTCAGGCTGTCGACCTGGCGTTCAATAAAACTGTCACTGCAGGATTGTAAACGGATGACCTCCTGGGCCTGTATGGCCGAACAGAAAGCGATGAGGATGGTGAAAATGATGGAGGCTTTTTTCATAGTTAATTCCAGTGCTTGGGTGGATTGGATTTTAAATGTATATCAAAAAAGAATAGGCTGAAAGCTATTTGATCCTGTTTTTTTGTGAAACGTAAATCTTCTAAGTGTAATTCCTTGCTGGTGTCGACAAATCCCGGGTAAAACAGGCCTTCCCGCAAAGGCCAAAGCCGTGCCATCAAATGTTAGAAAGCGTGAAGGGCTTGTTAGGGATTTGCCAATTACAGCGATCCGGATTTGTTAAAGAGATAAGCGTTAGCCTGCTGGGTGCAGGTAACAACGAGATCATTGATACAAACGTGCGCCGGGAGGGAGGCTGTGTAATAAATGATATCCGCCACATCTTCCGCTGTCAGTGCCTGGTAACCTTCATATACTTTTTTCGCCGTTTCTCCGGCACCTTTGAACCTGACCAGAGAAAATTCTGTTTCGGCCGCGCCCGGGTGAATGGCTGTGACCTTAATATGATGGTTCAGCAGGTCTATTCTCATTCCCTGGCTGATAGAATCTACAGCCGCTTTGGTGGCGCAGTAGGTATTCCCTTTTTCATACACTTCTTTGGCAGCAGTTGAACCAATATTGATGATATGACCTTTTTTTCTTTCGATCATAAAAGGCACCACGGCCTTTGTAACATAGAGCAAACCTTTCAGGTTGGTATCGATCATGGTATCCCAGTCATCAAGGCTGGCCTCATTGAACAGGTCACGGCCCAGGGCGAGACCAGCATTATTAATGAGTACATCGATATTTTTCCATTCTGAAGGGAGGTTGTTGACTGAATTAAAAACATCATCTTTTGCCCTTACATCAAATTGCAGCAAATGACACTTAATCTTATGTTGGACTTCTAATTCATTTTTTAATCTTTCAAGTCTATCTGCTCTTCTTCCATTAATCAAAACATCGAACCCTTCCTGAGCAAACTTTCTCGCTGTCGCTTCACCGAAACCAGAAGTAGCCCCTGTAATGAACACAATTTTATTCATGCCTTCTAAGGTAAGCGTATTTAAAAAAATGCCCCGTGGAAAGATCCACAAGGCTTTTTCTATTTATGATTTATTTCTTATCGGATGAGTATCACAGTTCCCTTGGCAAAGAAAGATTTACCTGTAAAATCAGTGCCCTTCACAATCCATACAAATGTATTTGACGATTGGTCTTTTCCTTTGATTCGTCCATCCCACCCTGATTCAGTATTGGTAGAACTATAGACCAACTGTCCCCAGCGGTTGTAAACACGGAAATAGTCAAATTTTTCTATACCAACCGGTATGGGTCTGAACACATCATTCTTACCATCACCATTAGGAGTAAAAGCAGTGGGAACAAATACCTGGGGTTTGGTATTGAAGATCCTTACCAGCATAAAAGCCGAATCAGCACAACCCAGTTCATTCGCGATTACCACCTTGTAACGGATGCTGTCGAAACTGCCATCATAAGTAGCCGTTGGATTATTAATGTTCACATTACTCAGGTTGGTGGCAGGTGACCATAAATAACTCACACCACCGGATGCATTGAACTGCAAAGGTTGTCCCACAACCACAAGTGTATCATTCCCCGCAAAAGCATTCACCTTGGGCAGTACAACTACCGTAACTGTATCTCTCCTCGGTTTCGGACATCCTAAAACATCGGTAACCGTAAGTACATAATTGGTTGTAGCTAATGGCCGTGCAACCGGGTTCAAAATATTCGGATTGCTTAATGAAGAAGAAGGCGTCCAGGTAAATGCATTTCCTGTGATGCTTGCATTGAGTTGGGTGCTTCCGTCAAAACAGATACTGGCATCACTGCCTGCATCAGCAACAGGATAAGGCACCAGGGTAACTGTTACCTGGTCGGTAGTGCTGCAACTTCCCACTGTTGAAGTGATCTCGTATGTAGTCGTATTCACAGGAAGTGCAGAAGGACTTAACAAAGTCGGGTCATTCAACGTGGCTGCCGGTGTCCAGTTGAAGCGTAAACCATCAGTGACTGCTCTCAGCCGCACGGAGTCGGTAGCACATATTGTGGTATCAGGCATGGCCTGGAGCGTTACGAAATCTATAACCCGGACTTTTACCGTGGCCGTATTGATACATCCATTATCACTTAATTCAACCGTATAGTCGGTGGTGGTAGTCGGGCTCACAGTTGGGGTGGCTGTATTGCCATTGATGATATTTGGACCAGACCAACTAAACTGTCCCACACCCACTGCATTCAACTGTACATTATCGCCATTACAGATCAATGTATCGGTTGGTATAGCCTGAAGCGGCGGTTTATCCAATATGGTTATGTCTTTGAAAACCGTATCAATACAACCTTTGTTGCTGGTTACGATAAACCGTACATTCCTGGTTCCGGTGGTGGGATAGGCATAAGCAGGATTTTGCAGTCTTGATGTATCCGCATTAGTAGCCACATCCCCGAAATCCCATCGCCAGCTATTCACCAGGCCATAAACCGTTCGGGTGGTATCATTGAATTGTGTCGGCTTGGTGGCGCAGATGCCTGCGATTGTAAAGCCCGGGAAGAAACCAGGATAAACATGCGCAACAGCCATAGCCGAATCCACGCAGGCTTCACCGCGGTTCACTACCAGTTTGATATTGTAAGTTCCGGTATCACCATAGGTATGTTGTGGTCTTTGCAGGTTGGATGTATTGCCATCACCAAATGTCCATTCCCAGGTGTGAATGAGATTATTTGGAGGAGAAAGATTTTCAAAGCTGCGCGTGAAATCATCACACATTGGATAAGATGTAGGAAGCGTAACACCTACCAGGTCGCAATCACCCACCTTTATCTGTAAATCTTTTCTTTGGGTAGCGATCAGGGCGCCGTTACGGAATTCAGCCACACTCACAGTTACCACATAGATACCGGGAGCTGGTGCTATTCCGCACATCAGTCCTGTACTATTATCCAAAGTAACATTAGGACCCAGTGGGGAGATAGCTGAAAATGGACTGGCATAATCAACCTGAGGGTAGCTTCCATTTCCTGGAATCGGTCCGCTGGGAGGTGTAGGCGCCGGGTTAGTACTAGTACCTCCAGCAAAAGCGGGACTAAAAAAGTATGCTAATGAATCGCCGTCAGGATCAGTAGCACCAAAATCATAGCAAAAACTATTATCAGCACAAACCACCACTGTATCCTTACCAGTAAACCTGGCAGAATTATTATTCGGGTTATTGGCATTGATGGATGTAGAAGGTATTTGTGCAGTGTATGTAGCACCAAGTGCACTTGAATTTAATAGATTGTTGATTCCGGCAATGCGGCAGCATCGCTGGTAAGCAATTACATAACCATCTGCACTGCCGGGCAAGGTTACAGTAAATGTATAGCGGCCCACATCATACCAGATAGTAGGCGGATTGTTGATGCACGGATCTGGTGCAGAAAGATTTTGATGCGTAGTATCCGCCAGGGGAATATTATTATTATTCCAGATCGTGGCCCCGGTTCTCTGGTTGAATATAGCTATGGATGCAGTGGGATCGAGTTGTGCTCCGGTAGAATTATGATCCCGGTACAATAATAAGGTCACATTATAAGTGAAATTATTTCCGGATTGGGATACTAATGTATAAAATATAGTTCCACCGGTAATGTGGTTGGCCCAGCTTGTGATGCCGCTAACAATAAATAGCAGTGAAAAAATTAGTTTCTTCATCGGGTTTGGTGATGAATATTCATCAGGAATTTAGTCAACGATTCGTTTGTTTTGGCTTCCTCTTCAATCATGCCCATGTGGCCTGACTGGTAGAGCACATCAATATACGATAAAGAAGGCAGATAACATTGCTCCAGGCCATCCTTCATGGGCACAGCATTGTCATATTTTCCTAATATAAAAAGCACTGGTACTTCGGTGATTTTTAAAATGCCGGTCCTGTCCGGCCTTTTTATCATAGAGTCATAATAATTAACGAGCGCTGCACCGGAAAAGTTGTGTACCCTTTCGAGGTGTTCACTAATCCATTCCGGGTGCTGTTCCCGGCTTTGGGGGGCATATAGATTGGGGGTGGAGGTCTTAAGAAACTCGTAAGCCCCATGGGTTTCAATGAATTCAATCCCCTTGCGGCGGGTATCCACTTTTTCAGGGGAGTCGGCATAGGCCGTGGAATGAACCAGCCCGAATCCATTGAGCAGGTGCGGGTAAAGTTCCGCGAAGGCAAGGGTAATATAGCCGCCCATGGAATGCCCGACCAGGGTGAAGGTTTCGCTTCCCCTTCCATTTTCCTTTTGGTCATAGGTAACCAGGTTCAGTAGATTTTCAGCCATCCCCTCCATGCTCATGTCATCAATCATTTCCGAGTTACCGGTGCCGGGCAGGTCAGGGATCATCAAACGGTAACCCTTGAGCGCTTTTACCTGGCGGTTCCAGATGGCTCCATCTTCTCCGAATCCATGTAACAGCACAACAAGGGGGCCTTCACCCATGACCTGGTAGGAAATATTACGGCCAAGAAGATTAATGGCATTACGCATGTTTTGTTTTTGAAAGTTTCCAGCTTCTTAAAATGGTCAGGAACAGCACAGGCAGTAGGGCATTGTTCATTTGCTGCGGCAGGATAAACCAGGTAAGGGCCAGTACAATGCTCAGCCACATCACCACCCTGAAATAGGATTTCACCCATTTTTTTTCACTGCGTACAAATACGGCTGCCACGATATGCGTGGGCAAAGCCCATAAGAGGTTGAGGTTATCGCGACAGACTGTATGATCAGTGCCAAACCACATAAAGAGCAGCAGCAATCCTGCCAGCCCGAGAATAAAGAACCATATAAAATCAAAGATCCTCAAAATGCCGGCTGCCCAGGCCCTGGAAGAAAATGAAAGCAGGATGATCAGCAATAAAACAATTGAAAAAACCATGGAGGGTGTAAACCATGAATTTTTTTTGAGATCAATAGTGGAATCCAGGATGGTTGCCGGGGCGCTTACCAGGGGGCGTTCATTGATACGTGCTTTGTCAAAACCTTTCAGTAGATAATCGGGCAGGAACATGGCCTCTTCGTTAGTGACTTTCCTGTCAAGCCTTGAACCCAGCAGGATATCGATACCCAGTTTGCTCCAGGGTTGTTTTCCTTTATCCAGGTAAGTGTGCAGCAGGTTGCGAAAGCTGGGTGTTTCAGCAGGAAGAATATTATTGAATACGACAGGGGTATCGGTATGCGCAGCTACCATATCACCGGCGCGGGTCGTGCAGTTGTCAAATAAAAAATCGTAGCGGTAGTAACGGTTTTGTTCATCCGCGTTAACGCGCAGTGCCTGGAGTAGTCTTGTTTTTTCACCACAATTCAATTGAAGCACCTGTTCCTGCACACCGCGGCCTTCCATCTGGTACTGGTACATAAAATCATTCATGTCTTCTACCGATAGAAAGTAAAGCAGTTTTCCCTTTATGAATTTTGTATAGAAATCAGGACCGAATTCAAAGCTCCCGTAGTTGTACACATGGTCAGATCCGGTCTGCATGTTTTGAACACGTAATGCAGTATGGCCAAATGTGGAATACAATTCTTCACCGGGAGAGCAGGTGAGAAGACTGATGCGCAATTCGCAGCTATCCTGCGCACGGGCATGGAGTAACAGTAAAAAAAATGAACTGAGCAGCAGTAGTTTTTTCAAACGCAAAATTTATCGTCCAAGTTAATTAAAAGAGCCAGTTGAAGAGGGCATTGAATGTTAAAGCATGGAAATTTTATTACTTTACAAGACATGAACGAGGAGGAACAGCTTAAGAAATTGCAGGAGGAACTGGATGCGCTGAAAAAAGAATTCCAGCATCAATACCAATCCATCATCCGGTTGCAGGAAACCGTTAATCAAATGAGTGGGAGGGAGGTGAAACTCACCACGGTGAAAGCGCATCAGCCCTTGTCACTGGAAAATTTCATCGGGCTGAAACTCATTCATTTTGTTGGGATCATTGTACTGGTTACCGGCTTGTCCATTGGCGTGAAGTATGCCATTGACAGGGAGCTGATATCGGAAGGACTCAGGATCGGGCTGGCCTATGCGGCAGGATTGCTGTTGTACCTGCTGTCCTGGAAACTCAGGAAAAATTATGTGCTCTTTAGTGCCATACTGCTGAGTGGCGCCATGGCCTCCCTGTATTTTACCACTTACGCGGCATTTGTTTATTATGGTATGTTGTCATTTGCGGTGGCCTTCCTGGTCATGGCAGCGCTCACGGTGTATACCGTGTTCGAAGCCATCCGGTACGGCAGGCAGGAGATCGCTTTCCTGGGATTGATTGGCGCTTATGCCATTCCTTTTTTGATTAGCCAGAACGCTGAACGTGCAGACCTGTTTTTCCTGTATATCACGGTGATTAACCTGGGCGTTGTTTTTTTATCATTGAGAAAGAAATGGAAGACCATTGCTTCTGTCGCACAGGCCATAACCTGGGTTTTATTCCTGGCCTGGGCTGTTACCCGCTACGAAACCTCTCAACAGGCAACCGGTATTATTTTCATGCTGGTGTTTTTCCTGGTCTTTGTTTTTTCGATTGTTGGTCCAAGGATACTTTACCAGCAAAAATTATTGGAGAATGACAGTTACGCGATAGTGCTGAACAATGTTGCTTTATTCATCGCAGCCCAATCTGTAATTGGAGGGCTCAAAGATGCTGATGATATGATTGCCCTGATCAGTTTCTGCATGTCGGCATTCGTAGCCCTGCAGTCTTTCATCGTGTACAGGGTATGGAAAGATGAAATGCTAACGGTGAGAATTCTCGCGCTATTGGCGCTGGCGCTTTTTGTTTTTTTCATCGTGGTGAACTGGGATGGGTTTACGGTGACCTTCCTCTGGTTGCTGACAGCGGTGCTGCTGTTTGCCTGGGGGTTCAGGATCCGGTCGGTACAGGCCCGAATGGCAGCCATGCTGCTGATGGGATTAACACTTGGAAAACTGCTGGTGGTGGACAGTATCCAGTTTACAACTATTCAGAAAGTGATTGCCTACCTGGTGCTGGGGGTGTTGTTGCTGGTCGTTTCTTTTTTCTACCAGAAGTTCAAAGGGCAGATTTTCGGGAAGGAGGAGGATCCTGATGGCGTAAACCGGTAATGTTAGCTGTAATTGTTTATGGATAGCCCGTGCCGTTTGCATCTCAATCAAAAAATAAATGCGATATTTCCTTTATTTTTTCGTTTTTACTGCGACACTGTTCGCTTGTAAATCGGACGAGGCGACCAAACTAAGACAGGTAGCGTCAAAACCAGAGCAACAAACACAGGACTGTCCACCCGGTAAGGATACCATTAATTTTGTTACGACTTTCTCGCAGGACACAGTCAGAACACCTACTGACCAATTTTATTCGGTAGTTGATTTCATTAGTAGCAAAGGACTGTTCAAACCGAACACTCACAAAACTGGAAAATTGAGGTTTGAAAGAGTGACTGCCAAAACTTTTCCTGTAGCTTACGATACCTGCAATATGAAGAGATGGATTACAAAAAACTTCATCATGGAAAACATGCATGTGACAACACTTGGTTTTCGGTCTACCAAAAAAGATAGGTTTACGGGTTTTACTCCCAGACTACATTTTGAAGAATGGACGTTCGCCACCAATGCTGACCGTGACAGCGCAATGAAGATTGTGCAAACTGCATATGCCTACCCGAATAACATAGTGATGTATGAGAAAAGGTATTCGCAATTCATTCTTTCCGACAAGCGAATACTGCTGCTGGAGACCGGAGCTAAGTTTGCGGAACCCTATGCTGTTGAGTACAAGAAGTTGATCGAGCAGTTCCTCCAAGCGAACTACAACTACCGCTAACAGCAGTTTTCTGCTATGCCGGCTGACCCAACGCAGCATCAGCAGTTGTGCATCTTTCAGCTTTTGTTCCGGCTCGACGTTTAACGTTCGGCTTTAGTTTTTAAATTCATTCACAAAACATCAATCAGCGGCCGGTCCGATATAAATCACGGCACAGCAGCTGATAGGCGTTATCATAGTTTGATCCTGGTTTCAGTAAGACCTTTTGATTTGAAATAATCCGCTAACCCCTCCTGGTTTCCCCTGTTGGCATGATGCAATAAAGTGAAACCATGTGCCCCTTTTGCATGAAGCAGGGTGGGATATTTTTCAAGAATGGATTTGACGATGGCAGTTTCGCCCAGCATGGTCAAAACAAATATGTTTGGCCGTGCACCTTGTGCAATGAGATAGTTTGCGATTTCCTTATCACCGACATGGCCAGCGCCTTCAATGGCTTCTTCAAAATCACCATTCCCGTGATCATAACGGCAATACAACAGGTTGGGATATTCAGCCAGGAGTTCTTTCACTTTAGGGAGATTGTTATGTCCCGCTCCAACGAACTCTTTTACAATGGTAGTGCTGTAGGGTTCTTCCGCCTTGCCGGTTTGGCTAAATACATTCATGGGCGATAAGGCCATAGCCGCACCAGCAGCGGTAAAGTTGGTGATGAAGTTTTTCCGGTTCATAAAAAAGATTGTAGAGGAATTTACTTTAATTATAAAAATTTAGGGTGACGATTGTGTTGAGTGGTGGAAATTCTGGCGACCTCGGAGGTAACCTCGGAGGTTGACATTTCAACGCTACTGACTAAAGTAACATGATAATAGAATGAGACCTCGGAAGTTACCACCCCCCTTTGCCGAGCTATTATTGGGCGCCGTAATCAGATTAGGGGTTTATAATTCCATTATACAATATTCCATCTCGTAAATTATTCTGAAAATCAATTATTCGTCGATGGTTTAGTTCTACATTTTGAAGCCTATCAGGAACATAGTAATTAAGAAAACGGTATTTGCTAGAACTTGCCAGTTCAATAAAGTAAGAATATCCATCAACTGCTCCAAATGACTCGTCTATAACTTCTCGTTGTGACGGAGTTACCCATAAGCTATCCAAATTCAAGCTTTTAATGTATTCGTCCCAATTAATCATTCGAGGCCAGACTTTTTGGACAGCCAAAGAATCGATTTCAGGCTCCTCACTATTCCAGGAGGTACCTCTATAAAGTTGAAAATGAAGGTTACTCCAGTTTTTATTAGGTGATTTCTTCAAAATGTAAAGAATGATTGGATCAAATAAAGAACCTACTTTCCAGAATCTCAATTCAAAACTGTCGGCACCGTTTTCAAGAGCCTTGAGCGAAAGCAGATTAGTGAGCTTCTTTTTATAGGTATAGGCATTCAAATCCCTCTCATAGCGAGTGTCATTAGAATGCAGTGGTATATATAATTCGAATTTGGTACCAGGAATTTTTTCCGAGGCAGACCGATTTTTATGTTGGTTGCAATTAACAAAAAAGCAGGTCAATATGAATATGAAAGTAAATCTCACTGATGGTGCCTAACGATATTATTTGCGGCTGTAATTCGGCGCTTCCCTCGTAATCTCCACATCATGCGCATGGCTTTCGCGCATGCCTGCATTGGTGATCCTCACGAAAGTGGCCTGCTGCAGTTCAGCGATATTCTTCGCGCCGCAATATCCCATACCGGCTCTTAGTCCGCCGGTATATTGGTACACGATCTCTTTCAGCATGCCTTTGTACGCAACCCGGCCTTCAATACCCTCTGGGACAAATTTTTTCACATCAGCTTCAGGATCCTGGAAATAGCGGTCGCTGCTGCCCACACTCATGGCACCCAGAGAACCCATGCCGCGGTATTCCTTGAATTTTCTTCCTTCGTAAATGATGGTATCGCCCGGGCTTTCCTCTGTTCCAGCAAAGATGCTTCCCATCATCACACAATCAGCACCCGCTGCCAGGGCTTTTACCATATCACCGGTATAACGGATACCACCGTCTGCAATGATTGGCGTGCCTGATTTTTTAACGGCAGCATGTGCCTGCATGATGGCGGTGAGTTGCGGTACACCGGCACCGGCAACAATTCTTGTTGTACAAATCGAACCCGGTCCAATTCCCACTTTCACTGCATCCGCTCCGGCATCCACCAGGGCCTGTGCGCCTTCGGTTGTAGCGATATTGCCCGCGATCACATCCAGGTTTTTGAAACTCTTTTTCACTTTCTTCAGTGAATCAATAATTCCTTTTGAATGTCCGTGCGCACTGTCAAGCACCACCACATCCACACCTACCTGCTGCAGGGCTGCAACACGGTCGAGAATATCTGGTGTTACACCAATTGCGGCGCCTACCAATAACCTTCCCATCACATCCTTCACACCATGGGGGTAGGAGACCACCTGTAAAATATCACGGTAGGTGATCAGTCCAATCAGTTTTCCTGCCTTGTCCACCACCGGTAATTTTTCAACCTTGGTTTTACGCAGTATGGCTTCTGCTTTTTTGAGATCCGTGCCTTCCGGTGCAGTGATCAGGTTTTCTTTCGTCATCACTTCGCTCACCTTGCGGTGGAGGTCTTCTTCAAAGCGAAGGTCACGGTTGGTGAGAATGCCGGCGAGTTTACCGCCGTTCTCAATGATGGGAATACCACCAATGCGGTTTTCCTTCATCAGCCTGACCGCATCGCCAATGGTGGCATCCACTTTAAGCGTAATGGGATCTACGATCAGGCCACTCTCACTTCTTTTCACTTTTCTTACCTGGTCGGCCTGCTTTTCGATGCTCATGTTCTTGTGCAGGATGCCCAGTCCACCTTCGCGTGCCAGGGCAATGGCCAGCGAGGCTTCGGTTACAGTATCCATGGCTGCGGAGAGCATGGGTATGTTCAGGGTAATGTCTTTGGTAAGTTTTGTTTTGATCTCTACATCCCTGGGAAGGATCTCCGAATAAGCCGGGACGAGCAGAACATCATCGAAAGTGAGGCCGTCAATTAAATTCCTGGAAGTGGGGTTTGTTGCCATGTGCAAAGATAAGGGGGCGGGGGAAAATTGAGAGTTAAAAGTTGAAAGTTCAAAGTCGGAAGTCTGTAGTCTGTAGTCTGTAGCCGGTAGGTAGCCTGTTCTGAAAGAGGAAAGACAAAACGCAAAGGACGCGAAGGAGAGCAAAGGGCGCAAAGCAAATTCATACAAACTAGATTACTCCAGTTTGTTCGAGCTTTGGAACGCTATGTCTTTGCGTTCATTCTTTGCGCCCTTCGCGTCCTTGGCGGTTGCCTTTTTTATATGCAAAAGCTCCAACAATGTGGCGCTCTTGATTCAATCACTCAATTGAAATTCTCACTCCTTCCGAATGCGCACTAAATTCAGGTGCATACATGCACTGAATCGTTGTGATGCCGTTACTGAAGTTGCCGGTATGT
>JAEYUA010000267.1 GCA_023433755.1 Bacteroidota bacterium | reverse complement strand
TGCAGGCCCTTGTTTTTTTATTAAATGAGTTTTGAACCAAAGATTTTTTTTTGCACCTTCCGGCAAACATTAGTACATGCCTCAGGATGTAAAACAAATAGCCGTACCCGGAAAATCCACCGCTCAGATCCTCACCCTTAGCTATGCCAGCTTTAAAAATCTGGGCTGGACTGTTGAATTTATTATGGATAACAGGCTGGTGGGCTATTCAAAAAAAACCTGGAACACCCATGCAGATCATATCATTGTTGATGTTACCGACGGCGAACTTGAAATCACCAGCAAGCTTCCTGAATCAGCAGCCTTTGACCTGCTGAAAAAAAATAAAAAGAACACGACTGCCTTTGAAAACGCATTCCACCAGCAATTGCTGCAGGATGGATCGCTGAACGAGGAAAGGTTTGAAGCGGAAATGAGCAGCCTGCGCGAACAGACCGTTCATACCATCCGTAAAGAAACAGAGGAGGCGGAAAAGATCAATGAAGTGATGAATCTATCCAAGGGTTCACAGGCCATCACTTATACCATAATAGGATTGAATCTCCTCATTTTTATCATGATGCTGCTATCCGGCGTGGCGCTTTTTGATCCGCTGGTTTCCGACCTGGTACGTTGGGGTGCGAATGTAAAATGGAGAACACTCGATGGTGAATGGTGGCGTTTAATCAGTTCCGTCTTTGTACATATTGGACTGGTCCATATACTATTCAATATGTATGCGCTCTACATGGTAGGGATCTACCTGGAACCCATGCTGGGCAAGGGCCGCTATATCACTGCCTACCTGGCCACAGGACTGCTGGCCAGTGTTACCAGCTCCTGGTGGCATGACGAGAACCTGGTAAGCGCCGGGGCCTCGGGTGCCATCTTCGGGTTATATGGTGTTTTCCTTTCCCTGCTGACCACCAAACTCATACCCCAGTCGATGAGAAAAGCTATGCTGCAAAGCATTGGTATTTTTGTGGGTTACAATATTCTTTATGGCGCCAAATCAGATGCTACTGACAATGCAGCCCACCTGGGTGGACTGGTCAGTGGCTTCGTGATCGGGTATATTTATTACTTCTCCATTAAACAACCCGCAAAACTGGGCCGGACCCTTGCCATGTCGATCATAGCAGCGACCTCTCTGGCTATTACCATATTTTACCTCAGCGGTCCTGCTGACCAGTCACCCAGGTATGTTCATGCAATAGAATCATTCCAGGAAATTGAGATGAGAGCCCTGGCGCCTTTGAACAATGATGACCCGGAAAAAATGCTCAGCGAGGTCAGGTCCATATCAAAACCTGAATGGGAGAAAGCTAAAAAACTGATGGAGCAAACATCTGGTTATAACCTCAACCCTTCCCTGGCCAGGAACCGGCAGTTGATAAATGAATATATCGACCTGCGGATCAGGCATACGGGCCTTATCATCAGGTCACTGGAAGGCGATGATGCTGCCAATCATGAATTAACAGCCATTGGTGACAGCATCAATAACATCATAACCGAGATTAATAAAACCCTGTAACCTTAATTCAACAGGTCATCGATCCTGATATCATCCAGGTAGGGATTGAGTGACAGGGTCTGCCCGAACATCCGGTATTCCTCTATGGTCTTGTCACCCTGGTTGCACCAGGTTTCCACATAAAACCCATCCAACTGGAAAAGAAAGATCATGGAGGTATGCTGTTTTCTTTTACCGATCAGCACTCCCTGGTGCAGAACGGTCATTTTCTTTTCATCGTTGCCTAACATGATAAAATCAGAAAGTTTCATAGTACAAGTTTTAAACGTTAACGAACACGGACAGTGCGAACAATTAAAAACTATAACCGATCCTGATGCTGCCGGGATAGCCGGCTTTTATGAATTGAGGCAAGGGGCTTAAAGAGATGACACCCCTGAATAGCGCTGAAGCAGGGTAAAAGTATAAAAGTTTTGGAAAAAAGAAAAGCTTTTGGCTGTTGGCTTGGTAGTGCAGGAAATATGGTGATTGACCATGGGTTTATTGATAAACTTTTTTACGGTATTGCCCTTTATGAAATAAAAAAAACAAAATCCAAAAGGTTTATTTTCCTGATTAAGGATTAAGCTAGATGCTAAGTAAAAAAAAATATAGATTAAAGCTTTGAAGAATTTAAACGCGAAGGACGCTGAGGGCAGAACTTAATTAAAGCATTGGCAGGTTACGCAAAGGACGCTAAGATGTAGCCGGCTGGAGTTCCAAAGTTTTCGAACTTTTCTTTGCGTCTTCTTTGCGTCTTCTTTGCGCCCTTTGCGGTTAAATACAGCCACTAGCTTATTGCTATTTTGATTATCATTCAAAGCAAGCCAACTGTACAGCATTCCTTCTATCGCGGCATATTTTTTTCAGCATACTATTCACGCGGCATGCATTCAAATTGCATGCTCATGCGTAGCACTCATCAATCATTTTAAAAATATACATGTATGCTGGCAATGAATTACCGCGGTCCCTTCAGGGTAAGAGCCGACCGCAACAAACCTGACCCGGAAATCCTTCACCCGGGTGATGCAATCGTTCGTGTAACAAGATCCTGCATTTGCGGTTCCGACCTTCACCTCTACCATGGACTGGTTCCCGATACACGTGTAGGCATGACCTTCGGACATGAATTCACAGGTATCGTGGAAGAGGTTGGCTCAGGCGTGCAAAACCTCAAAGTGGGAGATCATGTATTGGTGCCCTTCAACATCGCCTGCGGCTCCTGCCCTTTCTGCAAGCAGGAACTCTTTGGCAACTGCCATGAATCCAATACACAGGCGACAGCAGTAGGCGGAATTTTCGGTTACTCACATACAGCCGGCGGATATGACGGCGGACAGGCTGAATATGTGCGTGTACCCTATGCGGATGTAGGCCCCACCGTCATTCCAAAAGGTATGGACCTCGATGATGCCGTTCTGTTGACTGACGTGGTGCCCACCGGTTACCAGGCAGCGGAAATGGGTGGTATCAAAAAAGGCGATACCGTTGTAGTATTCGGAGCAGGTCCTATCGGTATCATGGCTGCACGCTGCGCCTGGCTCTTTGGTGCAGGCCGCGTAATCGTAATTGATGAACTCGAATACCGTTTGGAGTTCGCACGCAATTATGCCAAATGCGAAGCCTACAATTTCCGCGACATGGATGATCCTGTTGTCTTCCTCAAAAAGACCACGGGCAATTTCGGAGCGGATGTTTGTATAGATGCAGTAGGATGTGAGGCAGCAGGTAATACACTGCAAACCATCACCGGCAGGAAAACTT